>JAHBYK010000057.1 GCA_019635965.1 Parvibaculum sp. | reverse complement strand
ATAGCGGATGTTCGAAGTGAGAACGTCGGCGGTGGCGACGATCTTCAACAGCGCCTCGCGGCCTTCCTTGCTGCCGAGATCGAGCAGGACGGAGCGCTTGTTGCGGTTGATGGTGAGGAAGATGGGGCCGAGATCGGGCGCCGCGCCTTCCGGCAGGTGGCCCGGCCAGCGCATGATGTCGCCGCCCTGTCCGCCGCCGCCCGTCGGCGAAGGCGCCTCCACTTTGATGACGTCCGCGCCCATATCGCCCAGGATCTGCGTCGCATAGGCGCCGAAGACGACGGCGGTGAGATCGACGATCCGCACGCCTTTCAGCGGCCCGCGATTTTCCGTTTCGAGGGTCTTGTTCTTTTTCTCGCTCAACGCACTCATCCCTTTTTCCGGCCCCGTTTGCCGGTCACGCCTCTTTACGGGCGCCATTCATACAATATGTCGGGCAGGTTTTCCTCGTTGTCGCCATCCGTGCGGCGTGCTTCGGTCAGCCCGTGGCGCTCATAGAAGCGCCGGGCGCCGAGATTGGCCTGAAACGTCCAGAGGGAAAAGCCCTGCGGCAGCTCCGCCTTCGCCTTCGCGAGCAGGAGGGAGCCTGCCCCTGCGTTATGCGAGGGCGGCGCGACATAAAGATGGTGGAGCCAGCCGCCGTCTTGCCTGTCAAACGCAGCAAAGCCGACGGGCCGGCCCTGCGCCTCGGCGACCCAGACAGATTGCATTTCCACCACGGATTTGATGAAGGCGCGGGTCTCGTCATCGGTGTGGAGCGCGGGAAGGTAGGTCATGGTCGCGCGGGCCGCGATGAAGATCGCGGCAAGCTCCGGCCAGTCGTCATGTAGGGCGCGGCGGATTTGCATTGTGGGAGCTTAGCAAAAAAGAGAGCGTCACCCCGGCGAAGGCCGGGGTCCATCTGATGTGCGGCATATGACGCGACTGGCCAAGGATCCCGGCTTTCGCCGGGATGACAGCGGCGGGTATGGCTACCTCGACGCCAATCCCCCGATTCCACATTCCACCGCGCCTCCTCTATGATCCTGCGATGCTGCTGCATCATTCGAGCTGGCCGGAGATCGAGGCTTATCTTGAAAAGTCGAAGGGGATCGTGATCCCCATCGGCTCGACGGAGCAGCATGGGCCGACGGGATTGATCGGCACGGATGCGATCTGTCCGGAGGCGATTGCGGCCCGTGCGGGGGAGCAGGCGGGGTTCCTTGTCGGCCCCACCTTCAATGTCGGCATCGCGCAGCATCATCTGGGCTTTCCCGGCACGCTGACGCTCCGCCCCTCCACCATGATCGCGGCGATCCACGACTGGGTGTCCTCGCTCGCCCGGCATGGCTTCGAGCGCATCTATTTCTTCAACGGGCATGGCGGCAATGCCGCGACCATCGAGGCGGCCTTTGCCGAAATCTATGCCGATCAGTCGCTCGCCAATGCGGCGAGCAACCGGGGCCCCGTGAAGTGCAAGCGCGCCAACTGGTGGGACTTCAAGCCGGTGATGGATTTCTGCCAGAAGCGCTATGGCGCGGCGCATGGCGTCCATGCGACGCCGTCCGAAATCGCCGTGACCTGGTTCCTCCATCCCCATGCGGTGAAGGATGCCGAGCTCTCGCCCAAGGTCGCGCCCTGGGGCCGCTATACGGATGCGGAAAGCTACCGCGCCGCCTTCCCGGACGGGCGCATCGGCTCCGACCCCTCGCTGGCCGACCCCAGTGATGGCGAGAAGATCATTGCGCTCTCGGCCGAGGCGCTGATCGAGGATTTCCGGAAATTCGAGGCAGAATAAGAGGTTAGGCGAGAATTGACGTGTTAATACATTTGTTATAACGTCAGTTCGTCGCCATCGCTCCTGAGGATTCCGCAATGATTTCGCTCAAGCTGACCCAGATCGGCAATTCTGTCGGCATTGCTTTGCCCAAGGCCGTGCTTGAGCGCCTCCATGCCGCCAAGGGCGACAATCTTTTTCTGGTCGAGACACCGGAAGGCTTTCTGCTCACGCCCTACGATCCCGCGATGGCAGCGCAGCTTGAAGCGGCGGAAGCCATCATGCGCGAAGACCGCGATGTGTTGAAGGCATTGGCGAAGTAACCCGTCATGACGGACCGGATCGAGCCTGTCTGGCTGCTGCGTGCGGCCGTGCTCGCCTTTCATCTTCGGCAACTGGCGGAACATGGCGGAGGCGAAGGGATTCGAGATGAAGGCTTGCTCGACTCCGCCCTCAATCGCCCGCTCAACAAGTTCGCCTGTGAAGAGCCCGACCTGTTCGATCTCGCGGCTGCCTATGCCTATGGCATTGCGACCAATCATCCGCTTGTCGATGGAAACAAGCGCACGGCCTATGTCGCGGCGCTGACCTTTCTTCGCATCAACGGTTACCGGGTGGAGGCGTCTGCGCCTCAGAAATACGAAACCTTTATCCGTCTCGCAGCCGGTGACCTGACGGAGGAAGATCTCTCGGCCTGGTTCAGGCGAAACGCAATCGAAGTCTGAAGGTGACTAGCGGTTATCCGGGGCCACCCGCACCACGCCGTCCACCACTTCCACCGCGATGGCTTCGAGATGCTGGCCCACGCAAGGCCCGCTGGTGCAGAAGCCGTCCTCGATGCGGAAGAGGGCCGCGTGGCCGCCGCAGATGATCTGCGTTTCGTCCATCGTCAGAAAGCGGCCGGGGCGGGCATCGAGGCGCTGGTTCGCATGGGGGCAGCGGTTCACATAGGCAAAGACTGCGACATCCCTCCGTACAAGGAAAATATCGCGTCGTGCCTTGCCGCTTCCAAGCGTGAAGCCTCGCGCGCCCGGATCGTCGAGATCGTCGAGCGCGCAGATCGCCTCTCCGGTCATGGCGCTTTCTTGAGCCCGCCCATCCTGCACAGGAGCTTCCATTCATCGGGGCGCACCGGCTGCACGGAAAGGCGCGATTGCTTCAGGAGCGCCATTTCGGCGAGCGCGGGTTCAGCTTTCACATCGGCAAGCGTCACCGGATTCGGCAGGTCGCAAACAGCCTCGATATCGACAAGGCCGAAGCGCCCTGTCTCGTCGGTCGGGTCCGGGCGGTGTTCGCCGATCACGCGGACGATGCCGACCATCCGCTTCTCGTCCACCGAGTGATAGAAGAAGCCGAGATCGCCCTTTTTCATCGCCTTCATGTTGTTGTTCGCCTGATGGTTGCGAACACCGTTCCAGGGCTCGCCCTTTGCGCCCTTCTTCTTCTGCTGTTCCCAGGACCAGGTCGAGGGTTCGGATTTGAAAAGCCAATAGGCCATCGTTCAGTCCTTCGCTCTCTGTCCTTCGTTCTCAGGCCTGCGCACCGAGCAGCCATTTCCAGGCGCGGATTTCCGTCGCCGCGAAAAGTCCCGCCTTGTTGTAGGGATCGTTCTCGACCAGCTTCTCGGCCGCCGCGCGATCGGCGACATCGATCACCAGCATGGAGCCGTTCATCACGCTCTGATCGTCATTGGTGAAGGGCCCGCCGATCTTCACGCAACCGGCCTCGCCCCAATATTTCAGATGAGCTTCGCGGTTGGCGAGGCGCAGTTCCAGCGCGTTCGGCTTGTCGGTGCAGATGAGGCAGAAAAGCATTTTGGTGTCCGTTTCAGGTTTCGCTGCGGAAGGGGCGGGCGAGAAGGGCCGCAATCGTTTCGTCGACGCTTGAACGTCCGCTCACGATATTGGCGACCGCTTCGGCGATCGGCATTTCTACATGGTATTTGCGCGCAAGCGCCACGACGGCGGTGGCGGAGTGGACGCCTTCGCTCACCGAATTGCGCTGGCTCATGATTTCCTCGAGCGTCTTTCCCTCGCCAAGCGCGAGGCCGAGTGACATGTTGCGCGATTTCGGCGAGTTGCAGGTGAGGATGAGGTCGCCAAGACCGGAAAGACCGGCCAGCGTTTCAGGTTTTGCGCCGAGCGCGAGGCCGAGCCTTGTCAGCTCCGCAAAGCCGCGCGTCGTCAGGGCTGCACGGGCGCTGTCGCCGAATTTCTTGCCCTCGACAATGCCGCAGGCGATGGCGAGCACATTCTTCACCGCGCCGCCGATTTCGGCGCCCACGAGATCCGAGGAGTAATAGGGGCGGAAGGCCGGCAGGCCGATCGCATGGGAAAGCGCCTCCGCGACCGCCTCATCCTCGCAGGCAAGCGTCACCGCCGTCGGCAGCCCGCGGGCAACCTCGGCGGCAAAGCTCGGGCCCGACAGAACAGCCGGCGTCGCGCGCGGCATCGCCTCGGCAAGCACCTCCGTCAGCAGGCAGTTGGTCGATTGCTCGATGCCCTTGGCGCAGAGCACGACAGGCTTTCCTTCCGACACATGGGGCGCCAGTTCCTCCAGCATCCGGCGCATATGCTGGGCGGGCGTCACCATGAGGAGCGCGTCCCCCTCAGCCGCTTCGGCAATGTTGCCGGTTGCACGGATTTTCGGGTCGAGGGGGATGCCGGGCAGGAAGGTCCGGTTCTCATGGCTGGCGTTCACCGCCTCGACCACCTCCGCCTCGCGCGCCCAGAGCACGACCTTGCGGCCGGCCTTTGCCGCCACCTGGGCGAGCGCCGTGCCCCAGGCGCCGCCGCCCACGACCGATATCTTTTCGTATTTCTGGCTCAAGACGGGTCTCCGGGGGCAGGGCTCATGTTGCAGGCGCTAACGATTGAACGATTCGTTGATTATTTACTCGGGCAGATTAGAATATCTCTATGACCGTTCACGACGATACGCACCAGAAAATCCTCGACGCCGCCAAGCGCCGTTTTATGCATTACGGTTACAGCAAGACGACAATGGCCGAGCTTGCTGTCGATTGCGACATGTCGCCGGGCAATCTCTACCGTTATTTCGCGGGAAAGCTTGATATTGCCGAGTCGATTTGCCGTGAGGCCTCGACGCAGACGGCGGAGGATCTTGGCCGCGTCCTCACAACGCCGGGCCGGACCGCCGCGCAGCGGCTTCACGATTTCCTTTTCATGGATCTCCGGGAAACCTTCCACAAGCTGGAAGAGGACCCGAAAATCGTGGAAATGGCTCAGATCGTCACGGCCGAGCGGCCGGAATTCCACAATGAGGGACTGAAACGCGAGCGGGAAGTGCTTTCCCGCATCGTCGAGCTCGGCAATCTCTCGGGGGAGTTCAATGTGCCGGACCCCGACTTTGCTGCCGAAATGATCCAGGCGGCGACCCTCAAATTCTCCTATCCGCAGCTTTTCACCCGCTTGCCGCTTCACAAGCTCGAGAGAGAGCTTGAAGGCGTCTATCAGATTCTGGTCGCCGGGCTGCGGGCGGGCTGCGCCTGCGTCGATCCGGAAAAAAAACAGGCCGTTATCGCCTGAATTGCTCCAGATTTATCCCCAAGCCCTTATTTTTTTGTTGCGTCGCACCAAAACCTTGGATGCGGCGCATTTTTAATTCAAGCCATTGATAAAGAACAAATTCCGGTGGTGAATTAGGGGCTTTGTGTTGCGCTGCCGCAACATAAATCCTGAACACTGAATATTTTTTGTTTTATTCATTGTTTTTCATTCAGGCCTCTCCTATCTCCAGCCTGTCAGCGGGAACCCCCCGGAAAGCAGCCCCGCTGGAGCATAAGGAGACGAGCCATGACCAAGCTGAACAGCAAGCTGACGAACCGCGTCCTCACCATCGCCGTGGCCGGCTATGCCGTCGCCTTCCTTGCCCAGATTGCCTCCCAGTATGCGGTCTGAGTAGCGGCGAACCCGAAATTCAGGCGGTAGCCCCGCCTTCCGAGCAGGAACCAAAGCCATGACGCAGAACCGGAAATTCCTCCCCCTCGCGGAGCGCGTCGCAACCCGTACCGCCGCCGCGTTGCTCGTGGTCTACACGATCGCATTGATCGTACAGACCTCGGGCGTCGCCCAGATCGTCTGAGGCGAACCGAAACAGATTTCTCGGCCGGACTTCCCCCCTCCCCCTCGATGGAAGTCCGGCGATCCCCGAGCCCTCTCCCCCAGAGGGCGCTTGACCCCGCCGCTTCCCCGCGGCGGGGTTCTTTTTTCAGGTCAGGGCAAGGTGCTGGCGGGCGAAGCGGGTGATGTGGGTAATGGCCTCGCGGCCCTCGGGCAGCATGTCGGCATTGAGCTGCCAGACATGCCAGACCTTCGGCCAGACCTCGAGCACGGCTTCGACGCCGGCGGCTTTCAGATTTTCTGCCATCCGCACGGAATCGTCGCGCAGCATTTCGCGCTCACCGACCTGAAGAAGGACCGGCGGAAAGCCCGCCACATCGCCGAAGAGCGGCGAGAGGAACGGGTCGCGCTCATCATGGTTGGCGTAATAGGCGGGCTTCAGGCTGTCGAACATCGCCTCGACAAAAAGCGAATCCGCTTCCGCATTTTCATGGCGGGAGGCGCCGCTTCCGGTCATGTCGGTCGCTGGCGAGAGACAGACGAGCGCGGCGGGCAGGTGCAGCCCCTCGGCCTTCAGGCGGAGCGCCAAGGCGAGTGTGAGATTGCCGCCCGCCGAATCGCCGCCCACGACGATCGACTTTGAGTGAAGGCCCATGTCGAGAAGCGCACGATAGGCGGCAACACAGTCATCGAGACCGGCGGGGAAGGGGTGTTCGGGGGCAAGACGATAGTCGACTGCATGGACCGGCACCCCGATCTCCCTGGCAAGCCGCCAGGTGATCGGGCGATGGGTGCGCGGCGAACCGCCGACAAAGCCGCCGCCGTGAATATAGAGGAAGGTACGCGATTGATCGGCGCCAGGCGCCGACAGGCGTTCGGCCGGTACGCCGCCAAGAGACAGATCCTCGACCTTGATGTCGGCCGGAAGCTGCGAGGTGCGGGCCTCCATCTGCTGCATCAGGGGGCGCAGCAACTGCACATCGGGGTTCTTGCGGAAGCGCCGCTTGATCTGCCAGCGCAGCAATTGATTGAGGAGAACAAGCTGCAGGCTCATGGGCATTCCTTTTCTCAGGCTTTGACGCCGGCGCCCCTTGCGGGCGCGGCATCGGGGTCGAGCGGCCAGCGGGCGCGGGGGCCGGTGTCGATGGGGTCGGTGAGGCCGAGCGCCATGCGCTCCGCGCCCGCCCAGGCGATCATCGCCCCATTGTCGGTACAGAGTTTCAGGGGCGGCACGACAAATTCATAGCCGAAGGCATGGGCCGAAACCATCAGCCGCTCGCGCAGCACCATGTTGGCGGCAACGCCGCCGGCCACGACAAGCCTCCGATGGCCGGGCGGGAGGATGTCGTTCGCGGCGGCCATGGCGTTCTCGCAGCGGTCGGATAGAACATCGGCGACCGCGATCTGGAAAGCGGCCGCTATGTCCGCCTTGTCCTCTTCCGACAGGGGCGCTTGCGCCTCGGCAAGCTGGCGCACCGCCGTCTTGAGGCCCGAAAAGGAAAAATCGCAGCCCTCACGGCCAAGCATCGGGCGCGGCAACGCGAAACGCGCGCCATCCCCCTCGCGCGCAATGCGCTCGACGGCGGGACCGCCCGGATAGCCGAGCCCCATCAGCTTCGCCACCTTGTCGAAAGCCTCGCCCACCGCATCGTCGATGGTCGTGCCGAGGCGGCGGTAGCGGCCGACACCTTCGACAACGAGAAGCTGGCTGTGGCCGCCCGAGACGAGAAGCAGGAGATATGGGAAAGGGAGATCGTCGGTCAGCCGGGCTGTCAGCGCATGGCCCTCGAGGTGATTGACCGCGATGAAGGGCAGGCCCCTCGCGGCGGCGATGCCCTTTGCCGTCATCAGCCCGACGATCACGCCGCCGATGAGGCCCGGACCCGCCGTCGCCGCGATCCCGTCGAGACCGGCGAAATCCGTCCCCGCATCTCTCAGGGCGCGGGCAATCAGCCCATCGAGATGCTCGACATGGGCGCGGGCCGCAATTTCGGGGACCACGCCGCCAAAGGGCGCATGGGCTTCGATCTGCGAAAAGACGGCATTGGAGAGGATTTCGCCCCGGCCGCCGCCCGCCGGGCGGCGCACAACAGCGGCGGCTGTTTCGTCGCAGCTCGTTTCGATGCCGAGAATGGTCAGAGGCCGGTTCATGGAGGCTTTTCCGACGAATTTGCCCGAAAGGCCGGGCTTTCCCTCTCGCCGCGCGGGCGAACGGGTTATAAGGAGCCCTCGGAACGAACCGCAGGCGGGAACATCCGCTGGCATACAACTTCAGAGACCCAGAATGCAACGCCGCTACCGCATCGGAACCCGTGGCTCGAAGCTCGCACTTGTTCAGGCGAACGAGGTCGCGCGGCGGATCGCGCTGGCCTCCCACGCCCATGTGGAAGATGTGACCGAGATCGTCGTCATCAGTACGCAGGGCGACAGGGTGCAGGATCGCGCGCTTTCCGAGATCGGCGGCAAGGGCCTCTTCACGCAGGAGATCGAGGAGCAGCTTCTCGATGCACGGATCGATGTCGCGGTCCATTCCATGAAAGACATGCCGACGCAACTGCCGGACGGGCTGGTGATCGATTGCCTGCTCGAGCGGGAAGACCCGCGCGATGCCTTCATCTCGCTCAAGGCGCCTTCGCTCGCTGCCTTGCCTGCTGGCTCGAAGGTCGGCACGTCGTCGCTCCGGCGCGCGGCGCAGCTCAAGGCGAAGCGGCCCGATCTCGAAGTCGTGCCCTTCCGCGGCAATGTCGATACGCGGCTCCAGAAACTCGCCGATGGTGTGGCCGATGCAACCTTTCTTGCCGTTGCCGGATTGAATCGCATGGGCCTTTCGGGCCGCATCACAGCACCTATCGCACCCGAGGACATGCTGCCCGCCGTCGCGCAAGGTGCCATCGGCATCGAGCGGCGCCACGGCGACGACGAGGCGCATCATCTGCTGCAAAAAATCCATCACGCCGAAACGGGATTGCGTGTCGCGGCCGAAAGAGCGCTTCTTGCCGTGCTCGATGGTTCCTGCCGGACGCCGATTGCGGCGCTTGCGGAAATTTCCGGCGAGCGGATGCGGCTGCGCGGCATGGTGCTGACGCCGGATGGCAGCGACGTGATCGAGACGGAACGCGAAGGTCTTGCGCAAGATGCCGTGGCGCTCGGGCAGGATGCGGGCGAGGAACTCAAATCCCGCGCAGGACCGAATTTCTTTTCAGGCGTTTGAGGCAAATGCATCTCCTCGTCACGCGGCCCGAACCGGAAAGCGAGGCGCTTGCCGCCGGGCTTCGCGCGCGCGGTCATGAGGTGACGATCGCACCGCTTCTTTCGATCCGCTATCTCGATGGTGTTTCGCTGCCCGCGCGCGAGTGGCAGGCGCTGCTGATAACAAGTGCGAATGGCGCACGCGCCCTCGGCCGGATCGCAGACCGGTACCTGAAGCAGGTTCCGTTGCTTGCGGTCGGCGAGGCAAGTGCGGCGGCAGCGCGTGCCGAAGGTTTCTCGAATGTCCGTGCGGCGGAAGGCGATGTTCATGCGCTCGAAGCGCTTGCCCTGCGCCTGCTCGACCCGGCGAAGGGTCCGCTCTTTCATGCGGCGGGCAGCGTTCTTGCGGGCGACCTCAAGGCGCTGCTCGAGGCGCGGGGCTTCGAGGTGGAGAGGCTCGCACTCTACGAATCGGAGAAGCAGCCGCTGCCCCGGTCTGTGCTCGAGGCGCTGCGTGCGGGCCGGATCGACGGTGTGCTGTTCTTTTCGCCGCGCACGGCCGGGCAGTTCGCGGCGCTGATCGCAGAAGCAGGACTTGCGGCCTCACTTGCCGGCGTCACGGCCTATTGTCTTTCGGGCGCGGTGGCGGCACCGCTCAAGGGGCTCACCTTCCGCGCGGTCCATGTTGCGGCCGAGCCTTCCCAGAGCGCGCTCACCGCGCTTATTTCCGCCTGATTTTTCCCCGAAGTTCAGCCTGACCCGGCGCGCCGCCTTCTTTATAGTGAGGCGAAGCGGCGGACCCACCCCCGGAAGGCCTTGCGATGAGCGATTCAGAGAACCAGAACGGCAATTCCCCGAAAGCGGGCGAAGCCGAATATCTGAAACCCGAAACAACGGCACGCGACGGCCGCCCGCAGGGCAGAACCAGGGAGGCGCCGGTGCTTGACGGCGTTGCCGAGGAAGTGGCCGGGGAGACGAAAGGAGCATCCGGCGAAGCGCCGGACGAAACAAGGAAGACAAGTCCGGGCATGCGCGGCAATTCGAACTTGCTTGTTGCAGGCGGTGCCGGCATTGGCGGTGCCGCGGCCATGCTGATCGCGCTTTTCGCGCTCGGTGTGCTTCCGGCCGCGGATGAGAATGACGGGCAGATTGCCGCCCTTGCCGAACGGATCGCGGAGATCGAGGCGTCGAACGGCGCGGCGTCGCAAGCGGCATCCGCTCAGCTCGATACGCTTGGCGCGCGGCTCGATGCACTCGACAGTCAGCTTGCCGCTCTTGCCGAAACGCCGGACAGTGCCGCAGCGATGAATGCGCGCATCGACAATGCCGAGGGCGAACTCAACGATCTCAAATCGGCGCTTGGCGATACGCGCGAGACGATGGCCTCGCTCCAGCAGGCGCTTGGCGCGCTGGATGCGCGCATGCCGCCCGAAGGTCTCGGCGCACGGGTCGAAGGTGTCGATGCACTTGTGAAGGCGCTCGACATCCGGCTGGCGGCGCTTCTCCCTGACGTCGAGAAAATGGAAGCGCGTGTTGCGGCGCTCGAAAAGAAGGAAGAAGACCCCGATGCCGCCGCGCGGGCGGCGCTCGGCCTTGCGCTTGCCAATCTTGCGCGAGCCGCGGAAGGCGCGGGCAGCTTCGAAACCGAACTGCGCGTCATGGGTCAGTTCGTTCCCGATCAGCCCGAGCTTGCCGCGCTGGCCGATGCCGCAAAGTCCGGCGTGCCGACGCGCGCCGCACTCGAGGGACGTTTTGCCTCGCTCGCACAATCTGTTTTCGATGCGGAGCGCCGCGCCGGTGAGGACGGGCTCTGGTCGCGTTTCCTTGCCAATGCGAAGTCGCTGGTGACAATAAGGCGGACCGGGGAAATTTCTGGCGCGACAACCGAAGCGATTGTCGCGCGGATGGAAGAGCGTCTGAAGGCGCAGGATCTCGGTGGCGCCGTGACGGAGGCAGAACTCCTCGCCGGTCCGGCGGCGGAAGCGGCGGCACCATGGATTGCCGATGCGAAGGCGCGGCTTGAAACCGATCGTCTGGTGCGCGAATTGAGCGCGCGGCTTGCGGGCGAGCTTGCGGCGGCGAGGGGCTGACATGCTTCGCGCGCTTTATACCTTTCTCATCATCGCGGTCCTGAGTGCCATTGCGATCTGGCTTGCCGACAATCCGGGTGAGCTCGTGATGCATTGGCGCGGCTATGAAATCCGCACGAGCTTCGTCATCGGTGTCGCGGCCATGGCGCTTGCCGCCTTTCTCGCGCTTTTCTTCTACCGGATCGTGGTGAGCTTCATCGAAACACCCGCCAGCGTCTCGGCGTTTCTCGAGAAGCGGCGTCAGCAGAAGGGATTTCTCGCCCTTTCCCGCGGCATGGTCGCAGTGGCGGCTGGCGATGCGGGCGAAGCGAAGCGATATGCGGCGCAGGCGCACAAGCTGCTCGATGCGCCGCCGCTGACGCTCCTGCTTGCCGCACAGGCCGCACAGCTTGAAGGAAACGAGGCTGCCGCGACCGGATATTTCGAGCAAATGCTCGCGGCGCCCGAAACCGAATTTCTCGGACTTCGCGGTCTGTTCATTCAGGCGCGGCGTGCCGGCGACCGCGACAAGGCGCTTGCCTATGCGCGTCGCGCCTTCGAATTGCGGCCGCAGACGCCCTGGGCCGCTCAGGCCGTATTCGAGATCGAGGCAGCCGAGGAAGACTGGGACGGCGCGCTGAAAACGCTCGACCGCACTGTCGGCGCGAAACTCATTCCGCGCAACGATGCGCGCCGCCGCCGTGCGCTGCTGCTCACCGCAAAGGCGATGACGGCGGAGGAAGCAGCCCGGATGCAGACGGGCGAGGCGCGCGATGCGGCACTTCAGGAAGCGGCGCGGCTTGCGGCGGAAGCCGTCACGCTTGAGCCGCAATTCGCGCCGGTGGTGGCGCTGGCGGCGCGGCTTCATGCGGCGACGGGCAAATACCGCAAGGGCGCCAGGCTGATCGAAGAAGCGTGGAGGGCCGAACCGCATCCCGATCTCGCCGATGTCTGGCTCGACATGATCGAGGGTGAAACGGGCTATGACCGGGCGGCGCGGGCGGCGAGCCTCGCCGCGCGCAATCCCGATCACGTCGAGAGCCATATTCTTGCCGCGCGAGGAGCGATCGGTGCGCGCGACTGGAAGGCGGCGCGGGCAGCGCTTTCGCGCTATGTGGGACCCGACGCATGCGAGGCGCCGACACAGCGTATCTGCGAGCTGATGGCGGAGATCGAGGAAGGCGAGTTCGGCGATCGTGGTGCGGCGCGCGGCTGGCTCGCCCGCGCACTTCACGCGCCGGAGGATCCGCAATGGACAGGCACTGGCTACAGGGCGCATCGCTGGTCGCCGATCAATCCGGCAACGGGCGAGTTCGACGGCCTCAGCTGGACGGTTTCGGCGACTGCGGCGGTGCCGGGCCTTGCCGGCGAAGACCTGCCTGAACCGCGATCTCCGGCATCCTCCGAAGCTGGCGCCGAGGCCGCGCCGGAGGCCGATGCAAGCGCGGAGAAGCCGAGCGAGGTACTTGTATTCCGCCCGCCGCTCCCCGATGATCCGGGGCCTGACGATGATGCGGGCAGCGAGGCCCGGGGGGAACGCAAATGGTAAAACGCATACTGATGGGCACGGCGACGCTGATCGTGCTCGCCCTTGCCGTGATTTTCATTTCGGTGGTGCAGTTCGATCTGCCGCGCGAAAAGCTGATCGGCAAATATGCAGGCGGTGCCTCGCAATTTGCGACGCTGCCTTCGGGCGCGAGTGCGCATATCCGCGATGAGGGGAATCCCTCGGGGCCGGTGCTGGTGCTCATCCACGGTTCCAATGCCTCGCTTCACACCTGGGAGCCCTGGGTGGCAGAGCTTGGCGGCACCTATCGAATCGTCAGCATGGACCTGCCGGGCCACGGCCTCACGGGCCGGGTGCCGGGCGACGATTATTCGCGCGAGGCAATGGCGGCCTTCGTGATCGAGATCATGGACCTGCTCGACATTGACCGCTTTGCGGTAGCCGGCAATTCGATGGGCGGCGGTGTCGCGGCCATGGTGACGCTCGAACATCCCGGGCGCGTTTCGGCCCTCATCCTTGTCGATGCCGCCGGTATTCCGGTTGAGCGGGACGCGAACGATGTGCCGCTCGCCTTCCGTGTCGCCAGCATGCCCGTCATCAGCAAGATCATGCGCTATGTGCTGCCGCGCGCGATGGTCGAGGAGGGCTTGCGGAAGGTCTTTGTCGATCAGTCGAAAGTCACGGACGAAATGGTCGCGCGCTATTTCGATCTCAGCCTTCACGAGGGAAATCGCGACGCGACGCGGATCCGCTTCTCGCAATATGCGAACCGGAACGATGCGGCTTTCGCTGCCCGGCTTGGCGAGATTTCGGCGCCGACCCTCATCATGTGGGGCGACAAGGACGGGCTGATCCCGGTTTCGGCGGCACATGAGTTCAAGGCGCGCATTCCCCAGGCCGAGCTTGTGATCTACGAAAATGTCGGCCATGTGCCGATGGAAGAAGTGCCGGAAGAAAGCGCTGCGGCGGTTGCCGCCTTCCTCGCCACGGCGCTCGCGCCTGCGGCTGTGGCGGAGCCGGCGCCGGCCGGGGAAACGCCTGCCATGGCGGGCGATGAGGAAGCTGTCGGCGAAACGGCGGACGAGGCGGGGGCCGAATAGGGCCCCCGGGGCGGATTTCCCCCGTTTCTCCCTGTTGCCAAAGGCAACGGGGCGGGGTATCTCAAGGCCCTCGCGGAACGGGCGGCATGCCGCCCCGCGCCGCCGCCTTAGCTCAGTTGGTAGAGCACCTCATTCGTAATGAGGGGGTCGCGTGTTCGAGTCACGCAGGCGGCACCACTTTCAAGCCATGAAATGAGATGTGTGCTGGTTTCGCGGCGCCGCGGACCTTAAAGTCCGCGCGGGCCGGGGCATTCGTGGCCGGGGGCAGGCTTGCCCCCCATCTGAGGTGAGGTTTTGCGATGAGCGATATTCCGTCAGGCAAACTCGCGGGCTTCAGGGGCCGCATGGTGATGGTCGGATTCGGCAGCATCGGGCAGGGCGTCCTGCCGCTCATCCTGCGCCATCTCGACATCGAGCCGTCGCAAATCTCGATCGTCACGGCGGATGAAACGGGCCGCCGGGAGGCCGAAGAATATGGCGTCTCCTTCACGGTGACGCCGCTTCGGCAGGGCAATTATCTCTCGGTGCTCGATCCGCTCATCGCGGCGGGCGATTTTCTCGTCAACCTTTCGGTCGATGTCTCGAGCCTTGCCCTGATCGAGTTCTGCCGCTCGAAGGGTGCGCTTTACATCGATACCTGCATCGAGCCCTGGAGCGGGCAATATACCGACACAAAGCGTTCGCCGTCGCAGCGGTCGAATTATGCGCTGCGTGAGGCGGCGCTGGCACTGAAGCGAAAATATGAAAGCGGTCCGACGGCCGTTCTCACGCATGGTGCAAATCCCGGCCTCGTGTCGCATTTCGTGAAGCAGGCGATGATCGACATCGCGCGCGATACCGGGCTGAAAGCGGATGTGCCGAAAAGCCGCGCCGAATGGGCATCTCTCGCGTCGCGCCTCGGTATCAAGGTCATCCATATCGCCGAGCGCGACACGCAGGTTTCACCGATCCCGAAAGCGATCGGCGAATTCGTGAATACATGGTCGGTCGATGGCTTCGTCGGCGAGGGCTGCCAGCCGGCCGAGCTTGGCTGGGGCACGCATGAGCGGCAAATGCCGCCCGACGGGCAGGCCCATGCCGAAGGTTCGCGTTGCGCGATCTATCTGACGCGGCCCGGCGCCTCGACGCGGGTGCGAAGCTGGACGCCCAATGAAGGCCCGTATCATGGCTGGCTCATCACGCATGGCGAGTCGATCTCGCTCGCCGACTATCTGACGGTTCGCGAAGGCGGCGAGGCGAAGTATCGCCCGACCGTGCATTACGCCTATCACCCCTGCCATGTCGCTGTCCTGTCGCTGCATGAGCTTGCGGGCAAGAACTGGAAGGTTCAGAAGCACAAGCGCCTGATGATGGAGGAAATCTCGGAAGGCATGGACGAGCTTGGCGTGCTGCTGATGGGCCATGCGAAAGGCGCCTATTGGTACGGTTCGCAGCTCACCATCGAGGAGGCGCGGGCCTGTGCGCCGCATAACAATGCGACCAGCCTCCAGGTCACCGTGGCGGTGCTGGCCGGTATCGTCTGGGCGCTGGAGAATCCGGACCGCTGGGTGACGGAGCCGGAAGAAATGGATTTCGAGCGTATTCTCGAGATTACCCGTCCCTATCTCGGCAAGATGGTCGGTGCCTATACGGACTGGACGCCGCTGCTCGACCGGGGATTGCTGTTCCCCGAAGACATCGACGAAAACGATCCCTGGCAGTTCAAGAATTTCCGGGTCGTCTGAGCCGCGCCTTCAATTCGCTGA
>JAHBYK010000056.1 GCA_019635965.1 Parvibaculum sp. | reverse complement strand
TGATCCACCCCCATTGAACGGGTCCACCTTGAAGTATGGTTTTGACCATGAAGGAGGACCACAATGGCAAACAAGCGACACAAGCCCGACGAGATCGTCACGAAGCTTCGGCAGGTTGAGGTTTTGCGCGGCCAAGGCATGGCGATGGCGGATGCCGTTCGCCAGATCGGCGTTTCCGAACTGACGTTCTACCGGTGGCGCAAGCAATATGGCGGCATGAGCCGTGACCAGCTTCGGCAGTTGAAGGATCTCCAGAAGGAGAACGAACGGCTTCGCAAGGCGGTGGCCGATCTGACGCTGGACAAGCTGATCCTGACGGAGGCTGCGCGGGGAAACTTCTGAGCCCCTCGCGTCGCCGTGCCTGCATCGACCATGTTCGCTCGGTTCTGCCGAAGCGCGTGTCGGAGCGCCGGGTATGCCTCGTGCTTGGGCAGCATCGCTCCACGCAGCGGCGTATTCCTCGCGGCCGGGACGACGAGCAGCAACTGACCGAGGACATCGTTGCACTGGCCCGCCGCTATGGCCGCTACGGCTATCGCAAGATCGCCGAGCTTCTGCGCAGCCAGATGGGCTGGGTGGTCAACGACAAGCGGGTCGAGCGCATCTGGCGGCAAGAGGGGCTGAAGGTTCCAGCCAAACAACCGAAGAAAGGCCGGCTCTGGCTCGCCGACGGATCATGCATCCGCCTGCGCGCCGAGCGGCCCAACCATGTCTGGTCCTACGACTTCGTCGAGGACCGCACTCATGACGGAAGGAAGTACCGCATGCTTAACGTGATCGACGAGTTCACGCATGAGGCGCTGGCGATCCTCATCGATCGCAAGCTCAACTCCACCGACGTCATCGACGTCCTGTCCGACCTGTTCATCCTGCGCGGCGTGCCTGAGCACATCCGTTCCGACAACGGCCCGGAGTTCATCGCCACGGCCGTGCAGGACTGGATCACCGCCGTCGGGGCGAAGACTGCCTACATCGCACCCGGAAGCCCATGGGAGAATGGCTACATCGAGAGCTTCAATGCTCGCCTGCGCGACGAACTCCTCGACGGCGAGATCTTCTACACGCTCAAAGAGGCCAGGATCATCGTGGAAAGCTGGCGTCGGCATTACAACACCGTGCGTCCGCATGGATCGCTCGGCTACAAGCCGCCGGCGCCGGAGGTCTTCATCCCGGCATTCGCGCGGGCGGCCCTGCAACCCCAACCAGCGATGCCGCCCGCGCTGGCGCCACGACCATCATTGCACTAACAATCAAATTGGACCCGTCCGTGGGGGCCGATCAAAGCCCTCAGAGCCGTATTCGATGTTGCCGCTCACAACATCGTTATGAAAACCGCGCCGCGGACGCATATTCTGCTCGCGTGCATGCCGAAAAGCGGATCGACCTATTTGTCGAACGCGATTGGCCGGCTGCCGGGATTTCGGAAAACATCTTTGGTGAGCGGCGCGGCGCGCGCGGAACAGGAAATCAATTTCCGCATCGCACTGCGCAAGAGCAAGTACCATTACGTCTCGCAGCAGCATGTGCGGTACCACTCGAGAACCGCCGAAGCCATCCAGAAATTTCAAATGACGCCGGTTGTCCTTGTGCGGGATATTTTCGATTGTGTTGTCAGTATCCGCGATCATTGGCGCAATGAATCGGTCCGGGCGCCGATGGCATATGTACTTGAAGACCATCTGGCGATGGATGACGACGAACTTGACCGCATGATCGTTCAGATGGTGATCCCCTGGTACATCAACTTCTTCGTCTCATGGACAAGATGCAAAGATGCCCTGTGGCTCAGGTACGAGGACGTCATCTCCGATCCGGTGGAGGCCGTTGCCTGCATCCTGGAACGGGCCGGACATAGCACCGATCCAGACATTATCTCGGCCGCCATCTATGGTTCGAACCCGGCTGCGGAACGCAGAAATGTCGGACGCCCAGGGAGAGGGGCTTCCCTGCCGGACGAGCTGAAGCAGATAATTCGTGAATACAGAGACTTTTATCCCGATACCGACTTTTCACTCATTGGTCTAGAATAGTTCCGGTCTTTATCGGAGATATCGAGTTGAGCCAGTTTCAGGACGTCATTCCGGTTGCCGGGCCTTGGGTAACTGAACGGGAAGTTGAATATGTAGCTGACGCGGCCCGGAATGCCTGGTTCAGCAATCATTACGAATACAATCGCCGGTTCGAGGAAGCGTTTGCCGCCTATGTCGGCGTCAAGCATGCTGTCTCCCTCCCCCATTGCACGGCAGCCATCCATCTCTCACTTGCCGCTGCCGGCATCGGCCCCGGCGATGAGGTCATCGTGCCGGATGTGACCTGGATCGCATCGGTTGCCCCGGTCATCTATGTGGGCGCGACGCCGATATTCTCCGATATAAAGAAGGACACATGGTGCATCGACCCCAAATCTGTCGAAGCCGCCATAACGCCGCGAACAAAGGCCATCATCGGTGTGGACCTTTATGGCTCTATGGCCGATTGGGCGGAGCTGCGGCGAATTGCCGAACGGCATGGCCTGATGCTGATCGAAGACGCGGCGGAAGCGCTCGGTTCGGAATATGGAGGAAAGAAGGCCGGCGCCCTTGGCGACACCGGAGTCTTTTCCTTTCATGGTTCAAAGACGCTTACGACCGGCGAAGGTGGCATGTTCGTTACCAATGACGATCACCTGCACAAGCGCGTGATGACACTGCGCGATCACGGCCGCCCGCCCGGCGACAAGCTGTTCCTGAACACGGAAGTCGGATTCAAGTACAAGATGAGCGCCTTGCAGGCGGCCTTCGGCCTCGCTCAGATCGAGCGTGTGGAGGAACTCATCACCAGGAAACGGCAGATATTCAGCTGGTACCGGGAGGCGCTTGGCGATATCGGCGGCATCACGCTCAATGCCGAACCACAAGGCACGCTCAACTCCTACTGGATGGTCACGGTAATTCCCGACGCTTCCTTCGGCATGGACAAGTTCGCGCTGATGGAAGGATTCCGCGAACGAAAGATCGACACGCGTCCGTTCTTCTCGCCGCTTTCAAGTCTGCCCGCCTTTGCCGACAGGCCCGGCTCATCGGCTTACATGCCGGCTCAACCAGCGGGCGAATTCATTGCCAAGTCCGGTGTCAATCTTCCCTCCGGATATCATATGACGCCGGATCTCGTTCGGCGCGTCGCAGATGCGCTTAAACAGATATTGAAGGCCTGACCCGGACCCTCCATGCCAGAAGTGACTGTCGGTATCCCCGTCTACAACGGAGAAGCATATCTCCAACGATGCCTGCTGTCGGTCCTGTCACAGACCGAAGAGAATTTCATTGCGCTTATCTACGACAATGCATCGACCGATGGCACGAGGGAAATCGCAGAGTCATTTTGTCAAACAGACAAACGATTCATCTATTTCCGGCAGAGCGAGAACCGGGGGCCAACAAACAACTTTCTCGATGTTCTTGCCGCCGCAAAGACCGAATTCTTCTTCTGGCTGGCGCATGACGACTTCATTTCCCCGAATTTCATCAACGAACTGCTCGGCCTGTTTCATACCAATCCACAGATCCATCTCGCAGTACCTCGAATTCTCTCGATTCACGAGGATGGCCGTACCTATGGTGATGCCCGATGGCCAAATCTGCCGAATGACCGGCTCGACCGAATTGGGCTCCTCCTGAGAGAAGCGCCCCCCAGTTGGTTCTACGCCCTCTGGAGAAAGGAAGAATTGCAGCGTTCATTCGACCGCGTATGGTCGCACTATCCATACGGATGGGGATCCGACCATCTGACCATCTACACGCAGATCATTCGCGGTACTTTGGCAGGAACGAATGAAGCCTGCCTGACGCAGACGATACAGCATCGTCCAGCGCGCATTCGCCCACCCTACAAGCAGATGCTCGAGCTGCGGCGTCTATTCAGACAATTCTGCCTCGACGAGGCATCGAAACTGGATTTCGCGCCAGAGGAAATGAAGCGCCTCAACAAGATGATCGAAAATTACACAAGCGATCGTTGCTACGGCTATCGCAAGATTGCGCGAAGAGCGCTCCGCGAGATCGTCCTCTCCCCTTTCACGCGTCCATCTAGCTGAGATAGACCAGCTCCAGTCCTTCTCGCTGATCGAAACCCAGATCCGCCATGGCCTTGCGGGCTATAGCCGGATTCAGCGCGACATAGAGGACACCGATATCGGCCGGCAGAGCTTCCGGCGGCAGGACGGGAACACCGAGGTGATCCCGTCCATGAACATGCGGATTGCGGTCGACGAAGCAAGCAGCGCCGCCACTGTTCCGGATGCGGGCATACACGAATGTTCCGTATACGCCTGCTCCGTAAATCGCAACCTTCCTGCCCGCGTTCCGCGCCTGCGCATTTGCGACAAGTTTCTCGGCGTCATGCCACGAAGCGCAACACTCGTTGAGCGATTTGATGACCGCTTTCGTTTCCGACGGATCAGGGGCGCTGACCTTCTCGTGGCCCTGCTTCAGCGAAGCGACAACGACAAAGGCACCACGCAGGCGGGAGGTATCGATCCGCTCGATCTTCATTCCGGCGCGGTCAAGCGCAACCGGTAGCGAAGTGCGCGTGAAGTGATTCAAATGATCGACGACGATCATGTCGGCCGGGTTACCCAGAACATCTGGAACGGAAAAGAAAAAGCGGCCGGAAGGCGAAAGGAGACGTGCGATATCCGAGAAGATTTCGACCGGCTCGCGGACATGCTCAAGAACGAAGTGGGCCGTTATGAGATCAAAACGGCCGTTCCACTCTGCCGGTGCCGAGTAGGTCGCTTGTTGATCCTTTGGCACCCAGCCCTGCCAATAGGAGCGGTAATCCTCGCTGACATCGAATACATGCGGCGAGATGTCCGGCCGCCGCTCGCAGAGGCGATAGAGCGACTTCGCCTTTGCCGCCCCATAGTCGAGCACGGAGGCTCCTTTGGGAAGATCGACGAAATCGACGATCAATCCGGCCTGATACTGGGTGCGGTATACGGGCACGCCGCCTACAACGTCGTAAAGCTGATCGGCGTCTTCCGACGTCAGCGATATCTGATATTCGGTGTCGTAAAACTTCTGCACGTCCGGCAGATCCGCGGATTGCATATGCCCGCATGCGGCGCAGATATAGACACGCGTGTCTACCTCAAGAATTGTCGAGAGCGATGTGATCGCCGGTGACGGATAGTGGTAAACGAGGTCGCAATTTTCGGCCCCGCAAGCGCAACATTTCATGAGATTTCAATCCGCCTTTTTCAGTTCCGGCATAATATCGGAGAATTTCACACCCGCCGAAAATGATCCGCGCCATGCGATCCGGATTCCCGTAGGTTCCGCGAAATTGAAGTAACGGAACTGCATTGACCAGCGGGGCCTGTCCGACAGGTTTTCCCCCGACTGGTGAAGGGTCAGGAAATCCATCAGGAGCAGATCGCCTGGTTTGGTAAGCGGCGCGCACCTGACGTATGGGGCGAGCCGCCGTTCTTCCTCGTCAAGGCGGAGCCCATAGGCGCCCTGCCGGGCACCGTCGCCACTTTCATTGAAGACCGGGACGATGCCTTCCTTGTGAGACCCGCCCGCGATCTCCACCGGCCCCATTTCGGGCTGAACGGCAAGAAGCGGCGACCAGAAGACGATGCCGTCCAGGCTACGCAGTTGGGCCGGAAACTCCTGATGCCAGGGAGCGCGGAATGTATGTTCCCGGGGATTGTCGATCCTGATGCCATAGCCCCCGGCGGCGATGCCGGGAATGGACCCGGCACGCAGTTTTTTGAAGACCGCTTCATTGCGGCGATCCATAACGAGCCGCATGAAAGCCGGGATCTGCTTCACGGCGTCATAGATTTCGCTGCCGATGCTGCGGTCCGTGGAAATCAATGTCATATATCCGCGCGTCATCGCGGCGAGCGGCGTGTCGCAGTCCACTGTCAGTCCGTGCCGTCTTGCCGACAGCTCGACAATCTGCCGGATGCCCTCCTGGATGGGAGCTATCTCGCTTTCGAAGTCGTAGAATCCCGGGAGAAGTACAAATCCGTCATTCTCGAAAGAGTGCATGGCGTCTGCGCTCAGGTCCATTTTGACATCTAGCTCCTCGTTTCGAGAAACCGCCGCCACCCCAGTGTGCGGGGGCGGAGACAGTCAACCGCGCCTTTTCCTTCGGCGGCGATCAGGTCGAGTATGGTCACATAGGGAGAAACGAAATTCTCTGCGTTTCCCCAGGGGGTCTTGCTGTAGTCCATATATTCAACACTAACGCCTTCGCGCTCAAACGCCTCGTGGTCCATATAGGCTGCGGCACCATGTCCCGTGATGTAGGTCGTTCCGCCAACTGCCTTCACCAGATCCAGCACCCTCTGCCAGGATGCCCCACTTACCCCCATTTCGCTTGAGCGCCGGACGACTCCCGGCGCAATCCCGATATAGGAGGCTGGCAAGGCCGCCGACTGGACAAGGCAATCCACGAGCAATGTCCCGCTGGTCGCCTTTTCGAAAATTTCGAGTGCGGCGGCTCTTGCCGGAAGACGGGAAAGGCTTTGGCGCAACATCTCACGGTGCGATGCGACCCAGGTGTTTCCCGCCGCACGCAAGCCGGAAATGGGGGTCATGGTGCCCTTGCCTTCCAGCGGAATCGTCATCCACTTGCGATGTCCATTGATGTTCACCTGAATCCGGTTCGTAAACGAACCTTTGGAAAATTGAGCATCATCAAGCCAGATGTAGACGTCCGCGAGCATCATCTGCTCGAAGAAGCCCGGCCATGGAAAATACATCGGCTGCGAGATGACGACACGGGTCAAATGTTAGACCCCTCAAGCAGGAGCTCCATAAGCAGCACATCACGCCAATCCGTCCCGTCAAAATAATGTTGGCGGCGCACCCCCACCTCAACAAAGCCGAGCGATTTGTACAATCTGACGGCTCGTTTGTTGCTCGACATTACCTCAAGCTCCACCTTCCGGAGATTCATGAAATCTCGCGCATATTGGAGAAAAAGTGTGAGAGCTTCGCGCCCTATGCCGCGACCTTGTGCAACATCTGAAAGTGCAATTCCCAATGCACCATGACGGCCCCTACCATGTACATTTGCCAATTGGACGTAACCTAGGCATTCATCGGTCTCGATATCGGCAACAACAAAAAATGCTCCTCTCGGCTCATTCTTCCGACGTTCAAGCCAATGATCGAGGTCAATAGTGGCAGCTGGATCAGGGTAAGCGAGAAGAAGATTTTGCAATGCAACGTCGCGTCTCATACTACCCAGCACCTTCATATCTCCGACACAGGGCGCACGAAGCCTAATACGTTCGGCAATCAATCTCGAATGCATTTCAGATATCCCCCGGGGGAGGACGAAACTACGAGTTTGCCGTTTATGACCGGATCAACCTCAAATCGGTCTGTTTCACCAAGATATTCATAGAGTGCTGCAAGCGGCTCATCCCCCTTGAACCAAAGCTTGGATCTCTTGCGAGGCGCATCTGCCTCTTCAATATGTCCGACCAGCGTATCAGCAACTACAAGATAGCAGCCCTTTGTAACGAGCGGCGCATACGCTCTAAGTTCCGACAACACGTGATCTCGAGAGTGATCCGAATCAAGGATTACCATCACTGAAGAACCTGCGGGGATTTTTTCAACTACTTGGGCAACAACGTCTGGAGCGTTGGAAGGTCCTTGGATCATTGTCACTCGCTTCGACATTGGATGGGATTCGATTGCCTCCCGGTTGTGAGCGCGAATATCGATATCCACTCCGATGACTTGCCCTTTACCAATAAGTTCAAGCATCGAGGCAAGAAAGAGAACCGACCCACCTCGTGCAATTCCCGTCTCTATGATGATGTCAGGTTTCGTAGACCAGATGACTTCCTGCGTTGCCATGACATCCGCAGGCATTTGGATGATCGGGACACCGAGCCAAGTCCAGAGATAACTGTAATCAAAACGATCAAGGCTAAGGACTAGATTCAAAGAGTCTTTGAACACAGATGCAGCTTGCCCAAGCGCTACCGATTGCTTGACACGATTTTCTTCGAATTCTTTACGATCATCCTTAACGGACATAACTGATTTTCCCAATCATTCGCATATTGGCCAGATATAAATTATGTCAGATTGCAAGCTTGGTGTCAGATAATCATCAACTCAGGCACCGCCGTCACGAATCTCGCACCCCATTCGCGTGCGTGAGCAAGCTGGGCCATCACTTCCTCCCGGATGTTCCAGGGCAGGATAATGATGATGTCTGGCCGGTCCGCATCCAGGTGGTCCGGCGCCACGATCGGGATACGGCTGCCGGGCATGAAGCGGCCCTGCTTTGCTGCAGCCTTGTCCACGACATAGGGAACGAGGTCGGGCCTCGTTCCGGCGAAATTCATCAGTGTGTTGCCTTTCGCCGCTGCACCATAGGCCCCCACTTTCAGACCTTTTCGTTTCGCGTCGATCAGAAAGGCGGTGAAATCGTCCTTCACCTTTTCCGCACGCTTCTGGAAACCGGCATAAAACGCCTCCGAATCCACGCCTGCCCGTTTCTCGGCATCGAGCAGCGCGGTGAGACGCTCGGTCGTCTTGTTTCTGCCGGTGTCCGTGCGCTGCGCGAATACACGAAGACTTCCACCATGAGTCGGCAGCGCCTCGACATCGAAAAGGCTGAGACCATTCTTTTCGAATACCCGCGCAACCGCGCTCAGCGAAAGATAGGAATAGTGCTCGTGATAGATCGTGTCGAACTGGTTCTCGGCAACAAGCTTCATGAGGTGCGGAAACTCGAACGTCGACACACCTGCGGGCTTTAGGAGCGCCGAAAAACCGGCGACGAAATCATTTATATCCGGTACATGGGCGAGCACATTATTGGCAGCCGTCAGGTCCGCCGATCTGCCCGCAGCCACGAGCCGCTTCGCGAGATCGACACCGAAAAAACTTTCCTCGATATCGATGCCCTTTTCGCGCGCCGCGGCAGCGGTGCTCGCTGTCGGCTCGACCCCATAACAAGGCACACCTGCCTGCTTCACATACTGGAGCAGATAGCCGTCATTCGCGGCGACCTCGACGACCATGCTATGCGTACCCAAACCGAAACGGCCAATCATCTCGCCGACATATCTCTGCGAATGAGCGAGCCAGCCGGCAGAAGTCGAGCTGAAATAGGCATAGTCATGCGCGAAGAGTTCCTCGCGGCCCGCATGGTCTTCCGTCTGGACGAGCCAGCAGGCGGTGCAGACGAGGACACGCAACGGATACCAGGTTTCAGGGGCCGAAAGCGCCTCATGCGTGAGATAGGCGTTGGAAGGCGGAGCGGAGCCGAGATCGGCAAAGACAAGCTCAAGCGGTGTTCCGCAGTGGCGGCACTTCACGTCTCGTTCCTTCCTGTCATCGCGCTGAAATCGCGGAAGCTCATGTCGCGTTCAGACCTTTCGGTGATAGCGAGCGGCCAGTGAATGCCGAGCGCTGGATCATCCGCACGAACCCCGTCTTCGGCGCCCGGCGCATATGGTGCAGAATGGATATAGAACATCTCCACGTCATCCGTCATGGTTTGAAAGCCATGAGCGAAGCCGGGCGGAATAAGATAGCTCGCTCCGTTTTCTCCGGAGAGATAAGTGCCGTGCCAGCGGCCAAATGTGGCCGAACCGAACCGCAGATCCACAGCAACGTCGAATACTTCTCCTTTGAGGCAGGTAACCAGTTTGGCCTCTTCATGCGGGGCGCGCTGGAAGTGCATTCCCCGCACCGTGCCCCGCCTGTTCGTCAGGGTGCGATTGATCTGTGCGACCGGCCAGGTCCAGCCCGCCGCTTTCAGCTCATCGGTACAAAACAAGCGTTCGAGCCAGCCGCGATGATCGCCCATACGCTTGCGAACAAGGCGGACAAGGCCGGGCAACGGTGTCGGCGTGACCTCGAAACGGTCAGCCATCAGGACTCCCCCCTGTGCAGCACCTCGAACGACGCAATCTGGCGGCAGGTTTCTTCGCGCATGTCGGCGCCTGCATTCAGCGCACGGTACCATTCCGCCAGCCACGCCACACATGGCTCACCGGCAAGCCGGTCCTTCCAGCCAAGACAAGCACGCGCCTTCCGGCTGTCAATTTCGAGCGCCATCATCTCATGAGGCCCGGTGTCGTTTGCCGGTTTCCAGACACCGCCGCCAAGCGCTGCCTGGACCGCTTCGGCAAGCGCCGCGACCGTGACAGGGGCGGCATCGGGCGGCGGGCCGAAATTCAATGCCCGCGGCAGGTCTGCGTTTTCGGAAAGGCCCCTGACAAAAGCGAAATAGCCTGAAAGGCAGTCAAGAACATGCTGCCAGGGCCGGGCGGCGGATGGGTTGCGCAGGACGAGCGGCTCACCGCCCCGGAGGGCACGCCATATGTCGGGCACCAGCCGATCTTCCGAAAAGTCTCCGCCACCAATGACATTGCCGCCACGCGCGGTTGCAACACGAACACCCCGATGCTCGAAGAATGAGCGCGCATAGGACGAGGTGACGATCTCGGCCGCCGCCTTGGAGGCTGAATAGGGATCGTATCCGCCAAGCGGGTCTTCCTCACGGAAAGAGATACCCTGTTCCGAATTCTCATAGACCTTGTCCGTCGTCACGACGAGAACAGTGCGAAGCGCATCACATCCTCGCAATGCCTCAAGGAGATTCACCGTACCCATAACATTGGTGGCAAACGTATCGACAGGTTCCACATATGAGCGGCGCACCAGGGGCTGCGCGGCCATGTGAATGACGATTTCCGGCTTCGCAGCGCTGACAACGGCAGACAGTGCGGCGGCATCGCGCAGATCGCCGATATGGGAACGCACCACATCATCGACATTGGCAAGCCGGAAAAGATTGGGGTCTGTCTCCGGCGCGAGGGAATAGCCGGTCACTTCGGCACCCATGCGGCTGAGCCAAAGAGCGGCCCATGATCCCTTGAACCCGGTATGACCGGTGAGAAGGACTCGCTTGCCTGCCCAGAATTTTCCGTCGAGGCCGTCGAATGCCACTCTAGTTACTCCAGAGTTTCCAGGGTGCCCTTCCGGTACCCCAGAGCTCCTCGAGATGGTTCTTGTCGCGCAGCGTGTCCATGGGTTGCCAGAAACCGGAATGGGCGAAACCCATCAACTCACCATCGCGCGCGAGATTCATGAGGGGGTCTCCTTCGAACGGCGTTGCATCGCCTTCGATCCTGTCAAGCACTGAAGGTTCGAGCGCGAAAAATCCCCCATTGATCCAGGCATTGTCACCAGGAGGCTTCTCGATGAACCGCTGGACCTTGTCGCCCTGCAGTTCAAGCGCGCCATAGCGGCCAGGAGGAACGACACGCGTCAGCGTTGCAGCCTTTCCATGGCTCTTGTGGAACGCAAGCAGCGCATTGATATCGACATTGGCGACGCCGTCGCCATAGGTCATGAAGAAGGTTTCTCCGGGGTCGAGATAATCGCGCACGCGCTTCACGCGCCCGCCGGTCATGGTCTCCGATCCCGTGTCGACCAGGGTGATACGCCAGTCCTCGCTCGTATTCTGGTGGTAGACGATTTCGCCGGAGCGCGGATTTATCGTCACGTCCGAGGAATGAAGTGCGTAGTTCGCGAAATACTCCTTGATCATGTAACCGCGATAGCCAAGGCAGATCACGAAATCCGTGTGCCCGAAATGGGTATAGATCTTCATGATGTGCCAGAGGATCGGACGGCCACCGATCTCGATCATGGGCTTGGGACGAAGCTGGCTTTCTTCGGAAATGCGTGTGCCGAGCCCGCCGGCCAACAGTACAACTTTGGTCATGCGACCTCCCCCAAGCCTGCGGCTATAGCGCTTCGCGCAACTGCTTCACGAAATTGGCGAGGCCGGTGAGACGGCGGCGCTTGAGGCGCTCGGCACGCAGAATGGCCTGCAATTCCATAAAAGCCTTGTCGATATTCTCATTGATGATGATGTAGTCGTATTCCTGATAATGGCTGATCTCGTCCGAGGCCTTGGCCATTCGTGCGGCAACGACATCCGCAGGATCCTGGGCGCGCTTTTCGAGACGCTTCTCGAGATCCTGCGCCGAGGGAGGCAGGATGAAGACCTTGACGAGGTCTTCCGGTGCCGTTTCGTCGAGCTGCTGTGTCCCCTGCCAGTCGATATCGAAAAGCACATCATGCCCGCGTGCGAGCGCCTCCTCGACCGGCTTGCGCGGCGTGCCGTAGTAATTGCCGAAGACCTTGGCATGCTCCAGGAACTCACCCCTGTTTCGCATGATGCCGAAATCTTCCGTGCTCAGAAAGTAATAATCCTTGCCATTCACCTCGCCCGGCCGGGGCTTGCGTGTCGTGGCGGAAACCGACATGTCAATTTCGGTGTCGCTTTCGAGCAGCCGCCGTGAAAGCGTGGTCTTTCCCGCACCTGATGGCGAGGAAAGCACGAGCATGAGGCCGCGGCGGTGTATTTCAATCCCGGTCATGGCGCTCATTCCACGTTCTGAATCTGCTCGCGGAATTGGTCGATCACCGTTTTCAGATCGAGCCCAATTCGGGTCAGGCTTACATCTGCCGCCTTGGAGCAGAGCGTATTTGCCTCCCGATTGAATTCCTGCGTCAGAAAATCGAAGCGCCGGCCGACTGGTTCCGACGAAGCCAGAAGCTCCCGGGCCTGAGCAACGTGCGCAGTCAGGCGGTCGAGCTCCTCGCGGATATCGGCTTTGGTGGCGAGAATGGCGACTTCCTGCGCAATACGGTCATCGGGCAATGCCGGTGTTGCACCAAGCAATTCGTTCACCTGAGCCATAAGACGGGTCTTGATCGCCTCGGGCCGGGCAGCCGGACAGGCGGCGGCGTCGTCCGTCAGCTTTTCGATCATGTCGATCTGGCCGCGCAGAACCTTTTCGAGCTTTGCACCTTCTTCCGCGCGGGCGCGGGCGAGTGCAGCCACGGCCTCGGCGAAGGAGGAGACAAGAACCTCATCAAACGCAGTGCGCTCTTCCTCGGTTTCTTCCACGTCCTCGGCGTTTTCGAGCACGCCCTTCAGGGCGAGGATTCCCTCCGGGCGGGGTGGCGCGGTTTCCATCGTGCGCCGTAGCTCACCGACAGCTTCGACCACTACGCGCAATGCTTCACGGTTCAGGCGGAGGGGCGAGGCTTCTGCAGCACGATCTATCGTCAGCGTGATCTGGCAATTGCCGCGGCGCAGCTGGCGCGCCAGCTCGGCGCGCAGCCTCGCATCAAGGCGGTCAAGGCCGGAAGGCAGCCGGAAGCGGGCGTCGAGCCCCTTGCCATTGACGCTCCGCAGCTCCCAGTGCCAGCGGGCGGCGCCTGAAGCCCCTTCCACGCGGGCAAATCCTGTCATGCTGTTGAGCGGCATTGCACCCCTCCGGAATCAAACCTGTGCCGCGCGACTATAGCAGCCCCACCCCCTGGTTCCGCCATTGCCGTATTGAGCTATGGTTACTGCGGTTGCGCCGCGCCCTGACGGCGTTCGATTTCCCGCCACTCCCGCACCCGAGCCTGATGTTCGCTCAGAGTCCGCGAAAAGGCATGTCCGCCGGTCCCATCTGCCACGAAGTAGTACTCATCGGTTTCCGGCGGATTGAGGACCGCCTCGATGGACGCTCTGCCAGGGTTGCAGATCGGTGTCGGGGGCAAACCGTCTATCTGGTAGGTGTTGTAGGGTGTAATCCGGTCGAGCTCGCTGCGGCGGATCGGCCTGCCGAGCGCGCCCTGACCGCCGACAAGACCATAGATGATGGTGGGATCGGACTGGAGGCGCATGGGTGCCCTGAGGCGGTTCACAAAGACCGCGGCCACACGCGGCCGCTCCGAGGCTACTCCAGTCTCCTTTTCCACGATGGAAGCGAGAATGATCGCCTCCTCACGCGTCTTGAAGGGCAGATTGTCCGCCCGACCAGCCCACAGCTCATCCATTACCCGGGTGGCGGCCGTCTTCATGTCAGCCACGATCTGGGCCCGCGTCATGCCGCGGGTGAAACTGTAGGTCTCTGGCAGGAGCGAGCCCTCTGGCGGCGTTTCAGGCATATCGCCCACGAGCACGGGATGTGCCTCGACAAGCTGCATGGCCTGCTGGCTGGTCAAGCCTTCCGGGATGGTAATGCGGTGAAGGATGGATCGTCCCTCCCGCAGGATACCCATGATCGCCGCCATGCTCGCATGCGCCGGTATTTCGTACTCGCCGGCCTTGAGCGAGCGTTCCGCCTGATGGAAGCGGACGCCAGCCAGAAAGACATTCGCATTGGAGATCAGGCCTTCCCTTTCGAGCCGGGCGGCGATGGCGCGTACGCCCATACCCTGCTCAAGCAGAACAATCTCGGCCTCACTATGAGGGCCTTCACTCTCAAAGAGATACTTGCCGTAAAGAAATGCACCACCCGCCGCCAGCAGAGCAGCAAGCGGGAGTGCAACAACGACGATCAGAAGGAAACGGACAAGTCGGCTGCGACTGCGACTGCGCCCTGCCTTCTCCCCCGAGGGCACGCCGCTTCCGGCACCATCTTCAGGCGCTTGCGGTGTCTTACCCTCGTCCGTCAACCACCGACCTTCTTCATGATGAGTGACGCGTTCGTTCCGCCAAAGCCGAACGAGTTGCTGAGCGCGAAATTCACTTCCTTGTCGCGCGCCTTGAGCGGCACGAGATCAATGGGCGTTTCCACCTCGGGATTGTCGAGATTGAGCGTCGGCGGAATTTTGCCGTCACGAATGGCAAGCATACAGAAGATCGCCTCGACAGCCCCCGCCGCTCCGAGCAGATGGCCGATCGACGATTTGGTCGAGGACATCGAGACCTTTTCAGCGGCATTGCCGAGAAGACGTGTCACCGCACCAAGCTCGATCGTGTCAGCCATGGTGGATGTGCCATGGGCATTCACATAGTCGAGATCGGAGGGCGAAATCCCCGCCCGCTTCAGCGCCGCCTGCATGGAACGGAAGCCGCCATTGCCGTCTTCCGGCGGGGCAGTGATGTGATAGGCATCGCCCGAAAGCCCGTAGCCTGCGATTTCCGCATAAATCTTGGCGCCGCGTGCCTTGGCGTGTTCGTATTCCTCGAGAACGACAACGCCCGCCCCTTCACCCATTACGAAACCGTCTCGGTCCTTGTCATAGGGGCGCGACGCCTTTTCCGGCGTGTCGTTCCAGTTGGTCGAGAGCGCGCGGCATGCCGCAAAGCCCGCAATGCCGATGCGCGAAATTGCGGACTCGGCGCCGCCCGCGACCATGACGTCGGCATCGTCGAGCGCGATCAGGCGGGCCGCATCGCCGATGGCGTGGGCGCCCGTCGAACAGGCCGTCACAACCGCATGGTTCGGCCCCTTCAGCCCGTGTTCGATCGACACATAACCGGAGGCCAGATTGATAAGACGGCCCGTTATGAAGAACGGGCTGACACGGCGCGGACCCTTTTCCTGAAGAATGAGGGCGGTTTCGGCAATGCCTTCAAGGCCGCCAATGCCCGAGCCGATCATCGTGCCGGTACGGCACTTCTCTTCTTCGGTGGAGGGGTGCCAGCCGGCATCGTCAAGCGCCTGCTTGGCGGCAGCAACGGCGAAGACGATGAAATCGTCGACGCGCTTGGATTCCTTGGGATCCATCCAGTCGTCTGGATTGAATGCCCCCTCGCCCTCGCGGGGAACGGGCATCGCAATCTTGCAGGGGAGATCGGAGACATCGAACTTCTCGATCTTCCGGGCGCCGGACTCTCCGTTCAGAACCCGCTTCCAGGTGGTCTCGACACCGCATCCAAGCGGCGACACCATTCCCAAACCCGTGACGACGACTCGTCTCATGCCGATGCTCACTCCCACCTCGAACCGGAAACCGGACGGAATCCGGAAAGTCATCAAGAGACAGAAGGCCGGAGAGATTCATCCCTCCGGCCTCGCTGCAGGTCAGTAGATCAGGACTTGGCGTTCGCTTTGACGAACTCGATCGCGTCCTTCACCGTGAGAATCTTCTCGGCCGCGTCGTCCGGA
>JAHBYK010000055.1 GCA_019635965.1 Parvibaculum sp. | reverse complement strand
CACTTTCGGTGCCGGCGGCTATACGCGCGCGATCCTCGGCGCTGCCGATTGTGCGGTGCTCGCGATCGACCGCGACCCGAGTGCCATTTTGCGCGGGCGCGCGCTTGCGACCGAATTTGCCGGACGTCTGACGCTGATCGAAGGCTGCTTCGGCGACATGGAGCGGCTGGTGCGGGCTCTCGGCCATGACAGCGTCGATGGCGTGGTGCTCGATGTCGGCGTCTCGTCCATGCAGATCGATCAGCCGGAGCGCGGTTTCTCCTTCCAGAAGGATGGGCCGCTCGACATGCGCATGAGCGGCGAAGGGCCGAGCGCGGCGGATGTCGTGAACGGTTACGACGAGAGTGAACTTGCCCGCATCATCGCGGTCTATGGCGAGGAAAAGCGTGCCCGTGCCGTTGCCCGCGCCATCGTGAAGGCGCGCGAGGCGGCGGCGCTTCACCGCACGCTGGAGCTTGCCGATCTCATCGCCAAGGTGATCGGGCGCAAGCCGCAGGACAAGATTCACCCCGCCACACGGACATTTCAGGCGCTGCGCATTTTCGTGAACGATGAACTGGGCGAGCTGGCGCGCGGTCTTTCCGGCGCGGAGGGTCTGCTTGCCGAAGGCGGGCGGCTTGCCGTCGTCACGTTTCATTCGCTTGAAGACCGGATCGTCAAGCGCTTCCTCGCCGAACGGACGGGCCGTTCCGGCCGTCCGAACCGCTACATGCCGGCTGTCGAGGAAGAGGTGCCGACTTTCGAGGAAATTGCGCACAAGGCGCGCAAGGCGTCCGATGAGGAGGTCGAGGCGAATGCCCGTGCGCGTTCGGCGAAACTGCGCGCGGCGATCCGCACTGCAGCGCCGCGCCGTCCGCTCGATCTCGATGCGCTCGGTTTCCGCGCCGTGCCCTCTCTCGCAGGGGGTGCCGCATGATGCGCATCATCAATTTCCTGCTGATCCTTGCCGTGATCGGCCTCTCGGTCGGCCTTTACGACATCAAGTACAAGGCGGAAGAGGCTGTGCGCCATGCGCGCCAGCTCGAACAGCGCATTGCAAACGAACAGGAAGCGATCCGCGTTCTGCGTGCCGAGTGGAGCTACCTCAATCAGCCCGAGCGCCTGCAGGAGCTTGCGAGCCGCTACACGACGCTGCGGCCGCTGAGCGCCGGGCAGATCGGCAGTTTCGAGGACGTGCCGATGCCGCATATGGCGGATGAATTCTATGCACCGTCCGGCCGCCAGCCTCTGGGCGGATATGCGGGCGGCATCGCGCCGGGTGCGCCGGGGAGTACGATCCAATGATCGGGCGCAGCAGCGAAGGCTCGAAAAAAGGCCGTTATCTTCCGCCTGGCCATGATGCCATCTCGAAGCCGCGCGCCCGCGTGCGCGAGGGCGGCCGCACGCCCTCTCAGCGCCGCATCTTTCTTGCGCTCGCCGTTTTTGCCGCCTGCTTCACGCTTGTCGGTGCGCGGCTTGTCGGGCTTGCCATCATGGGCGGGAGCGGCGAAGGCGGCGGGATGGTCGCAAGCGGCTCCACGCAGGTGAACCGGCCCGACATCGTGGACCGGAACGGCGAAGTCATGGCGACGGATATCGTTACCGCATCGCTCTTTGCCGATACGCGCTATGTGATCGATCCGCGCGAGACGGCGCGCCAGCTCGTCACCGTACTGCCCGATCTCAAGGAAGAGGAGGTCGTTCAGCGGCTCGAGTCCGGCCGTGCTTTCGTCTGGCTGAAGCGCGATCTCACGCCGCGCCAGCAATATGCGGTTCACTATCTCGGTCTGCCGGGTCTCGACTTCCGCAAGGAGCAGAAGCGGGTCTATCCGAATGGCAAGAATGGCTCCACCGTCCTCGGCATGGTGGATGTGGACAATCGCGGCCTTGCGGGCATGGAGCTCTACATGGACCGCACGTTCAGCCGCACGGATGCCTCAGGTAAGCCAAAATTCGACCGCAATGCCAATGTCATGCTGTCGCTCGATCTTCACGTCCAGCACGCATTGCGCGACGAACTCGAAAAGGCAATGGCGGAATTCAGTGCGATTGCGGCCGCAGGCATCATCATGAATGTGCATACGGGCGAAGTGGTGGCGATGACGTCGCTGCCTGACTTCGATCCGAACGATCCGATGTCCGTGCCGGAGGAAGGCCGTTTCAATCGTGTGACGCTCGGCGTCTATGAGATGGGTTCGGTGTTCAAGGCGGTGACGCTGGCGGCGGCGCTCGATAGCGGCCGTATTCATGTCAACGAACGTTTCGATGCAACGCAGCCGATCAAGGTTGCGCGGTTCACGATCCGCGACTTCCATGCCAAGAACCGCTGGCTTTCGGTGCCGGAAGTTTTCGTCTATTCCTCGAATATCGGCACGGCGAAGATTGCGCTGCAACTCGGCACCGAGGACTACAAGGACTATCTGCGCCGTTTCGGGCTGATGACCCGGCCTTCGATCGAGCTGACCGAGGTGAGCCGTCCGCTGGTTCCCGGCCGCTGGAGCGAGCTGTCCACGATCACCACATCCTACGGTCATGGCATCGCGGTGACGCCGCTGCAGGTCGTGAGCGCCATTTCGACGATCGTCAATGGCGGCTTCAAGGTGCAGCCGACCTTGCTGCGGCGGAACGATGTTCAGCTTGGCGAGCGCGTGATTTCGGCCGAAGCGAGCGCGACGATGCGTACGCTTCTGCGCATGGTTGTGCAGCAGGGCACGGGACGCAGCGCCGATGTCGAGGGCTATCCGGTGATGGGCAAGACCGGCACGGCGGAAAAGGCCATCAATGGCGGCTATGCGCGCAACCGGCTCATTACATCTTTCATCAGCGCCTTCCCGGCGAACGATCCGCGCTATGCGATGATCGTGATGTTCGACGAGCCGAAGGCGACAAAAAATACCTACGGCTATGCGACGGCGGGCTGGAATGCGGCGCCCGTGACGTCGCGCGTGGTGACGCGGGTGGCGCCGCTGCTGGGCCTTCGTCCGGCAACGCAGCCGCAGAAGAACGAGATGCTGCGCGAGGCGCAACTCGTCTCCTTCGAGGGGACGGGACAGTAAGACGTGTGAGGCGGCCGGCGTAAGGACGGCGAAACGAATGTTGGGTGACATGCAACTGGCGGCGCTTATCGGGACCGATGCCCTGCCGCTCCCCGAAGGGGGGGCGACGGAGATACTCGGCCTGACGGCGGACAGCCGCGCGGTGAAGCCTGGCTATCTCTTCGCGGCGCTGCCGGGCACGAAGCTCGACGGCACGGCCTTCATCGCGCAGGCGCTCGACAAGGGCGCGGCGGCGCTGCTCGTGCCGCAGGGTGCGGTCGTCGAGGCGCGTGTGCCCGTGATTGCCGACCGCAATCCGCGCCGCCGGCTCGCAATGATGGCAGCGCGCTTTTTCGGCGCCCAGCCGAAAGTGATTGCGGCGGTGACGGGCACCAACGGCAAGACCTCCGTTGCCACTTTCCTGCGCCAGATCTGGACCCAGCTTGGCGAGCAGGCGGCGAGCCTCGGCACACTCGGCATTTCGAGCGCGAAGGGCGAGCGTCCGCTCGGCTTCACGACGCCCGACCCCGTTGCCCTTCAGGCCGAGCTTGCCGCGCTTGCCAAGGAAGGCGTGACGCATCTTGCGATGGAGGCGTCGAGCCACGGCCTCGCCCAATACCGGCTCGACGGCGCGAAGCTGACGGCGGCGGGTTTCACCAATATCACCCGCGACCACATGGATTATCACACGAGCTTCGACGACTACCTTTATGCGAAGCTGCGTCTTTTCGGCGAAGTGATGGGGCCGGGCGGCATCGCGGTCATCAATGCCGATACGGCGCAGTTTGCCGAATTCGAGGCCGTGTCCTGGGCGCGGGGACACCGCGTGATTTCGGTTGGCCGCAAGGGGCGGGACATCTGCCTCGTCGCAACGCGAAACCATGCGCGCGGGCAAACGCTCGAACTCGTGCATCAGGGCCAGAATTACGAAGTGAAGCTGCCGCTGGTCGGCGCCTTCCAGGCGTCGAACGCGCTTGTCGCGGCGGGCCTTGCGATCGGTTGTGGCGGCGAGGCGTCAAAGGTGTTCGCCGCGCTTGAAAATCTCACCGGCGCCAAGGGCCGCATGGAAGAGGCGGCGCATCTGCCGAATGGCGCGTCAGTCTATATCGACTATGCGCATACGCCTGACGCGCTGGAAAATGTGCTTCTGGCGATGCGGCCTCATACGGCGGGCAAGCTGTCGGTCGTGTTCGGCTGCGGTGGCGACCGCGATCCTGGCAAGCGCGTGATGATGGGCGAAGCGGCGGCGCGGCTCGCCGATGCGGTGTTCGTGACCGACGACAACCCGCGCAGCGAGGATGCGGGTGCGATCCGTGCGGCGATACTGAAAGGCTGCCCCGGCGCGACGGAGATCGGCGACAGGGCAAAGGCGATTGAAACGGCGATGCGCGCGCTGGGTGCGGGCGATGTGCTGGTGGTGGCCGGCAAGGGGCATGAAACCGGGCAGATCGTCGCCAGCGAGACGCTGCATTTTTCGGATCATGAGGCCGTTCTCGCGGCGGCGGAAAAACTCGGAGGCGGCAAATGAGTGCGCCTCTGTGGACGCGGGAAGATGTGATTGCGGCGACGGCGGGCAAGGCCGAAGGAGGCGCCTGGACGGCAAACGGTGTGTCGATCGACAGCCGCACGCTCGAGCCGGGCGACCTCTTCGTCGCCATCAAGGGCGAGAATGCCGACGGACATAAATATGTGGAAGGCGCGCTGAAAAAGGGCGCTGCCGCCGCAATCGTGTCCGCGCCGGACGATGCGATGCGCGCTGCCGGGCCGCTCGTCGTGGTGGACGATACGCTGAAGGCGCTTGAAGCGCTTGGACGGGCGGCGCGGCATCGCGCACGGGCGAAGATCGTTGCCGTTACCGGCAGTGTCGGCAAGACCGGTACCAAGGAGGCGCTGCGCCTCATCCTGTCCGAGCAGGGGGCGACCCATGCCTCCGCCGCTTCCTACAATAATATGTGGGGTGTGCCGCTTTCGCTTGCCCGGATGCCGGCCGATACGCGCTTCGGCATCTTCGAAGTGGGGATGAACCATCCCGGCGAAATCACGCCGCTGACGAAGCTGGTGGAACCGTTCGTTGCGCTGATCACGACGGTCGAGGCGGTTCACATGGAATTCTTCGACTCGGTCGAGCAGATCGCCGATGCGAAGAGCGAAATATTCGAAGGATTGCAGAAGGGCGGTGTCGCCATTCTCAACCGCGACAATCCGCATTATGCGCGGCTGCGTGCAAAGGCCGAGGCGAGCGGGGCGGGGCGGATCATCACATTCGGCGAACACAGGCAGGCGGATGCGCGCCTCGACAAGGTTGCCTTGAAGGAAGATTGCTCCTGCGTCTCCGCGACGATCTGCGGCCAGCCGGTGACCTACAAGCTCTCGGTGCCGGGCCGCCATATCGTCATGAACTCGCTCGCCATGCTTGCCGTCGTTCATGCGCTCGATGCCGATCTTGCGATGGCGGCGCTTGCGATGGCTCACCTCAAGGCGCCGAAGGGGCGCGGCGAGCGGCATCGCGTCGAGATGCCGACCGGCGCTTTCACGGTGATCGACGAAAGCTACAACGCCAATCCGGCGTCGATGCGGGCCGCGCTCGAAGCGCTGGGCCAGGCGAAGCCCGAAGGCAAGGGGCGCCGCATCGCCGTCATCGGCGACATGCTGGAACTCGGCGAGGCGTCCATCGAGATGCATCGCGCTCTTGCGGGCCCGATCAAGGCGGCTTCGGTCGATCTCGTTTTCGCAAGCGGGCCGCATATGCGCGAGCTTTACAAGGCGCTGCCGGCGAGCGTTCAGGGTGCCTATGCGGAAAGCTCGGCTGAGCTTGGCGAGGCTCTGGCCAATGCCGTTGAGCCGGGCGATGTGGTGATGGTGAAGGGGTCTCTCGGTTCCCGCATGGGGCCGCTTGTCGAGATGCTGAGGGGGCTCGGCGACGACGAGGGCGAGAGCATACGGCGCAATAGAGGGGGCAACTGATGCTTTACGATCTTCTCGTCAGCCTTTCGTCCGATTTTCCGGCGCTCAACGCCTTCCGCTACATCACGTCGCGCACCGGCGGTGCGACGCTGACGGCGCTGCTCATCAGCTTCCTGTTCGGGCCGCGGCTCATCGCCCTGCTGCGCGCACGCCAGCGGCGCGGCCAGCCGATCCGCGAGGACGGTCCGCAGACGCATGTGATCCAGAAGCAGGGTACGCCGACCATGGGCGGCTTCCTCATTCTGGTGGGCCTTGTGCCGTCGGTGCTGCTCTGGGCCGATCTCAGCAATCCCTATGTCTGGATCGTTCTCTTCGTCACGCTCGGCTTTGGCGCGGTCGGCTTTGCCGACGACTATCTCAAGGTTTCAAAGATCTCGCCGAAGGGCGTTCCGGGCCGCGTGAAACTCTTTTTCGAGTTCGTGATCGCGCTTGCAGCCATGTGGGCGCTGGTGCTGGTGGCGAGCGAGCCCTTGCAGACGGCGCTGACCGTTCCCTTCTTCAAGGGCGTGCTGATTCAGATGGGCGGGCTCTTCTTCCTGTTCGGCGCGCTTGTGATCGTCGGATCGTCCAATGCGGTGAATCTGACGGATGGGCTCGACGGGCTTGCCATCGTGCCGGTGATGATCGCCGCGGCGGCTTTCGGCCTCATCGTCTATCTCGTGGGCAATGCGGTCTTTGCCGATTATCTGCAAATCCATTTCGTGCCGGGCACGGGCGAGCTTGCGGTGTTCTGCGGGGCGCTGATCGGCGCGGGGCTCGGCTTTCTCTGGTACAACGCACCGCCTGCCATGGTGTTCATGGGCGATACTGGTTCGCTCGCGCTTGGCGGCGCGCTCGGCGCCGTTGCCGTTGCCGCGAAGCACGAGCTGGTGCTTGCGATCATCGGCGGTCTTTTCGTGCTCGAAGCCGTATCGGTGATCGTGCAGGTCGCGTCCTTCAAGCTGACGGGCAAGCGCGTGTTCCGCATGGCGCCGCTGCATCATCATTTCGAACAGAAGGGCTGGGCGGAACCGACCGTCGTCGTGCGCTTCTGGATCATTTCGGTCGTGCTTGCCATGGCCGGCCTCGCAACGCTCAAGCTGAGGTGAGGCAATGATCGCGGCGGCCGGCTTCGAGAAAAGGAACGTGGCGGTGCTGGGGCTCGGCAAGTCCGGGCTTGCGACCGTGCGTTCGCTCGAAGCAGGCGGTGCCAAGGTGTTCGCCTGGGACGACGCGCCGGCAAAGCGCGATGAAGCGGCAAAGGAAGGCTTCCTGCTTGTCGACAGCTCAGACTGGGACTGGCAGAGCCTTGCCGCGATGATCCTGAGCCCCGGCATTCCCTTCACGCATCCCGAGCCGCATCCGGCGGTGAAGCGGGCACAGGCCGAAGGAGTCGAGGTGATCGGCGATATCGAGCTTTTCCAGCGCGCCGTGAAGGCGAGCGGCAAGCCCGCCCGCGTGGTCGCCATCACGGGCACGAACGGCAAGTCGACCACGACGGCGCTGATCGGCCATATGGTGCGGCGTTGCGGCGGCAATGCGCAAGTCGGCGGCAATATCGGCAAGGCGGTGCTGGAGCTCGACGAGCCGGAAGCGTCGACCGTCTATGTCGTGGAAGTATCCTCCTATCAGATCGACCTTGCGCCTTCGCTTGCGCCCAATGTCGCGGTGCTGCTCAACATCACGCCGGACCATATCGACCGGCATGGCACGGTCGAGCATTACGCGGATGTGAAGGCCCGCATCTTCGCCCATCAGGGCGAGGCCGATACGGCGGTCATCGGCATCGACGACGGTTTCACCAGCGACATCTGCACGCGCGAACTTGCAAAGCGCGTCGAGAAGGTCGTGCCGGTTTCGGTCGGCAAGACGATTTCGCGCGGCATCTATGCACTTGGCGGTCAGCTCTATGACAGTCTCGGTACGCAGACGGTGAAGGCGGGCGATCTTTCCGCGATCAAAACGCTGGCCGGGGCGCATAACTGGCAGAATGCGGCAGCCGCCTATGCCACGGGCCGCGCCCTTGGCTATCAGCGCGAACGGATTCTCGCGGCCTTCGAAAGTTTCCCCGGCCTTGCCCATCGCATGGAGATCGTCGGCGAGGCGGATGGCATCCGCTATGTGAACGACAGCAAGGCGACGAATGCCGACGCCGCGTCGAAGGCGCTTGCGACCTATGAGAACATCTACTGGATTATCGGCGGCAAGGCGAAGGAGGGCGGCATCTCCTCGCTCGAGGAATGGTTCCCGCGCATCCGCCGCGCCTATCTGATCGGTGAAGCCGCATCTGCCTTTGCCGAAACGCTGCGCGGCAAGGTCGAGGCCATTCATTGCGGCACGCTCGATCGGGCCATCGACGCCGCCTCGCGCGATGCGGCAGCCGACAGCGCCGAGCTGAAGGTGGTGCTGCTTTCGCCGGCCTGCGCCTCGTTCGACCAGTTCAAGAGTTTCGAGGAGCGCGGCGATGTCTTCCGCGCCGCCGTGCAGGAACGTCTCGCCACGAAGGGAGGCGCCGCCGCATGATCCGTCTTGCCCGTACAAACCGCAGTGCAATTGCCGAATGGTGGTGGACCGTCGACAAGTGGACGCTGCTCGGCCTGTTCTCCCTGATGATGCTTGGTGCGGTGCTGGCGCTTGCCGCGAGCCCGGCGGTTGCCATGCGCATCAACCTGCCGCCGTTCCATTTCGTCTATCGCCAGCTCGTCTTCTTCGTGCCGGCCATCGCCATCATGATCGGCGTGTCGTTGCTCAGTCCGCGTATGGTGCGGCGCCTCGCCGCGATCGTCTTCGCGGTTGCATTCACCCTCATGATGCTCACGCTCGTGATCGGGCCGACGGTAAACGGCGCGCAGCGCTGGCTCTATATCGGTCCTTTCGGATTGCAGCCCTCCGAATTCGTGAAGCCGGCTTTCATCGTGCTGGCGGCCTGGTTCTTTGCCGAGGCACAGCGCACACCCGGCGTACCGGGGACCGCGCTTGCCATCGGGCTTTATGCGGCGGTGGTCGGCGTTCTCGCGCTGCAACCTGACTTCGGCCAGCTCATGCTGGTGACGATGGTGTTCGGCGCCATGTTCTTCATGGCCGGACTGTCCTGGGGCTGGATCGGCGGGCTTGGTGCCGCGGCGGCCGTGGGTGCGTTCGGTGCCTATTCGACCATGCCGCATGTCGCCAGCCGCGTGGACCGCTTCCTCAATCCCGAATCCGGCGACACCTATCAGATCGACCGCGCGCTCGATGCCGTCAATGCGGGCGGGCTGTTCGGCCGCGGGCCGGGCGAGGGCATCGTCAAGCGCATCCTGCCGGACGCGCATACCGACTTCATCTTTGCCGTGGCGGCGGAAGAATATGGCGTGATTGTCGGGCTGTTCATCATCGGCCTCTTCGCCTTTATCGTGATCCGCGCGCTTCGCCAGGCGATGGAAGAGCAGGACCTCTTCGTGCAGTTCGCCGTATGCGGGCTCGTAGCACAATTCGGCTTGCAGGCGCTCATCAACATGGCGGTGAATGTGAACCTGATGCCGGCCAAGGGCATGACGCTTCCCTTCATTTCCTATGGCGGCTCGTCGCTTCTCGCTCTTGCCTTCCTGATGGGGATGCTTCTCGCGCTTACGCGCCGCCGCGTCGGTTCCAATGCGGCCGCCAACGGATGGAGAAACGCATGACGCGCCATCCGCAGGGTCCGATCGTCATCGCCGCCGGCGGCACGGGCGGGCATCTCTTTCCCGGTCAGGCGCTGGCGCAGGAATTGCGCCGCCGCGGCCGCAAGATCGTGTTGATGACGGATGAGCGCGTTCAGCGTTTCGACAAGCTCTTTCCCGAAGCGGATATCTACGAGGTTCCGTCGGCGACTCCTTCAGGCAAAGGCCTCGCCGGCCTCGTGAAGGCGGCGCCCGCGATCATCGCGGGCGTCGCGCGTTCCTTCGCCATCCTGCAGCGGGTGAAACCCGCGGCGCTGATCGGCTTCGGCGGATACCCGACGCTGCCGCCGGTGGCAGCCGCAATCCTGCGCGGTATTCCGACCTGTGTGCATGAGCAGAATGCGGTGCTTGGCCGCGTGAACCGGCTCGTTGCGCCGCATGTCAATGCGATTGCCTCGACGTTCGATCAGCCGAAATTCCTCAAGGCGCGCGATTCAGGCAAGCTCGTGCTGACAGGCAATCCTGTGCGCGATGCCGTGATTGCGCAGGCCGGCCGGCCCTATGAAATGCCTCTCGCCGATGGCGTCATCAGGCTGCTCGTGTTCGGCGGCAGCCAGGGCGCGCGCGTGATGAGCGACGTGGTGCCCGGCGCGCTGGCCAAGCTGCCGCAGCAGATGCGCGACCGGCTCCGTGTCGTGCAGCAGGCGCGGCCCGAGGATATGGAGCGTGTGCGTGCGGTTTATGCGCAAGCGGGTATCGCGGCGGAACTCAATGCCTTTTTCGACGATATGCCGGAGCGGATCGCGGCGGCGCATCTTGTGATCGGACGTTCGGGCGCCTCGACGGTGAGCGAACTTGCGGTGATCGGCCGGCCCGCGATCATGGTGCCGCTGCCTCATTCGCTCGACAATGATCAGAAGGCCAATGCGGGCAAGCTGGCAGAGGCGGGCGCCGGCTGGATGATCGAACAGAAGGATTTTACCGAGGCGGCGCTCGCGGCGCGGCTTCAGGCCCTGTTTGCGAATCCTGCCGAACTTGCCGCCGCCGCGCAGGCGGCAAAGGCGCAAGGCCAGCCGGGTGCCGTTCGCGCGCTTGCCGATCTCGTCGAGGCGCTCGGCCGCGGCGACTTCCGCGCGGTGCACAATCACGCGGCAAGGCAGATCGCTGCCAATGAAGGCCGCTCCAATCATCTCAAATTCGCCGCGGGAGGTGCATGATGCGTCCGGCGCCACTCGACATAGGCACCATTCATTTCACCGGCATCGGCGGCATCGGCATGAGCGGCATCGCGGAAGTGATGCACAATCTCGGCTACAAGGTGCAGGGCAGCGATCTCGCAGACAGCGCCAATGTGAAGCGGCTGAAGGCGCTTGGCATCAAGGTATTCATCGGCCAGAAGGCCGAGAACCTGAAGGATGCGCAGGTGATCGTCGTGTCGTCGGCGATCCGGCCGGACAATCCCGAACTGATGGAAGCGCGGGCGCGTTTCCTGCCGGTGGTGCGGCGCGCGGAAATGCTTGCCGAACTGATGCGCCTCAAAAGCTGCGTCGCCATTGCCGGGACGCATGGCAAGACGACGACGACATCGCTCGTCGCGGCCATCCTCGACAAGGCCGGGCTCGATCCGACGGTCATCAATGGCGGCATCATCAACGCCTATGGCACCAATGCGCGGCTCGGCGAAGGCGAGTGGATGGTGGTGGAGGCGGATGAATCCGACGGCACCTTCGTGAAGCTGCCGGCGACGCTTGCCATCGTCACCAATATCGACCCCGAGCATCTCGACTATTACGGCACATTCGAGGCCGCGAAGGACGCCTTCCTCAACTTTGTCGAGAATGTGCCCTTCTATGGCGCCGCCGTGATGTGCATCGACCATCCGGAAGTGCAGGCACTGATCGGGCGTGTGCGCGACAGGCGGATCGTGACCTATGGTACCAATCCGCAGGCCGATATCCGCGCCACGAATGCGCGCGTCGAGGACGGCTTCAATGTATTCGACGTGACGATCACCGACCGCAAGAGCGGCACGAAGCGCGAGATGAAGGGTGTGCGGCTTGCCATGCATGGCACGCACAACATGTTGAACAGCCTCGCCGCGATCGGCGTTGCGGTGCAGATGGGGATCGGCGACAAGGGAATCCGGGCCGCGCTGGAAGGCTTCGGCGGTGTGAAGCGGCGCTTCACCCATGTCGGCACCTGGAATGGCGTCAATATCTATGACGATTATGGCCATCATCCGGTCGAAATCGCGGCGGTGCTTCAGGCGGCACGCTCCGCAACCAAGGGGCGCACCATCGCTGTGGTGCAGCCGCATCGCTATACGCGCCTTCACAACCTGTTCGATGAGTTCTGTTCCTGCTTCAACGATGCCGATGCGGTGATCGTCGCCGATGTCTATGAGGCGGGTGAGAAGCCGATCGAGGGGGCGAACCGCGATGCGCTGGTTCAGGGCCTGCGCGATCGCGGCCACCGCGATGTCATGGCGCTGGAGAGCCCCGAGGCGCTGCCCGGCCTGATCTCGGAAGTGGCGAAGCCCGGCGATCTCGTCGTCTGTCTCGGCGCGGGCAGCATCACCTATTGGGCGAATGCGCTGGCGGACGATCTCGCCAGGCTCGACAAGAAGGGCAAGAAGAAGCCCGCAGCGAAGAAGGCGCCTGCAAAGGCGAAAAAGCCGGGAGGGAAGAAATGATGGCCGCAGAAGCGACCCGTTCCCTCATCGACCGGCTGCCGAAAGTGCGCGGCGAGCTTGTGGCCGATGCGCCGCTTGCCCCGCTGACCTGGTTTCGTGCAGGGGGCAATGCCGAAGTCCTGTTCCGCCCGGCGGATGCCGATGATCTTGCCGATTTTCTCGCGGGCACGCCGGATGATGTACCCGTGACCGTGATTGGCGTCGGTTCCAATTTGCTGGTGCGCGAGGGCGGTGTGCCGGGCGTCGTCATCAGGCTCGGTCGCGGCTTCATGAATATTTCCGTCGAGGGAATGCGCGTGCGCGCAGGCACCGCGGCACTCGATGTAGCCGTGTCGCGCGCGGCGCAGGAAGCAGGCATCGCAGGTCTCGAATTCTATCGCGGTATTCCCGGTTCGATCGGCGGTGCGCTCCGCATGAATGCGGGCGCCTATGGCGGCGAGACGAAGGATGTGCTGGTGGAAGCCATCGCCATCGACCGCAAGGGCAGGCGGCATGTGCTGAAGAATACCGACATGCAGTACAGCTACCGCCACAGCGGCGCGGCGGACGATCTGATTTTTGTCGAGGCGGTCTTCGAGGGACGGCCCGGCGACAAGGACGAGATCCTTGCGAAGATGAACGAAATCACCTCGTCGCGCGAGGCGACGCAGCCCGTGCGCACCCGCACCGGCGGTTCCACCTTCAAGAACCCCGAAGGCCACAAGTCCTGGCAGCTGATCGACGCGGCCGGCTGCCGGGGTCTGAAGCACGGTGGTGCGCAGGTGTCGGAGCTGCATTGCAATTTCCTCATCAATACAGGCGATGCAACGGCGAGCGACCTTGAGGCGCTTGGCGAGGAAGTACGCCGCCGCGTGAAGGAGACGAGCGGCGTGACGCTCGAATGGGAAATCAGGCGCATCGGCGTGCCGGCAGGGGGGGGCGCATGAGCGGCAAGCATGTCGCCGTCCTCAAGGGCGGCTGGAGCGCAGAACGCGAAGTGAGCCTCGTTTCGGGCAAGGGTTGCGCCGAGGCGCTGAAGCAGCACGGCTACCGCGTGACGGAGATCGATGTCGGCCGCGACATTGCCGATCAGTTGCTCAAGGTGAAGCCGGATGTCGCCTTCAATGCGCTGCATGGGCGCTGGGGCGAGGACGGCTGCATCCAGGGTCTGCTCGAAATTCTCCGCATCCCCTACACACATTCGGGCGTGCTGGCCTCCGCGCTTGCCATGAACAAGGAACGCGCCAAGCCGATGTTCCGGGCAGCGGGTCTGCCGGTCGCCGAAAGCGTGGTCGTGCCGCGCGAGCAGGCGGCGCTCGGGCATGTGATGGACCCGCCCTATGTCATCAAGCCGGTGAGCGAGGGGTCGTCGGTCGGCGTCTTCATCATTCGTGAGGGCGACAACCGCCCGCCGGCCGAGCTCACCTCGCCGGAATGGAACCTTGGCGACGATGTGATGGCGGAACGCTATATCGCAGGCCGCGAGCTTACCTGCGCCGTGATGGGCGAGGAAGTGCTGGGCGTGACGGAGATCGTCGCCGCGACGCAGTTCTACGACTATGAGGCGAAATACAAGGCAGGCGGCTCGCGCCACATCATTCCCGCGCCGATCGACGCCGATACCTATGCCGAGGTGCAGCGCGTGACGCTCGCCGCGCACAAGGCGCTGGGCTGCCGGGGTGTCAGCCGCGCCGATTTCCGTTTCGACGATACGCGGCCGGGCAAGGGCGAGCTCATCCTTCTCGAAGTCAATACACAGCCCGGCATGACGCCGACATCGCTCGTGCCGGAGCTGGCGGCCCTTGCCGGCTATTCCTATGGCGAGCTTGTGAGCTGGATGGTGGAGGACGCTTCATGCGACAGGTAAAGCCCCAGTCGCGCACCGGCGTCCGCACGGTGCCCAAGCGGAGTGCCAAGGCCGCGCCGGGCAAGCGCCGCAATACAAGCGCCATGAGCAGCGCCGGGCGCCGCAGGGAGCGTCCGTCGGGCCGCGTTGCGGAATGGTTCGAAAGGCTGCGCGAAGGCGATTTTGCGACGCGGCCCTTCACCTGGGGAACGGTGGCGCTGATCGCGCTGGTCGGCATTTACGGCTTCGGCGTGGGCGGTCATGCGCAGGCGATGCGTGACGCGGCAAGCGCGCAGGCGAACCGGCTCCTCGCACTGTCCGGAATTTCGATTCAGGATGTACGGGTGATCGGGCGGTCGCATACCCGCAAGGATGAATTGCTGACTGCTGTCGGCGTCGAGCGCGGCGATCCGATCTTCGGTTTCGACACGGAGACGGCGCGGCAGCGCATCGAACGTCTCGGCTGGGTCGAAACGGCGACGGTGACACGGCTGCTGCCCGACACGATCCGTATCGAGATCACCGAGCGCGAGCCCTTCGCGCTCTGGCAGCGCGGCGGCGAACTGTCGCTGATCGATGCGAGCGGCCGCCCCATCACGGATGAGGGCGTGCAGGACTTTGCGCATCTGCCTTTCATTGTCGGCTTCGGTGCGCCGCGCGCCGCGCCCGAACTTCTCAAGCTGATGCGCGCGGAGCAGCCGCAGCTTCTGTCCCGCGTGCGCGCATTCGTGCGTGTCAGCGACCGGCGCTGGAATCTGCGCCTCGAAAACGGTGTCGATGTGAAGCTGCCGGAATCGGGCGTTGCGGCGGCGCTGGCGATGCTTGCCGCGCATGACAGCAAGCACAGGATCCTGTCGCGCGACATCGCGGCCATCGATCTCCGCCTGCCGGACCGTGTGACGGTCGAGCTGACGGAAACGGCGATGAACGGAACGGGTCTCGCGACCGAAGCAAAAGCAAACAAGGGCGTTCTGCGGCCGGGTCAGGCCGCGCGTGGGGGCAATACATGAATATGGTTTCTCTTGGGTCTCGGAGTTTTCAGGGCCGTCCGGTCGCGGCCGGCAGGTCCGGCACGATTGCCGCGCTCGATGTCGGCTCGAGCAAGATTTCCTGCTTTATCGCCAAGATCGAGCCGGGCCGGCTTGCGAACGGTCATGCGCCGGTCCGCGTGATCGGCATCGGGCATCAGGTCTCGCGCGGTATCCGTGCCGGCGCCGTCGTGGATATGGATGCGGCGGAAGAGGCGATCCGCGTTGCGGTCGATGCGGCGGAGCGGATGGCCGGCGTCACGATCCGCGATGTGGTGGTCGGGTTCTCCGGCGCCGAACCCAAAAGCCAGACGGTCGGCGTCCGCGCGTCGATTTCGGGCGGGGAGGTGAGCGATCAGGATGTCTCGCGCCTCATTCATCACGCGCAGACGAACTTTCAGCCCGAAGGCCGCGACGTCATGCATGCGATCCCGACCAATTATTCGGTCGATGGCAGCCGCGGTGTGCGCGATCCGCGCGGCATGTTCGGCGAGAAGCTCGGCGTCGAGGTGCATATGGTGAGCGTGCTGCGCGGCCCGCTGCGCAACCTCGAGCTCTGTATCGAGCGATGCCATCTGTCGGTGGCGGGAATCGCCGTCAGCCCCTATGCGAGCGGGCTGGCCTGCCTTGTCGAGGACGAAATGGACCTCGGCGTCGCGATGATCGACATGGGCGGGGGCACGACCTCGCTCTCGATCTTCTTCGATGGCGCGATGGTTTATTGCGATTCCGTGCCAATTGGCGGGAATCACATTACCAATGATATTGCCCGTGGGCTCTCCACGCCGCTCGCGCATGCGGAGCGGATGAAGACG
>JAHBYK010000054.1 GCA_019635965.1 Parvibaculum sp. | reverse complement strand
ATTGTTCTGGATATGGGAATCCGTTTGTTGGCCGGGATTATAGCGGCGGACGCCCCGCGCGCCAGACGGCGGGTGCGCCGGGCCTGTGCAGTCCTGTTCAGTCACGGTCAGGTGCTGAACAGGGTATCCGGTGCTTCAGGCTATGGGGTTTGCAGACACCGCCGCGCGCCCCTTCCGATTTGGCTTGCCGCGGCGGAAAGGACGGCCCATCCGGATTGGTTCTCGCCATGCTAGGCTTCGGGCCATGGTTGGAAAGGCGGGAAATGTGACCGGAAGGCCGGAGAAGCAGGCAAGGGCCGTCGGGCGGCCTCGCAATGCGGATGCGTCCGCGTCACGCGACCCGCGCGCCGATATCATCGCAGCCGCTGCCCGGCTTTTCCGCGCCAAGGGCATCGCCGGCGCCTCGGTGCGGGAGATCGCGGCCGAGGCCGGGCTTCGCAAGGCATCGCTCTATTACTACTTCCCGTCCAAGGAAGAGATTGTCTATGCGATGATCGAGGGCGTGCTCGAACCGGCGCTCGATATGCAGCACCGGCTTGGCCGGGCAGACCTCTCGGAGCCGGCAAGGCTCTGGCTCTATCTCCGCTTCGATGTCGAGATGCTGTGTTCGGCGCCCTATGACTGCACCTGGCTGCTCTCGCATGGCAATCTCGATGACAAGCGGATGGCTGGCTACTGGGCGGAGCGGCAGAAGCTTGTTGCCTGGCTTTCTGCACGGCTCCGGCAGGGAAGAGAGAACGGGCAGTTCCGCGAATGCGATGCCGGCACGGTTGCGAAGGCACTGCTTGCCGCAACGGAATACTCGGTTACATGGGCTGAACGTGAGGATCGCAAGCGCATGACCGGCAATGCGGAGGAGGTCGCCACGCTCCTCGTTCGCGGTCTGCTCTCGAAGGAATGTGACTTCGATACGGTCATGAAAGAAATCGGCGCCGTATCTGGAGTCTTCCTTTCCGCGAATTAGATGTATGAAGATGACGGTTGCGTCACTGAAGGGAGGCCCCCATGAGCGAAAACCAACCCAAGTCCCCTGCGCAGGACTATACCCGCAGCAACGCGGAGATGGCCGCGAAGTGGAAGATCGACGTCAATCGCGATCCATGGTCGATCCCGCTCGAGGATCTCGACCCGGCGCATGACGATCTTTTCGGCGCCAACAAGGTGCTGCCCTATTTCGAGCGGCTTCGGAAGGAAGACCCCGTTCATCTGAGCGAGAAGGGTCCATATGGCCGCTACTGGTCGATCACGAAATATGAAGACGTGATGTTCGTCGATACGAACCACAAGCTCTTCTCGTCGGACATCCGCAATGGCGGTATCCGCCTCGGCGGCCAGCGCATCGAGGGTGAGCCCGATCCGCTGACCTATCTGCCCATGTTCATCATGGAAGACCCGCCCAAGCACGACGTGCAGCGCAAGGTCGTGCAGCCCATGTTCACGCCGCAGAACCTCGCCGAGCTTGAGCCGCTGATCCGCGAACGGGCAGGTCTCATTCTCGATGCGCTGCCGCGCAACGAGGAATTCAACTGGGTGCGGGAAGTGTCGGTGGAGCTGACAGGCCGCACACTGGCGACGCTGTTCAATGTGCCGCAGGAGGATCGCCACAAGCTCATCCACTGGTCCGACACGGTGGAGCGCATCGGCGATCCGGAATATTTTGCGACGCCGGCAGATGCCTTCAAGGAACTCTGGACCTGCTACGAATATTTCGATGGCGTCTGGAAGGACCGGCTGAAGAATCCGGGTTCCGATCTCATCTCGCTTCTCGCGCATGGCGAGGCGACGAAGAACATGCCGCCGAACGAGTATCTCGGCAACATGCTGCTGCTGATCGTCGGCGGCAACGACACGACGCGCAACTCGATCACCGGCGGCGTGCTCGCGCTCAACCAGTATCCGTCGGAATACAAGAAGCTGACGGATAATCCGGGCATCATTCCGAACATGGTGTCGGAAATCATCCGCTGGCAGAGCCCGGTCGCGCATATGTGCCGGACAGCGATGGAAGATGTCGAGATTCGCGGCAAGAAGATCAAGAAGTGGGACAAGGTGGCGATGTGGTACGTCTCGGGCAACCGCGACGACGAGAAGATCGAACGCGCCAACGAGTTCCTGATTGACCGCGAAGGCGCGCGCCATCATCTCTCCTTTGGCTTCGGCATCCATCGCTGCATCGGCAATCGTGTCGGCGAAATGCAGCTTCGGATTCTCTGGGAAGAGATCATGAAGCGGTTCAAGAAGGTGGAAGTCACGGGAGAGCCGAAATATCTCCGCTCCAACTTCATCCGCGGCATTACGGAACTGCCGGTCACGCTCCGGGATTGAGGCTCAAGCCCATTTCGGCAATCCCATGTCACCCCGGCAGCAATGCCGGGGTGATTTCGTCTGGCTTGACGCGGTTCCTGTCTTGCCCTAATTTCGACCGAACGGTCGAAATTAGGTGGTCCCATGCCTGCATCGCTCCAAACTCTCCTCGAAGAAGGCCGCCACGCCGTCTTGAGGCCGCTTGCGGAAGCCTCCACGCTGCCGCCGGCCTTTTACACCTCGCCGGAGCTCTTCGAACGGGAGCAGGAGCTTGTGTTCCGCCGCAACTGGGTGTCGGTCGGCCATGCCGCCGAAATCCCGAAGCCGGGCGACCGTTTCCGCATCGATGTCGCGGGCGAGCCGCTGCTGATCGTTCGCGGGCGGGACGGGGCGGTGCGCGCACTTTCCGCAGTCTGCCGTCACCGCTGGATGCTGCTCGGCGAAGGCGCGGAGAGTGCGGGTACGATTTCCTGCCCCTATCACAAATGGACCTATGCGCTGGACGGATCGCTGATGGCCGCGCCCCTGATGGAACAGGCAGAAGGTTTCGACCGCGCCGGCTGCGCGCTCCCTTCCTTTGCCTGTGAAGTCTGGAACGGCTTCATCTTCGTCAATCTGAGCGGCGATGCCTCCCCGCTGGCCGATGATCTTCAGCCGCTGGCGCAAGAATTTGCGCCCTGGAAGATGGACGAGATGGAAATTGTCGGCCGGATCGAATTCGACCAGACCTATAACTGGAAGGTGCTGGCCGACAATTTCATGGAGGCCTATCACCACTTCGCCATCCACCCGGAAACCTTCGAGCCGAATTATCCGGCGGCGATCTCCTTTCACGATCCGGCGGAAGGGCCCTATGCGGTGCTGCGTATGCCGCACAAGGACAATGAGTTGAGCCATCCGCTCTTCAAGCCGCTCGACGGCATACCGGAGCGGGCGCGGCGCGGTTTCTCCGTCTTCAACATCTATCCCTCGATGCTGATTGCCGTGCTTGCCGACAGCGTCATCTGGTACCGGATGGAAATTGCAGGTGTGGACCGCTTCAAGCTCACGGTCTATCTGCTCGCCCATCCCGCCTCGACCGACGTGCCGGATGCCGAAACGCTGAAGCATTTTCTGCGCGAGGCGACCTATGCCGTCCATATGGAGGATCTGGTGGCCTGTGAGGGCGTGCAGGCGGGCCTCAAAAGCCGCGTCGCGCAGGCCGGGCGCCTCAGCCATCTCGAGGGCGCGATCCACGAACATCAGAAGTGGCTTCTGGCGGCGCTTCAGCGGGCGTAGCGTCGGGCTCGAAGCGTTCACGAGCGTTCAGGGCCGTGTGCTTGCCTGCACAGGCTGCAAGGATTTTGCCCTGGCGCGCGCTGCCTCCCCCTGTGCTAGGTTGCGGCATCGACATTGACATAAATCAGGGAAGGGGCCTTGGCGCCTCTCAAGTTGACGTGACCAGCGACCGGAAAGATGCCACCGGCGACATCGAGGCAATCCGCAAGGGCTTCGAGACGCGCGGCTATATCTGCAACGCGCATATTGCGACCTCCATCTTCCTTGCCGAAAAGCTGCAGAAGCCGCTGCTCGTCGAAGGCCCGCCCGGCGTCGGCAAGACCGAGCTTGCCAAGGCAACGGCGGAGATGGTCGGCAAGCCGCTCATCCGTCTCCAATGCTATGAAGGGCTCGATGAGGCGAAGGCGCTTTACGAGTGGAAATATGGCAAGCAGCTTCTCTACACGCAGGTGCTGAAGGAAAAGCTCGGCGACCTGATGACGGGTGCCAAGGGGCTCAAGGAGTCCATGGCCCGGCTTCATGATTTCGACGACACGTTCTTCTCCGAGGAATTTCTCGAGCCGCGCCCTCTGCTCAAGGCGCTGTGGCAGCCGGGCGGCGCGGTGCTGCTGATCGACGAAATCGACAAGTCCGACGACGAGTTCGAGGCCTTCCTGCTCGAGCTTCTTTCCGACTATCAGATTTCCGTGCCCGAGCTTGGCACGATCAAGGCGCGGACGACGCCGATCGTGTTCCTGACATCGAACAACACGCGCGAGATTGGCGACGCGCTGAAGCGCCGCTGCCTGCATCTCTATATTCCCTTCCCCGACACGGATCTCGAGCAGCGGATCATCGCGGCCCGCGTACCTGAAATGGAAGAGCGTCTGCGCAACCAGCTCGTCAACTTCGTGCAGGGGCTGCGCCAGCTCGATCTGAAGAAGCTCCCCGCCGTCAGCGAGACGATCGACTGGGCGCGGACCATGGTTCTTCTTCATGCGCGCGAGCTCGATGCCGAGCTCGTCCGCAACACGCTCAACGTGCTGCTGAAATTCCAGGACGATATCGACAATGTCGATGGCGAGGTGAATGCGCTGGTCTCGAAGGCCGTTCAGGCGGGGTAGGCCATGAGCGAAGTCCTTGGCGATTTCATCCGCGCGCTCAGGGCAGCCGATGTCCGCGTCTCGACATCGGAGTCGATCGACGCCGGCAATGTAATCGACCTTGTGGGCTTCAATGAGCGTGCAACTTTGCGCGATGCGCTGTCGCAGGTGCTGGCGAAAAGCGACGATGAAAAGCAGGCCTTTCTCGAAACCTTCGACACGTTCTTCGCCTTCGACCAGTTCAAGGAAAAGCCCCAATCGTTGAATCCGCCTGCCGCCAATGAAAATGACGAGCGGCATCAGGACGAAGCGGAAGGCGGCGAAGGCCAGGAAGGCGAAGGCGGTCAAAGCGCCGAGGCCGGCGGACCATCATCGCCGGGTGGCGGCGGTTCCGGCGGCGAGCGGCAGGGCGGCGAGGCGCCGCAACCGCGTGACGATCTCGTTTCGCTGCTGGAGCGTGGCGATCAGGCGGCGCTGCAAATGGCGCTGGCCGAAGCCGCCCGTCAGGCCAATCTCAATCGCATCAGGCTCTTCACGCAGCGCGGCATGTTCACGCGCCGCATCATGGAGCTGATGGGCCTCGACGGGCTCAATGAAGAGATCGAGCGGCGCGAGCAGGCGCGCAACCTGGAAGGTGCGGCCCGTCTCATGCAGTCCCGCGAGGAACTGCGAGGTCAGGTCCGCGACTATGTCGAGAAGCAGCTCGAAATCTTCACCGCGAATGCAGGGCGCCAGCTCCGCGAAGAAGTTCTGTCGCAGATGCGTCTGTCGAATGTCGACCGCTCCGACATGCGCATCATGCGCGAACTTGTGCGCAAGATGGCGAAGCGCCTCATCGCCATGCATTCGCGCCGCAAGAAGATCGCGCGGCGCGGCACGCTCGATGTGCGCCGTACGATCCGCGCGAATATCGAGTATGACGGGCTGCTCTTCCACACGATCTGGAAGCGGACCAAGGTCGACCGCCCGAAGGTCATGGCAATCTGCGACGTCTCGGGCTCGGTCGCGCAGGTTTCGCGCTTCCTCCTGATGTTCCTCTACAGCCTGCAGGAAGTGCTCCCCAATGTCAGGAGCTTTGCCTTCTCCGGCGAGCTTGGCGAGACGACGGAGATGTTCGATCGCGAGAAGCTCGAACAGGCGCTTGCACTGGTGCTGCGGGACTATGGCGGCGGCTCCACCGATTACGGCCGCGCTTTCGAGGATTTCGAGGCGCTGGCGATGGACGATATCGACCATCGCACCACGGTCCTCATTCTCGGCGACGCGCGCTCCAATTACGGCGATCCGCGCGCCGACATTCTGAAACTCGTTCATGCCCGCGCGCGGCGCGTCATCTGGCTCAATCCCGAGCCCCGCTCGATGTGGAACTCGGGTGACAGCGAAATGCGCCGCCTCTCGCCTTATTGCGACCGCGCAATCACCTGCGCCTCGCTGAAGGATCTGGAGCGGGTCGTCTCCGATCTGCTGCGCACCGCGGTTTGATCTTTCCATAACCATTTCGTGACAGCGTCCGCGCGGCCTAGGCAAGTTCCGGGCGCGGCGTTAAGCTTTCCGTCTCATTTCGGGGCAGGTTGGGGCATCCCGGCAGGCATGTCTGCTGCAAAGGTCAGGGCAACGGGTTCGCGTGCGCATGGCATTGTGCCGGTATGGGCCGCGAAATCAGCAACTTACGGGAACGGGGCAAAATGGCGGGGCGCGCCATCGCAAGATCCGGGCGGGTGGAGAGCAGGCGCGTGGCGCTTCTGCTTGGCCTCGTCTTGCCGCTCGTTCTCTTTTTCTGGGCGGCCGCGCAGGCCCAGCCCATGCAGATTGCGCCGCGCGGCGTGGAAAACGCCGCGCTGGTGCAGGAGGCACCTGCGGCTCCGGCCTCGCTCGAAGCGCCGCCCGCAGTGGCCAGCGTTGCTCCGGCCGCCGCGCCTGCCGTGAGGCGTGACCGCTACAATGTCGTGGTGCTCGGCGACTCGCTTGGCGATGGCACCTGGGCCGGGCTCTATCATGTGCTCCGTCAGGACAAGCGTTTCAACGTCATCAAGAAATCGCGCGTCGCCACCGGCTTTTCGCGTCAGGATTATTTCGACTGGAATGCCGAGGTGCGCAGCATTGCCGCCGAAACGCGAATCGATATTGCCGTCGTCGTGATGGGAACGAACGACCGCCAGCCCATCGTGGAGGAGGGCAAGCGCCATGCGCTGTTCGAGCCCGGCTGGCGCGACATCTATGAACGCCGTGTCGATGATTTCACCGCCACGTTGAAGGCGACCGGCGCGCAGATCTACTGGATGGAGCTGCCGGTGATGAAGAGCCCGCGCTTCGGTGCGGACATGGCGCAGTTCAACGCGATCTTCGAGGCGCGCGCGGCCGCCAACAATGTCACCTTCGTTCGGACCGAAGGTCTGGCGACGGGTGCCGATGGCGGCTACACCGCCTATGGGCCGGACCGTTTCGGCCGCACCAAGCTTCTGCGCGCCGAGGATGGCATCCATTTCACGATGCCGGGCTATGAGCTGCTGGGCGAGCGCATCGCCGATGCGATGCTCGCCGATCTCGACGGCGGCCGGATCGCGGCCGCGCCGGTTCTGCTCACCGCGCCGGAAACACCGCAAGAGGCAGCCGGAAAGGCGGCAGGCTATGACATGGCGGACAGGCGCCCCGGCCGTTCGGACGACTGGCTGTGGCTTGGCGCAACCAACTGACACCGGGCTGCGGCGCGCGCTGCTGGCATTTGTTGCGGGCCTTGCGCTCCTTGCCATGACGCCGCGTGCCTCGGCAGATGAATGTGTGCCGGCAATATCCGGCCTCGAAAATTTCCATGCGGCGGTAAGGGATGCCGGGGCGGGCAAGCGGGCGCGCCCGCTCACCGTGCTGCATCTCGGCGACAGTCACATTTCTCTCGATGGCTTCACGCGCGGTTTGCGCACAGCCTGGCAGGCCCGATTTGGCGATGCGGGGCGCGGGCTCATGCCCGGTGTGCCCTTCCGCTATTACGCGCCTGATGGCTACACGCTTGCCATGAGCGGGCCGTGGGACGTGTTTTCCAGCCTCCCGGCGGATGCCTCCGGCCCATTCGGTATTCAGGGCTTCCGCATCGAGGCGTCGTCGCGTGAGGCGGTCATCACGCTTGCGTCCGAGACGCCGCTCACCGGTGTGGAGATCGAAGCCCATGGCGGGCCGGAGACGGGGGCGATCCTTCTCAATCTTGGCGAGGCGGCGCCGCTCCGCCTGCAAACGCGCCAGGCTGAGCCCGGCTATATCCGATTCCGTGTGCCGGCCGCCAATGTGCGCGAGGTGCGTCTCTCGCCGGCCGGCACGGGGCCTGTTCGGCTGCTTGGCTGGGCAATGCTGAAATCCGCCATGCCCGGCATACGCTATGACAGTCACGGTATCGTCGCGGCGACCGCCGCCGTCACCACGCGCTGGGATGCCGCAATCGTCCGCGCGCAGATCGCGGCGCTCAAGCCCGATCTCGTCATTCTCGGCTATGGCACCAATGAGGGATTCAACAACGGGCTCGACATGGCGGCCTATCGCGCGCTGGTGGAGGGTCTTGCCGATCAGGTCATTCAAGCCGCGCCCGGCGCCTCGCTCGCATTGCTCGGCCCCTTCGATGGCGCCCGGCAGGGCAGCGGCGAGGCTTGCGCGGATGGCTGGGCGACCCCGCCCAATCTCGAAGCTGTCCGCACGGTGCTGCGCGATGTTGCAGCGGAACGCGGCTTCTTCTTCTGGGATGGCGGGGCGGCGATGGGCGGGCGCTGCGCGGCGGACCGCTGGGCGCGCGCGGATCCGCCGCTGATGTTTGCCGACCGCGTCCACTTGCGGGCGTCCGGCGGCGAGTTGCTGGCAGCTTCGCTTCACGAGGCGCTGATGGCCGGTGCCTGTCATGGAACCGACGCACCCGGTTAACCATAAAGACAGGCTCCGATTGAGCTTTTTTGCCTGAACGGGGATGATGCCTTAAATGCCGTCATGCCCCCCTGATGGATAGTGTGGGCGACATTTGCGCCGGTGATGGGCGCGCGTAACGGGGCGGCATGCTTTTTCCGACCATCGAGTTCGGCATTTTCTTTCTGATCGTCTTTGCGGTCAGCTGGGCCGTGCGCGGATGGCCGGAGTCGCGGAAGCTCTTTCTCGTTGGCGCGAGCTATTTCTTCTATGGCTGGTGGGACTGGCGCTTTCTCGGCCTGCTGTTCCTGTCGACATTCATCAACTATCTCGCGGGGCTTGCGCTCGCCCGGACGGAGCGCGTGGGCTTGCGCAAGTTCATCGTCGGCGTCGCCGTCGTTGCCGGGCTCTCGATCCTCGGCTTCTTCAAATATTACGGCTTCTTCCTCACCTCGTTTGCGGCGCTGCTCGAGGCGGCGGGGCTGGAGCGCGATCTCCCCTTCATGCAGGTCATCCTGCCTGTCGGCATTTCCTTCTTCACCTTCCAGGGCATCTCCTATGTGGTGGACGTCTATCGCCGCCATGCGAGCGCGGAAAAGTCGCTCCTCAATGTGATGCTCTATATCTCCTTCTTCCCGCAGCTCGTGGCGGGGCCTATCGTGCGCGCGGCGGATTTCCTGCCGCAGCTTCATCGTCCGGCCGTGCTCACGCGCGCGCATATCGGCGTCGGCGTGGTGCTTATCCTGTCGGGCCTTGCGAAGAAGATGGTGATTGCGAACTACCTGGCGACGGAGCTTGTCGATCCCGTATTCTTCGATCCCTCCGCCGTCGGCGCACTTGATCTCCTGATCGGCATCTATGGCTATGCGATCCAGATCTATTGCGATTTCTCGGGCTATAGCGACATCGCCATCGGCGTCGCGGCGCTGCTCGGCTATCGCTTCCTCGAGAATTTCAATCAGCCCTATCGCGCCGCAAGCCTTCAGGATTTCTGGCGCCGCTGGCACATCTCCCTTTCCACCTGGCTGCGCGACTATCTCTATGTGCCGCTTGGCGGCAACAGGGGCGGCGAGTTCAAGACCTATCGCAATCTCTTCCTGACCATGTTCCTCGGCGGCATCTGGCACGGCGCGGCCTGGACCTTCGTGTTCTGGGGCGCATTTCATGGCGCGATGCTCGGCATCGAGCGTTATGCCCGCAGAAAGCTCGAGGAGTTCGCTCCCGCCCACACCGATCCCGGTGGCGTCATCGCCGCCTTCGGCAACAGCGCCCGGCATATCGTCGGCGTCGTTGCGACGTTTCATCTCGTCTGCTTCGCCTGGATTTTCTTCCGGGCGGACAGTTTTGAAACCGCGGCGGCCTATATCGAAGGCTTCGCGCGCTGGGGCGAGGCAAGCCAGTATGTGACGCCCTTCGCCGTCGGCCTCATCGTTCTGGCGATGATCTTCCAGTTCACGCCGCAGCATCTTGGCCGCTGGCTTGCGCGCATCGTACAATATCTCCCGTCGCCGCTGCTTGCGCTGCTTCTGGGCGGCGGCATCTGGCTCATCTGGGCAGTCGCGCCCGAGGGCGTTGCGCCCTTCATCTACTTCCAGTTCTGAGGCAGGCCGATGCTCGACATGCTTCACGATGATGACCGCCGCGAGGACGCCGCCGCATGGCAGGCGCGCGAGACGGTCCGTTCGGTGCGGCGCATGGGGCTCACGCTTTTTCTCACCGTTCTTCTGCTGCTTGTGTTGAACAGCGGCCAGCTTGTCACCTGGGTCAATGGTTTCGATGTCGGGCCGGTGCAGGACAGGATCGTCGGCCTGTCCGCAAGCTGGAACGAGTGGATGGAGAAGGCGGGCTTCACCGAGCCGTCAGAGGCCGCGCGCGAGAATGTCAACAATGCGCGGCAGGTGAACTGGGACGAGGTCTGGCGCTGGATCGAGCAGGAGCAGGCACGTTCGCGCGAAGGCGCGCGGGCACTTCGCGGCATGGTCGGCGAAGGCTAGAGAAGCGCCTGCATCGCCCAGAGCACGCTCATGCCCGCCGCAAGCGTCGCAAGCACGCTTTTCGTTTTCCATGCGACAAGGGCAGCCGCGGCACCTGCAATGAGGCGCGGATTGTCGAGGCCGTAATAGAGCCCGCCCGCCTCACCGCGCAGCAGGGCGGGCAGGATGATCGCCGAAAGAACGGCGGCCGGCAGGAAGCGCAATGCCTGCGTGACGGGTGACGGCAGCGCGAAGCGGCCGCCAAGCTCGATGAAGGAAGCGCGCAGCACGAAAGTGCCGATACCGATCACGATGATGGCGAGCCAGATCGTCTGATTGTCCATCAGGCGTCCTCCCCCTGCTTCGGCGTCAGCTTCTCGACGGCATAGCCTGCTGCGATGCCCGCAAGTGCCGCGAGAAAGAGACCAAGATTGAAGGGAAGGGACCAGGCGATTACGGCGGCCGCACCGCCGGTCAGCGCGGCGGCCGCATTGGCGCGATCGGCAATCGAGGGCACGATCAGCGCAAGGAAGCTCAGAGGCACGAAAAAATCGAGCGACCAGCTCGCCGGAATCCGGTTGCCGAGGAAATAGCCCGCCGCCGTCGCCGCGAGCCATACCGTCCACATCGGTATGGCGCCGCCCATATAGAAGGCGAATTTGGCGGCAAGGCTCATCTGCGGCCGCGCCGTGTAGCGCAACACGCTGAGTGCATAGGACTGATCGGTCATCAGATAGGCGGCGAGCCAGCGCCGCCAGCGTGGCAGAGCGGAGAGGTGGCCTGCAAGCGCCGCGCTGTACATGGCAAAGCGCAGATTGATGACAAGGCCGGTCAGGATCACCACGAAGACGGGTGCCGCATCGGCAATGAGCTGCGTCGAGGCGAGCTGTGCCGCGCCCGCAAAGACGACAATCGACTGGCCGATGCCCGCCAGCGCGTCGAGTCCGGCATTGGAGGCGACCACGCCCGCGATCATGCCGAAGGGCACGGCGCCCGGCAGCAGCGGCAGCATTGCGCGCGCGCCGTCCATCCAGTCCTGCCGTCCTGCCTTTGCCATCTCGCTCATCATGCTTTCATCCGGCCCATGAAAAAACCCCCGTGACGCCGATCACGGGGGCCTTTATCTCCGATTGCCTGCGCCGTTGTCAGCGCGGCAGCTTCGTTTCCCCCATCAGGAACAGGTCCACCTCGCGGGCGGCCTGACGGCCCTCGCGGATGGCCCATACGACGAGCGACTGGCCGCGGCGCATGTCGCCGGCCGCGAACACCTTGTCGAGGTTCGACTTGTAGGTCGCCGTATCGGCGGCCACGTTGCCGCGCGGGTCGAGCTGCACGCCCAGTTCCTGCAACATGCCTTCATGCACGGGATGCACGAAGCCCATGGCGAGCAGAACGAGATCGGCCTTCAGTTCGAATTCCGAGCCTTCGATCGGCTGCATCTTGTCGTCCACGCGCACACATTCGATGGCGGTGACATGGCCGTTCTTGCCGATGATGCGGCGCGTCATCACGGCGAAGTCGCGGACCGCGCCTTCGGCCTGGCTCGAGGAGGTGCGCATTTTCAGCGGCCAGTCCGGCCAGGTGAGGAGCTTGTTTTCCTTCTCGGGCGGCGCCGGCATGATTTCGAGCTGCGTCACGCGCACCGCGCCCTGGCGGAACGAGGTGCCGATGCAGTCCGAGCCCGTGTCGCCGCCGCCGATCACGACGACATGCTTGCCGCCGGCGAGAATCGGTTCGACCTGGCCGATCGATTCTTCCGAGACGCGGCGGTTCTGCTGCGGCAGGAATTCCATGGCGAAGTGAACGCCGGCGAGATCGCGGCCCTCGACGGGCAGATCGCGCGGCTTTTCCGAGCCGCCGGTGAGGAGCACCGCATCGAAACCGTCGATCAGTTCCTTGGCGGGTTTCGTCACGCCGATATGGACGCCGTAATGGAATGTCACGCCTTCCGCTTCCATCTGCGCGATGCGGCGGTCGATCAGGTGCTTTTCCATCTTGAAGTCGGGAATGCCGTAGCGGAGCAGACCGCCGGCCTTCTGGTACTTCTCGAAGACATGAACGTCATGGCCGCGGCGCGCAAGCTGCTGCGCGGCGGCAAGGCCCGCGGGGCCCGAACCGACGATGGCAATGCGCTTGCCGGTTTTCCGGGCGGGCACCTGCGGCGTGATCCAGCCTTCCTTCCAGCCGCGATCGACGATCGTGCATTCGATCGTCTTGATCGTCACCGGCTGGTCGGTGAGGTTCAGCGTGCAGCTTGCCTCGCAGGGCGCGGGGCAGATGCGGCCGGTGAACTCCGGGAAGTTGTTGGTCGAATGGAGGTTGCGGCAGGCTTCCTCCCAGTCGGCGTGATAGACAAGGTCGTTCCAGTCCGGGATCTGGTTGTTCACCGGACAGCCATTGTGACAATAGGGAATACCGCAATCCATGCAGCGCGCGGCCTGATCCTTCACGGCCTCGTCGGTCAGCGGAATCACGAACTCGCGGTAATTGCGGATGCGGTCTGCGGCGGGCAGGTACTTGCGGTCCTGCCGGTCGATTTCCAGAAAGCCTGTAATCTTGCCCACGCTTACTCTCCTGCTGCCGCGATGGCCTGCGCAGCATCCTGCGCCTGCTGCATTTCCCGAAGGGCGCGGCGGTATTCCACCGGCATCACCTTGCGGAACTTGGGCAGCATGGCCTCCCAATTGTCCAGAATTTCACGCGCACGGGCCGAATTGGTGTAATGCGCGTGGTTCTCGATGAGCTGATGCAGACGTTCGGCATCGAAGCGGGTCATGTCGCTCATCACGTCGACACGGCCGTGGCTTTCGAGGTCGCCCGTCTGGTGGCGGTGCCGCTCCATCAGGTCGTGCTCTTCCTTCACGGGTTCGAGATCGACCATCGACATGTTGCAGCGCCGCTCGAACATGCCGTCCTCGTCCAGCACATAGGCGATGCCGCCCGACATGCCGGCCGCGAAGTTGCGGCCCGTTTCGCCGAGCACGACGACGATGCCGCCCGTCATGTATTCGCAGCCATGATCGCCTGTGCCCTCGACAACGGCGATGGCGCCGGAGTTGCGCACGGCGAAACGTTCGCCCGCGACGCCGCGGAAGTAGCACTCGCCGCTGATCGCGCCGTAAAGCACGGTGTTGCCGACGATGATCGACTTCTCGGGTACGATGCCGCTCTTTGCCGGCGGGTAGACGATCAGGCGGCCGCCCGACAAGCCCTTGCCGACATAGTCGTTCGCTTCGCCTTCAAGCTCAAGCGTGACGCCCGCGGCCACCCAGGCGCCGAAGCTCTGGCCGGCCGTACCGTTGAACTTCACATGGATCGTGTCTTCGCCGAGGCCCGCATGGCCGTGGCGCTTCGCGATCTCGCCCGACAGCATGGCGCCGGTCGTGCGGTCCGTGTTGCGGATCGGCAGTTCGATCTTCACAGGCTTCTTCTGCTCGATCGCGTCCTTCGCCTTCTCGATCAGCGTCCGGTCGAGAACGCCGCCGAGATTGTGGTCCTGCGTCTCGCAATGATGGATCGCGGCGCCCGGCACCTCCGGCTTGTGGAACAGCTTGGAGAAGTCGAGGCCCTTCGCCTTCCAGTGCTGCACGACCTTGCGCTTGTCGAGCATCTGCATCTGGCCGGTCATTTCCGACATCTTGCGATAGCCCATCTTCGCCATCAGCTCGCGCACTTCCTCGGCCACGAAGAAGAAATAGTTGATGACGTGTTCGGGCGTGCCGACGAACCGCTTGCGCAGTTCCGGGTCCTGCGTCGCAACGCCGACCGGGCAGGTGTTCAGATGGCACTTGCGCATCATGATGCAGCCGGCCGCGATGAGCGGTGCGGTGGCAAAGCCGAATTCATCCGCCCCAAGCAGCGCGCCGATCACGACGTCGCGGCCGGTGCGCAGCCCGCCATCGACCTGCACGGCAATGCGGCCGCGCAGGCGGTTCATGACGAGCGTCTGGTGCGTTTCGGCAAGGCCGATTTCCCAGGGGCTGCCCGCATGCTTGATCGAGGTCAGCGGTGAGGCGCCGGTGCCGCCCTCGAAGCCCGAGATCGTCACATGGTCCGCGCGCGCCTTGGAAACGCCGGCGGCAACCGTGCCGACACCGACTTCCGAAACGAGCTTCACCGAGATGAGCGCATTCTCGTTGGTGTTCTTCAGGTCGTAGATGAGCTGCGCCAGATCCTCGATCGAATAGATGTCGTGGTGCGGCGGCGGCGAGATGAGGCCGACGCCCGGTGTCGAGTGGCGCACCTTGGCAATCACCGCGTCCACCTTGTGGCCGGGCAGCTGGCCGCCTTCGCCGGGCTTTGCGCCCTGCGCCATCTTGATCTGGATCATGTCGGAGTTGACGAGATACTCCGTCGTCACGCCGAAGCGGCCGGAAGCCACCTGCTTGATCGAGGAGCGCATGCTGTCGCCGTTCGGCAGGGGCGTGAAGCGGTCTGCTTCCTCGCCGCCTTCGCCCGTGTTCGAGCGGCCGCCGATGCGGTTCATGGCAAGCGCCAGCGTCGTATGCGCCTCGCGGCTGATCGAGCCGAAGGACATGGCGCCGGTTGCAAAGCGCTTCACGATCTCGGAAGCGGGTTCCACTTCATCGAGCGGCACGGGCTTGCGGCCGTCATCCTCCGCCGACTTGATGTCGAAGAGGCCGCGGATCGTGAGCAGACGTTCGTTCTGCTCGTTGATCTGGCGCGCAAAGGCCCGGTACTTGTCCTGGCTGTTGCCGCGCACGGCATGCTGCAGATCACGGACGCTGTCCGACGTCCAGGCATGGTCTTCGCCGCGGATACGGAAGGCATATTCGCCGCCCACTTCGAGCGAGTTGCGCAGAACCGGCGCATCGGAATAGGCGAGGCGATGGCGCTCGAAGGTTTCGCGCGCGATTTCCGCGATGCCCACACCCTCGATCATCGAGACGGTGCCGGTGAAATACTTGTCGCAGAAGCCGGAGGCGAGGCCGACGGCGTCGAAGATCTGCGCGCCGCAATAGGACTGATAGGTCGAAATGCCCATCTTGGACATGACCTTGAGCAGACCCTTGTCGATCGCCTTGATGTAGCGCTTCTCAGCTTCCTTCTGCGTCAGGCCCTCATCGAGCTGCGGCAGCAGGGCCGCCAGCGTCTCGAAGGCGAGATAGGGGTTGATGGCTTCGGCGCCATAGCCCGCCAGACAGGCGAAGTGATGCACTTCGCGCGCCTCGCCCGTTTCCACCACGATGCCGACCTTGGTGCGGAGACCCTTGCGGATCAGGTGGTGATGGACGGCAGACGTCGCGAGCAGCGCCGGAATGGCGATGCGGTCTGCCGAGATCAGCCGGTCCGACAGGATCACGATGTTGTAGCCCTGATCGACTGCTTCCTCGGCGCGCTCGCAGAGGCGGTCGAGCATTTCGGCCATAGCCGCCTCGCCGCGTTCCACCGCGAAGGTGATGTCGAGCGTCTGGGTGCGGAAATGATTGTCC
>JAHBYK010000053.1 GCA_019635965.1 Parvibaculum sp. | reverse complement strand
ATTCAAATTCGCTTCGCTGAGACTTTTCGCGGCGGCACTTGCCGTTGTGGCACTCGCTTTCGTTTCCCTGTCGCCAGCGCAGGCTGCGCCCAAGAAGGATTTCAAGGTCGCCTGGTCGATCTATGTCGGCTGGATGCCCTGGGGTTATGCGATGGACAATGGCATCGTGAAGAAGTGGGCCGACAAGTACGGCATCAATATCGAAGTCGTCCAGTTCAACGACTATATCGAGGCGATCAATCAGTATACGGCGGGCGCATATGACGGCGTGATGGCGACAAACATGGACGCGCTCGCCATTCCGGCGGCCGGCGGCGTCGACTCGACCATCCTCATCATCTGCGACTATTCAAACGGCAACGACGTCATCATCCTCAAGGGGAAGGACAAGCTGGAAGACATCAAGGGGCAGCGGGTCAATCTCGTCGAGCTGTCGGTCTCTCACTACACGCTGGCACGCGGTCTTGAGTCGATCGGCCTCTCGGAGAAGGACGTCACGGTCGTCAACACATCGGACGCCGACATGATCGCGGCCTATGCAACCCCGCAGGTGACGGCGATGGTGACATGGAACCCGATGGCGGCCGAGATCCTCGCAACGCCCGGTGCCTACAATGTTTTCGACTCGACGAAACTTCCCGGTGAAATCCAGGACTCTCTCGTCGTCAACACGCAGACGCTGAAGGACAACCCGGATTTCGCAAAGGCGATGACGGGTATCTGGTATGAGACCATGGCGCTCATGTCGGCTGGCGACGAAGCGGCGAAGGCAGCCAAGACCGCGATGGGCGTTGCCTCCGGCACCGACCTCGCCGGCTATGAGATGCAGCTTGCGGCGACTGCCATGTTCTACAAGCCGGAAGACTACATCGCCTTCACCGAAGGCAACCTCGCCGAAGTCACGTCCTTCGTCACGAAGTTCCTCTTCGATCATGGACTTCTCGGCGATAATGCGACCTCGCCCGGCTATATCGGGATCGAGCTTGCCGACGGCACGATTGTCGGCGACGCAAACAACGTGCTGCTTCGCTACAACACCGAATACGCGAAGATGGCTGCCGAAGGAAAGCTCTGACGGCGAAGTGAAACCATCGAGGCGAGTAGCGTCATGCGCAGATTGATCAACCGGCGGCCGGATATTGCGACGCGCTTCGGGCTCATGCTCCTGCCCTTCGTGATAGCCCTCGTCGCCTATATGGTCGCATCCGAGGCACGTCTTTCAGTCAACCCGAACGACAAGCTCCTTCCCGGATGGTCGTCGATCTCGGCGGCGATCGATCGCATGGCGTTTCAGCCGGATCAACGCACCGGCAACTACCTGCTGTGGACGGACACGATGTCGAGCCTGCAAAGGCTCGGCATCGGCGTCGCCGTGGCAACGCTGATCGGCGGAATTTTCGGAATCCTTCAGGGTCTGATCCCGCATGCGCGGGCAACCTTGAGCGCCTTTACCGGGGTGCTGTCGATGATTCCGCCGCTCGCCCTTCTCCCCATTCTTTTCATCGTCTTCGGGCTCGGTGAATTGTCGAAGGTGGTCCTCGTCGCAATCGGCATTGCACCCTTCATCATCCGCGATCTGGCGCTGCGCACCGAGGCCATTCCGCATGAGGAGATCATCAAGGCGCAGACGCTCGGTGCGTCCACCTGGCAGATCATTCTTCGCGTCGTCGTCCCGCAGATGCTGCCGCGGCTGATCGATGCCGTGCGCCTTTCGCTCGGAGCGGCGTGGCTCTTTCTCATTGCCGCCGAGGCAATCGCCTCCGACAGCGGGCTCGGCTATCGCATCTTCCTGATGCGGCGCTATCTCGCAATGGATGTGATCCTGCCTTACGTCATGTGGATCACCTTCCTCGCCTTTGCGCTCGATCTCGTATTGCGGCTGTTCCAGCGCGTTGCCTTCCGCTGGATGTATCGGGGGAATGGCGCATGACAAAGGTCGTCGTCGAAAATCTCTGGAAGGTCTATGGCGACCAGACCGTGCTCGAGAACATCAATTTCGAGGTCGCGCCCGGTTCCTTCATCTCGCTTGTCGGTCCTTCGGGCTGCGGCAAGTCGACCTTTCTCCGCATGATGCTGGGCGACGAGGCGCCAACACGCGGGCGTATTCTCATCGACGGCGAGGTGCTCGAGGATGAACCCTCGCCCGATCGCGGCGTCGTCTTCCAGAAATACTCTGTCTTTCCGCATCTCACTGCCTTGCAGAATGTGATGCTCGGTCTTGAGCTTGCGCAGAGCCCCATCCTTGGCCGGCTGTTTGGCCGCAGGCGCCGCGCGGCGCGTGCGGCATCCCTTGAAATGCTGAAGAGTGTCGGTCTTTCGCACGCCGTGAACAAATATCCGGCCGAACTTTCGGGCGGTATGCAGCAGCGGCTTGCCATCGCACAGGCGCTCATCAAGAAGCCGAAGATCCTGCTGCTGGACGAACCCTTCGGTGCGCTCGATCCCGGCATCAGGGCAGAGGTTCACGAGATCATGCTGCGCCTGTGGCGCGAAGAGAAGATGACCATCTTCATGGTCACGCATGACCTCTCGGAAGCCTTCAAGCTCGGCACGCGCGTGATCGCCTTCGACCGTGTGCGCACGCGGCCCGAGGAAATGAAGGCTTATGGCGCAACGGTCACATTCGATCTCAAGGTCGACGGGAAATCCATTCCCCCGCAGGCGCCGGGCGCGGCCCCGCTCGCGGCGGCGGCGCAATAGGAATTTGCCGGACGGGACGGCCCGTCCGGTGCAGACGGCTCCGCTCTGCCGGAGCAAGTGCCTGGACGGCCAGGCTTCGGCCCGGGGAAACCCGGCGCGCAACAGGAGACGCGCGATGGCGGAAGCGACCCGCATGGAAAAATATACCGGCCCCTATGCAGCGCAGCAGGAGCGTTACTACCGGCTCTTTGGCGGTGCGAAGGCGCGCAAGAAGGATCTGATGGCGGCACCGCGCAATCCGGCGGAGATTCCCGCAGCCCTTGTCCGTTCGGCGGAAGTGCTTGCCGGCGGTTGGGGACATGCCCTCCCGGTGAAGCGCGGCGAAACAATGAGGATCGTCAACACGCACGGAACGCCGGGCGTGTCGGTACTTGTCTACAATGCCGCCGATCCGAGCGAGCGGTTCAATGCGGGCGACACGATGAAAGTGCAATGGAGCGCACGCATCACGCGCGGCGCCGGCCTGTTCTCCGATATGGGGCGGGTGCTTGCCTCGATCACCGACGACACATATGGCCATCACGACGCACTGTCGGGCGGCTCCACGCCGGGCAGCAATGCGGAGCGGTATGGCGATGCCAGCCTGCGGAGCACGTTCGGAAATTTCGTGCTGCTTGCCGCCAAGCACGGCCTCGACAAGCGCGACATTCCACCCTGCATCACCTTCTTCGCGCCGGTCGGTGTGGATGGCGAAGGCCGGCTCGGCTGGCAGGGTGAGGGGCCGAAGTCGGGCGACTATGTGGACCTTCGTGCCGAACTCGACATTCTGGTTTTCGTTTCGAACGCGCCGCATCCCTATGCGCCTGGGCCTTACGCGCCGAAGGACATCGAACTCCTTGTCTGGAAATCGCCGCCACCGGCGCCGGACGATCTCTGCCGTACCGCTTCCGAAGAGGCGATCCGCGGCTTTGAAAACAATGCGCGCTATCTCGCCGCGCGCGGAGAGGAGTGAGTGCCATGACCATACCCAATCGGGATATATCCGCCGCCATCTATGATTTCACGGTGCCTGCGCTCCGTCCCTGGTCGCATGAGGTGAAGAAGGGGCAGGTGCTGCGTATCGTCGACCTCGAAGGCTGTCAGGCGGTCGATACGCTATTCTATTCCAAGGCCGATCCTTCCGAGCGATACAGCGCGCAGGACACGGTTCGGGCACAAGGGTCTCCCTACATAACCGTGGGAACGAAACTCATCTCCAACGAAGGAAATGTGCTCGGCATCGTGATCGCCGATACCTCGGGCAATCACGATACATCGGCCGGCGCCTGTTCGGCCGAGGCGAACACGGTCCGCTTCGGCTATGAAACACGCTACATGCACAGCTGCCGCGATAATTTCGTGATGGAGCTGTCGCGCCACGGCCTCACCAAGCGCGACATCGTGTCGAACATCAATTTCTTCATGAATGTGCCGGTTGAAGAAGATGGGACGCTTGCCATTGTCGATGGCATTTCCAGGCCGGGCGATTATGTGGAGATACGCGCCGAGATGGACCTTCTCTGCGTGATCTCGAATTGCCCGCAGGTGAACAATCCCTGCAACGGCTTCAATCCCACGCCCATTCGCACCTTGATCTGGGACGCCTGATGCGTTCCCGCCCGGCTGGCAACGGCCGGGCGACACCGGAGGCCAGATGTTCAAGAAGGTTCTCATCGCCAATCGCGGCGAAATCGCTGTCCGCGTCATCAGGACGCTCAGGCGCATGGGCATTTCGCCGGTTGCGATCTATTCCGAAGCCGACCGCTTCGCGCCGCATGTACAGCTTGCAGGCGAGGCAGTCTGTGTCGGTCCGGCGCCGGTCGCCGAAAGCTATCTCGACATCGACGCCATTCTGGCTGCGGTGCGCAGGACCGGCGCGGAAGCGGTGCATCCGGGCTACGGGTTCCTCAGCGAGAACCCGGAATTTGCCGCCGCGCTGGCGCGGGAAGGTGTCGCCTTCATCGGGCCCCGGCCCGAGCATATGCGCGCCTTCGCGTTGAAGCACACGGCGAGGGAACTTGCGGAACGCAGCGGCGTGCCGCTGCTGCCCGGCTCGCCGCTCATCGTCGATCTCGACGATGCGCTGACGCGGGCCGGGGAGATCGGCTATCCGGTGATGCTGAAAAGCACGGCCGGCGGTGGCGGCATCGGCCTCCAGCTCTGCCAGTCGGCAGACAACATGCCGCGCCTCTATGACACGGTGCGGCGTCTGGCGCTGGCGAATTTCAAGGACAGCGGCCTCTTCCTCGAAAAATATGTCGCAGCGGCGCGTCATATCGAGGTCCAGATCTTCGGCGACGGTGAGGGCAATGTGATCGCGCTCGGCGAGCGGGATTGCTCGGCGCAGCGCCGCAACCAGAAGGTGATCGAGGAAACGCCCGCGCCGGGACTCGGCGATGCCGAGCGCGCGGCCTTGCATGAGGCAGCGGTTCGTCTCGGCAAGAGCGTTTCCTATGCCTCCGCCGGCACGGTCGAGTTCATCTATGACGAGAAGGAAAGGAAGTTCTACTTCCTTGAAGTGAACACACGTCTCCAGGTCGAGCATCCCGTGACCGAGGAAGTGACCGGGCTCGACCTTGTCGAAATGATGGTGCGGCAGGCAGCCGGAGAGCTTGGCGACCTGATGCAGTATGAGCGTGTGCCGCAAGGTCACTCGATCGAGGTCCGGCTCTATGCCGAAGATCCCGGCAAGAACTTCCAGCCGTCCTCCGGTCTGCTGACGGAAGTATCTTTCCCGCAGGACATTCGCGTCGATGGCTGGATTGCGACCGGAACGCAGGTCACACCCTTCTACGATCCGATGCTCGCAAAGCTGATCGTGAAAGGTGCGACCCGCGAGGAAGCGGCGGCAAATCTTGCATCCGCGCTCGACGCTTCATCCGTCCATGGAATCGAGACCAATCTCGATTATCTGCGCAGCCTCGCGCGATCCGATGCCTTTCTTCATGGCCGGATGCTCACCTCCACGCTTGCCGCGCATGAGGCGGAAAGCAGCGCGATCGACGTTCTCTCGCCCGGCGCGCAGTCGAGCCTTCAGGATTGGCCGGGCCGCGTCGGCTACTGGAATGTCGGTGTGCCGCCATCGGGGCCGATGGATCCGCTCTCGCACCGTCTCGCCAACCGGCTGGTTGGAAACGCCGATGATGCGGCCACTCTCGAGATGACGCTCGAAGGCCCCTCGCTCCGCTTCCGTTGCGATGCGGTGGTGGCGCTGGCAGGTGCGGATATGGAAGCGGCGCTCGACGGTGTGCCGGTCTCGTTCTGGCAGGCAATCGAGGTCGGGCGCGGCCAGACCCTGACGCTCGGCAAGGTGAAGGGGGCGGGGCAGCGCGCCTATCTCGCCATCCGCAATGGCTTCGATGCGCCGCTCTATCTCGGCTCTCGCTCCGCCTTCACGCTGGGGCACTTCGGCGGGCATGGCACGGGCGCGTTGAAGACGGGGGATGTGCTCCGCATCGCGCGGGAAGGGGCGGTTGCACCTCCTGTCATGACGCCGCTGCCTGCATCGGCTCGCGTCCCTCTCACCCGCGAATGGGACATCGCCACGCTTTACGGGCCGCATGGCGCGCCGGATTTCTTTCTCGATGAGGATATCGAGACCCTGTTTGGTACGGCTTACGAGGTTCATTACAATTCGGCGCGCACAGGCGTGCGGCTCATCGGGCCGAAGCCGAAATGGGCGCGCAAGGATGGCGGCGAGGCGGGGCTTCATCCCTCGAACATCCACGACAACGCCTATGCCATCGGCACGATCGACTTCACCGGCGACATGCCGATCATTCTCGGTCCCGACGGGCCGAGCCTTGGCGGCTTCGTCTGTCCGGCCACGCTTGCAAAATCCGAACTCTGGAAACTTGGCCAGTTGAAGCCGGGCGACAAGGTACGTTTCCACCGGATCACGGAAGCCGAGGCCGGCGAGCTTCGCCGCATGGAGGAGAGCTGGGTGCGGACGCTGGCGCGGCCCGCCGCGCCGCTCGCGCGTCAGACGCGGAAGGAAGATGCGGTTCTCGCGCGGATCGGCGATCTCGAAACGGAAGTCACCTATCGCCGGGCGGGCGACGATTACATCCTGATCGAATATGGGCCGATCGTTCTCGATTTTGCGCTTCGCTTCCGGGCTCATGCCATGATGCTGGCGCTCGAGGAGCTTTGTCTCGACGGCATCATCGAGATGACGCCGGGCATCCGTTCGCTGCAGATCCATTTCGATCCCGATGTGCTGCCTGCGCGCAAGCTCCTTGCGATCCTCGAAGAAATGGAACGCAAGATGCCCGCCACGGCGGACATCGAAGTGCCGAGCCGTATCGTGCATCTGCCATTGTCGTGGGATGACGAGGCCGCGCGCGAGGCCGTCAGGAAATATGAAACGCTGGTGCGCCCCGATGCGCCCTGGGTTCCCTCCAATATCGAGTTCATCCGGCGGATCAACGGGCTCAAGAGCATCGCCGATGTGAAGCGCATCGTCTTCGAGGCGGATTACATGGTGCTGGGGCTCGGCGATGTCTATCTCGGCGCGCCGGTCGCCACGCCGCTTGATCCGCGCCACCGCCTCGTCACGACGAAATACAACCCCGCCCGGACATGGACGCCGGAAAATGCCGTCGGCATCGGCGGCGCCTATCTCTGCGTCTATGGCATGGAGGGGCCGGGCGGCTATCAGCTTGTCGGCCGCACGGTGCAGATGTGGAACAGCTGGCAGCGGACGGCGAACTTCGAGAAGCCGTGGCTCCTGCGCTTCTTCGACAGGCTGCGCTTCTTCCCCGTATCGGCCGGGGAGTTGCGCGAGGCGCGCGAAGCCTTCCCGAAAGGGCAGTATGAAGTAAGGATCGAGGAAGGTTCGTTCCGCCTCAGCGATTATTTCGCCTTCCTTGAACGCAACGCGGAGGAGATTTCCGCCTTCCGGATTTCGCAGCGCCGCGCCTTCGAGGAGGAGCGCCAGCGCTGGGAAGAGCAGGGCCTCGCCATGCCGGCGGTGGAGCCGGAAGCGATCGCATCCGAGGGCGTCACGGATGTGCCCGATGGCGGCCGTCTCGTCGAGGCGGGCGTGCCGGGCAATGTCTGGTCGATCGGCGTGCAGCCGGGCGATGAGGTTGCGGCGGATCAGATGCTCGTCGTTCTCGAGTCCATGAAGATGGAGATCGAAGTGCGTGCGCCGGTCGCCGCGCGCGTCCATGAAGTCCATTGCACGCCCGGCAAGATGGTGCAGGCGGGCCAGCCGCTCGTCACCCTCATGCCGGTCGAGGCAGCCGCGCCCAAGCTGGAGGCAGCATCGTGAAGTCGCTCGCATTTTCCCTGCCCGCGCTTCGCGCGGCCTATGCGGATGGCCTGCGCGCCGAAGATGTCGCGCGCGAGGCGCTGGCGCGGGCCGGCGCCTGTGCCGATCCGGCGGTCTGGATTTCGCGCCTGTCGCCGGACGAAGTGCTGGCGCGGGCACGGGCGCTCGATGCCTTGCCGCCTGCCCGCAAGGCGCTGATGCCGCTTTTCGGTGTGCCCTTCGCGGTGAAGGACAATATCGACCTTGCGGGCCTGCCGACGACCGCCGCCTGCCCGGACTATGCCTATTTGCCGGAAAGCAGCGCCACTGTCGTCGAGCGCCTCATCGCGGCCGGCGCCATACCGCTCGGCAAGACCAATCTCGATCAGTTCGCAACGGGCCTTGTCGGCACCCGTTCGCCCTATGGCGCGCCGCGCTCCGTCTTCGATGCGGATTACATTTCGGGCGGCTCGTCCTCCGGCTCGGCGGTGGCTGTGGCGGGCGGCATCGTATCGTTTGCGCTCGGCACGGATACGGCGGGTTCGGGCCGTGTGCCCGCCGCGTTCAACAATATTGTCGGGCTCAAGCCCTCCCGCGGCCTCCTTTCCGCAACCGGCGTCGTGCCCGCCTGCCGTTCGCTCGATTGCGTATCGGTCTTTGCGCTTACCGTCGCCGATGCAACGGCGGTCTTCGAGGTCGCGGCGCATTTCGATGCAGCGGACATCCATGCCCGCGCGCGGATGCCGGAGATGCCGGTCTCGCTCGCGGACGGTTTCACCTTCGCGGTGCCGCGCGCCTCCGATCTCAAATTCTTCGGCGACGATGAAGCCGCGCGTCTCTTCGAGGCGGCGATTTCGCGCTTCGAGGATCTGGGCGGGCGCACCCGGCGGATCGACTTTTCGCTGTTCGAGCAGGCCGCCGCGCTGCTCTACGAAGGCCCCTATGTCGCCGAGCGATTTGCCGCCGTCGGCTCCTTCATCGAAGCCAACCGGCCCGCCGTGGAACCGACGGTCGGCGGCATCGTGCTGGCCGCGAAGGCGCGCAGCGCAGCCGAACTCTTCGAGGCGGGTTACAGGCTCGAGGCGCTCAAGCGGCGCGCGATCGCGCTTTTCGCGGAAATCGATTTTCTCATGGTGCCGACAACGCCCACCACCTATCGCGTGAGCGAGGTGATGGCCGATCCGGTGAAGCTCAACAGCCGCCTTGGCACCTACACGAATTTCATGAATCTGCTCGATCTCTGCGGCATCGCCGTGCCGGCCGGCTTCCGCGATGCGGGGCCGCTCAAGGGCCTGCCCTTCGGTGTCACGCTCGCGGCACCTGCCTTTGCCGATATGCGGATCGCGGCTTTCGCTGCGGCCTTCGAGGCGGCGCAGGGGCTCGCGCCGGGCGGGCCGCGCGATCAGGCGCCGGATGATGAAGGTTTCATCGAGCTTGCCGTGGTCGGGGCCCATATGTCCGGCCTGCCGCTCAATCACGAGCTTACCTCGCGCGATGCCATTTTCGTCGAGCGCACGAAAACGGCACCGCTCTACCGCTTCTACGCGCTGGCGGGCGGGCCGCCCTTCCGCCCGGGTCTTGTCCGGGTTGCGGAAGGCGGCGCCGCCATCGAGCTGGAGGTCTGGCGCCTGCCGCGCGCGGCATTCGGCAGTTTCATGGCCGGTGTGCCCCAGCCCCTCTGCATCGGTACGCTTGATCTCGCATCCGGCAGGAAGGTGAAGGGATTTCTCTGCGAGGCAAGCGGGCTCGACGGCGCGGAGGAGATCACGGCCTATGGCGGCTGGCGCGCTTTCATGGCGGAGAAGCTGAAAAAGGCAGCAAGCTAGCCTTCGCGCGGCGGCATTTCGGGTTATGGTGGCTGCGCCTCACAGGCATTGGCTCACCGCGGCACCGGATGCCCCGCATGTTCGACATGACTTTCGTTTCAGGAACGCTCTGAGCCATGGCGGTGTGGGGACCGGATGCGCCAGTGCGCGATGCCGTAGCTGGGGAAGCGGCCGCAAGCCCTTCCGTGCCGCGTCCTGCGGAACGCTGGATCGACATCGCGCTGGTGCCGCTCATTGCAAGCGGATTGCCCTTGCTGGTCGTGGCCCTCGCCGCCGTCGCCCGGCCGGATTTCCGGGAGAGCCTCGGCATCGGCATCTTCTCCAACTATGCGCTCTATGCGGCCATGGCGGGCTTCTACCTGTCGGTCCTTGCCGCCATCGCCTTCCTTCTCCTGCTGCGCGGCAGGAGGATCGGTGAAGTGTTCTTTGCGAAGGGCGGCCGGGTCTGGACCTTTGCGGCGATTCCGGCCGGCATATCGATGGCGCTTGGCGCCGGCGGATTTCTGATGCTCCTTCCCGAAGCGATGCAGCAGGAAATGATGGAAATGGACGCGGCGCTCGAGCCCGGTTCGCTCGGCGAGGCTCTCTGCCTGCTCTTCGTTGTCGTGCTTCTCGCGCCGCTCGCCGAGGAAATTTATTTCCGCGGCATCATGCTGCGTGTTTTCGGCCGGCATTTCTCGTTCCCGGTATCGACAGCCGCCACCGCCATTGTTTTCACGCTGGTGCATGGCCACCTGTTTCCTGTGCCGGGGCCGTCGGGATTTGTCCTGACGGCAATCATCTTCGTGCTGGGTGTTCTGCTCGCGCTGTTTGCGAGGGCAGGCGGCAATCTGCGTGCGCCCTTCGCCATGCATGCGGCCTATAACGCCACGCTCATGCTGCCGGGCGTCTACACGCTGCTCTTTGCGCAGGGCTGAGAACCGCGATCAGCCGAGTTCCCGCTTCAGCGCGATGAGACGCATGATGTCGCGCAGGGCGACGATCCCCAGGAGCCGTCCATCTTCCACGACGAGAAGGCGCGCATGTCCGCTCTCGCGCATCTTGCGCAGGGCCGCTTCCGTCGTCTCTCCCGGTCCGATGGTGTTCAGCCTGGAAAGAGGGTGCATCAGGTCGCGCACGCGCAGGCGGTCCCAGTCCTCCCGGTTCGTGCCGCGAAGATCGGCAACGCCGATGCTGCCGGCGGGGCGCCCGTTTTCCACCACGGGGAATGTCTCGTGGAACGATCCGTAGATGTAATTGTCCACGAGTTCGCGCAAGGTGATGTCCACCGGCACGGTGAGCGGGCTTCGGGTCATCACGCGGGCAACGGTTTCCGATTCCAGCAGCTTCTGGGATTCAAGCTGCGTGATTGCGTTGCGCGAGGCCGAGTGCAGGAAGAGGCCGATCAGGCCCCACCACAGGCCGCCGATCAGATGGCCGGAGAAAAGGCTCGCCACGCCAAGGCCGATCAGCATCAGGCCGAATATCTGTCCGGCAAGCGCCGCGCGCCGTGTCGCCGCCACCATGTCGCCCATGCGGCCCCAGAGCCAGGCGCGATAGACACGGCCGCCATCGAGCGGGAAGGCCGGCACCATGTTGAAAATGGCGACGATGAGATTGATGAGTGCGAGATAGGAAAGGACGCCGGAAACCGGTGTGCCCGTCCCTGCGGCTGCCGTACCGATGGCGCATACATAAAAGAAGAGCGACAGGCCGAGGCTCGCAAGCGGACCGGCAATCGCCATCATGAATTCGGCGCGCGCCGTCGGAGGTTCCCGTTCCATCTGCGCCACGCCGCCGAAAATGAAAAGCGTGATGCCGCTGATCGGGATGCCATAGCGGCGCGCGACGACGGAATGGGACAGCTCGTGCAGCACGATGGAGAGGAATAGCCCGGCCGCGCCGATCACGCCCATCGACCAGTAAGTCGTGCTCTCGAAGCCCGGATAGAGTTCCGGGAAATATCCGGTCGCCAGCGTCCAGGAAATGAGCAGGGCGATAAAGACCCAGCTCAGATCGAGATTGACGTCGAATCCGGCAAGCCGGAAGAGCTTCACCTGCGCACCGAACATGGTCTGCTGCCTCCTCTGCGAATATCCACACTCTACACATGGACACCTGCGATGTGTGCATTTTAGCGGGCGTCAGATCGGCGCAGGACCATGCGTCAATGTCCCCCTTTAGTCCAATTGGGTCATGCGGCGCATGTCGGGCCCAAACTAGTCTTCGCCCCGCGGCGCGCGATTGGCGCCACCGGCTCACCGGCATGACCGGCGGGCCGGTTGTCATGTTTCTGCAATCGGTGGGGTAAGACTATGCGGGATAGGGTAAAGGCGCTTGGCGGGTTGCTGAGGCTCGGAAGGTCGCGTGCGAGACCGGCCGTGCTTGCGGCAGCTTTCGTTCTTGTCGCCGCCGGAGCGGCGGTCGCGGGCGCGATGGACGAGGCGGCAAAGCGCCTCGGCGCGGGCGATGCGCAAGGTGCCTATGCCGTGTTGAAGCCCGAGGAGCGCGGCAACGCCGGCAATCCCGATTTCGACTACATGCTGGGTCTTGCCGCAATCGATTCGGGCCGCCCCGCGGAAGCCGTCGCCGCCTTCGAGCGCGTCCTGGCCGTGAAGCCCGATCATCTTCAGGCGCGTGCCGAGCTTGGCCGCGCCTATATCGCCATGAACGAGCCGGAAGCGGCGCGGCGCGAGCTTGCCGCCGTCAGTTCGCAGGATGTGCCGGAGGATGTCCGTGCCACGATCGACCGTTATGTGACGGCGCTCGATACGGGGCTTTCCGGCGGCGGCACGCAGATCCGCAGCAATGTCACCGTGAAGGCGGGCTATGACAGCAACGTCAACAATTCGACGAGCGACAGCCGCATCCTAATTCCGGCCTTTGCAGGCCTCGGCTTTGCGACGCTCGGCGCGGGCGCGACATCCGAAGAGGATTTCTTCGGCGAAGTCGCCGGCCGGACCTCGCTCACGCATGGTCTTGCGCTCGACAAGCAGCTTCTCGTCGATCTCAACGCTTCCTACCGCGCCAATGCCGATCTCGACCAGTTCAATCAGGCGATTGCAGGCGCCAATATCGGTTTCGCGCAACGCACGCCCGATAACGGCACCTTCGCCATCACCGCCCAGCTTCAGTCCTACTGGGTCGATGACGAGGCCTATCGCTATACCTATGGCGCTCTTGGCCAGTGGTCGTACCGGACGGCAGGCAACACCGATCTGGCCGTCTATCTCCAATATGCAAAGCTCAATTACCCGAACAACAGCGTGCAGAATGCGAACCGCTATACGGCGGGCGCAACCATCGGCCAGCCCCTCGCGGGCGCGAGCGAGCCTTACATCTATGCCGGTGCCTATGCCGGCTATGAAAAGCTCACCGACAGCGCCTTCGACCATCTGACCTATGGCTTCGGCGGTATTCGCGCCGGTGGCGAGATGACGATCATGCCGAAGCTGCGCGGCTATGCCGTGGCTGCGGTCGAGGTCTCCGAATACAAGGATCCCGATCCGCTCTTTCTCGAGGAGCGTTCGGTCGTCCGCGCCGATGCATCGGCGGGTCTGCGCTATTCGATTCGCGATGACCTGACGCTTGGCGGCGAAATCGCCTACACGCGCTCCGACAGCAACATCGTCCTCTACGAGTACGACCGTGTCGTCGCCTCCGTTTCGCTCAGCTTCGATTTCTGAACACGCAAGGAGCCTTGATCCATGAAAAGCAATTCGTTCAACCGGCTTCTGGCAACGACGGCGATCGCCGCACTGCTCTCATTGCCCGTCACGGCACATGCGCTGCCGGTCCTCTTCGGCAGCGCCACGGCAGACGGCGTTGCGACGGGCAATATCGAGCCCGGCCAGACAATCACCGCAACGACGCTTCTCCAGTTGCAGGCCCCCGATGGCAGCATCATCACCATCGAGCCCGGTTCGGTGTTCACGCTGACGGGCGAGGGCGACAGTATTTCGTTCGAACTTGTCTCCGGCGCAATCCGCGTCGCCTCGAGCGGAATGCCGATTTCCGTCACGCGCGGCGGCGTCACCGTCACGACGGCGGGCGGTGCCTTCAGCGCCTATGGCAATGAGAGCGGCGGTCTCGATGGCCGCGTCAATCAGGGCACGGCGACGGTCGAGAATGGTTCGGGCTCGCGCGAATTCGCGCGCGGTGAAGGCTATCAGGCAAGCACCACGAGCATCGCAGGCACCTTCACGCCTCCCGCACCCGGCACGACCCAGTTCGCGCAGAATAGCGGCCCCGACGATGCCGATTATTCGCCCGCCAATGTCCAGGGCGCCAATGGTCCGGCGATCGTCGAGGAAGCGATTGGCGGCAATGACGGCAATGGCGGTGGCGGAAGCGGCGGATATGGCGGCACACCGCCCGTCACCGGCGTCATCGTGCCGCTCGAAGGCGCCGAGGATTCGGGTTATGTGATCGCCTATGCGGCGGATGCCATCGGCATCGACCTGCGCGAGCCCGGCAAGGTTACGATCGGCGCCGGCGGCGAACTCAATCAATATGACGTCGAGCCCGATTACGATGAGCGCCTCGAGCGCAATTCGAACCAGTCGCTCGAACGCGGCAATTCCGGCGATGCGGTCTTTGTCGAGCGCTGGGCGGGCGGCGAGACGAACGGCAATTATTACAACGCCAGCAATGGCACGACCTTCTCCGGCATGGGGCGGACAAGCCATCAGGGCTTTCATCTCGTCTATGGCAAGCCGAGCGTCGATGTGCCCGTGACGGGCATGGCAACCTATACGCTTGCCGCCGCGACGAAACCCACGATCGACGATGGCAGCTTCGCACCGGGCACATTCTCGGGTGAAATGTCGATCCTGTTCGGCCCGATGTTCGGTGTCGGCATCGACTTCGAGGTCGATATGCCGGGCGATCATGTCTATCTCATCAAGACACCGGGCGGCGTTGCCAATCCGACCACCGGCGGCATCGATTGGGATGCGGCGACGCGGACCTTCCGCCTCCTGAATATTTCGATGGCGCAGGGCGGCGCGGCCTGTCCGACGGATGGCTGCGTCACGACCGTCTACGGATTTCTCGGCGGCACCGATGCGTCCGATATCGGCATCAGCTATCAGATCATCGATTTCTCGATCCCCTATGACGATCTCTTCCGGGCCAAGCGCATTTCGGGCACGGCCGCCTTCAGTCAATCGGGCTACGACCCAGATGGCGGGCCGGACATTCCGCTGCCGATACAGAGCGGCGCGGTCGATGCGCTGCTCGTTGCCGCGCCCTCGGGGGTCAGGTGGCATGGCGGTCTCTTCTACATCCCGCAGATCAGTTCCCAGAGCGGGAAGAATCTCGGCATGGTGAACGACATCGTCGTCTGGGGTGATGATGGTGCGGTGACATTCATTCAGGCGACCGAGAGTTCATTGGCAACCTTCGACAGGGGCACGGCGGTAACCGCCGATCTCTACGGCACCGAGTATCTTCAGATCGGCCGCTGGAATGGCGGCGACATTGACGTCAATGTGATCGGCAATCAGACCATTTCGCCGAATGGCTATCAGGGCATCATCTATCTCGTCGGCAACATGCTCTCGAGCAACTTGCGGCCGGAAAACATCATTGCCACTTATGCGCTTTCGGGCGCGACCGCGCCGATCTTCGCGGGCGGCAATTTCGCGCCCGGCGTGTTCGACGGCACGGCGGCAATCCAGTTCGGCGCATCCAACGCCAATGCCAGGATGGGCCTCGACGCCACCATCACGATGAATGAAGGCGGCGACATCATCGTCTACAACATCTCGACCACAGGCGGCACGGCAACGCCCGGCAGCAGCGAGATCAGCATCTTCGGCAGCCAGATTTCCGGCTACTATGAAGTGCAGGCGCCGAATGGCGCGGCCTGTTCCGGCACCTCGGTGAACTGCACGGTGAACATTACCGGCTTGCTTGCCGGTCCGCAGGCGCGCGAGGCCGGTATCCGTTATGCGGTTGGCAACAATGCCGCCACATCCATCTACGGCGCCGCGATCTTCGCCCGCGACGATGTCGGCGATACGCTGGACGGATATCTCATGGGCATGACCTATGCGATCCGCAGTCCGCAGGATGCCGTGCTTGCGGGCAGCTTCGGCGACTTCAGCGCGGGTTCGACCGACATCACCATCATCAACAATGAGGTGAAGCAGATTCACGGCTTCAACAATTCCTACGCGCCGGGCGATGTCACCGTCTCGGAAGCGGGCGGCGTTCAGAGCGTGATTTCCTGGCAGCGCTGGTCGGATGGCCAGATCGGCGGACAGAGCTTCGGCAATCCGCGCACGACGGTGCTTGGTGAAAACCAGAGCATGTGACGTCACAGCTTTCATGTGACTCA
>JAHBYK010000052.1 GCA_019635965.1 Parvibaculum sp. | reverse complement strand
GCCTTCTCGGTGCTGCCGCCCATCGCGCGGCTGACGCCGAGCCAGGCCATGTATCACTTCCTCTCCGGCTACACGGCGAAGGTTGCCGGCACGGAAAAGGGCGTGACGGAGCCGGAAGCGACCTTCTCCACTTGCTTCGGTGCGCCGTTCATGTCGCGCCACCCGAGCGAATACGGCAACCTGCTGCGCGACCTCATTGCCGAGCACAAGGTGTCGTGCTGGCTCGTCAACACGGGCTGGACTGGCGGCGTCTATGGCACGGGCAACCGCATGCCGATCAAGGCGACGCGCGCGCTGCTCGCCGCCGCTCTCGACGGCTCGCTGAACAATGTCGAGTTCCGCACCGATGCGAATTTCGGCTTCGAGGTTCCGGTGAGCGTGCCGGGCGTCGACGACAAGATTCTCAACCCGCGTGACACCTGGGCCGACAAGGCCGCCTATGACGCGCAGGCGCAGAAGCTCGTGAAAATGTTCATCGACAATTTCGCGAAGTTCGAGGCGCATGTGGACCCGGATGTGCGCGCCGCCGCACCGGCACCGGCCCGCGCCGCCGAATAAACAATCGTCTACAACGAAACGACGAAAGCCCGGAGGGAAACCTTCGGGCTTTTTCATTTCCGGCGTTGCACCGGCTAGTCGCGTTTCGGGTTGTGGCCGTCGCCCGCATGGGTGCCGGTCCAGGCTGGCGGGTCGGAGGCGGGGAAGCTTTCTTCCAGCGCCTCATCTACGGCCTCTTCGTCTGCCTCGCGGGCCTTCTCGGCTTTTTTGGCGAGGCGTTCGGCGCGATCTGCGTCCTCCTCTGGCGAAATGCCGCCGCCTGTCCAGGCGGGCGCATCGCTTGTGGGAAAGCTCTCCTTAGCGGCCTCGTTCACAATCTTCTGCTTCTTGTCGTCAGCTGCGGCGGACAATTTCAATCTCCTTTGGCTGTCAGAGTAAAACGCTCGAAGCCTGCCGCGGGTTCCATGCGGAAATTCTTCCTAATGCGCCTCGTCCCAGTTTTTCGCGGCGCGGGCATCGACATCGAGCGGCACGGAAAGCGCGACGGCCGGCGCTGCCGCGCCGGACATGACGCGCGCAACGAGTTTTGCGGTCTTCTCCGCCTGCTTTTCCGGCACTTCAAAAATCAGCTCGTCATGCACCTGCAGCAGCATGCGCGCTTCGAGCTTCGCTTTTTCAATTTCGCCGGGCATGCGGATCATCGCGCGGCGGATGATATCCGCAGCCGATCCCTGAATGGGCGCATTGATGGCGGCGCGCTCCATGAAGCTCTTTTCCGCCGGGTTCTTCGAGTTGATGGCGGGCAAATGGATGCGGCGGCCGAAGATCGTCTCCACATAGCCATTCTTGTGGGCAAAATCCTTCGTATCATCCATATAGGCACGGATGCCCGGGAAGCGCTTGAAGTACCGGTCGATATATTCGCCCGCTTCGCCGCGCGAGATGCCGAGCTGGTTCGCAAGGCCGAAGGCCGAGATGCCATAGATGATCCCGAAATTGATCGCCTTTGCGCGGCGCCGAACCGCAGGGTCCATACCTTCGATCGGCGTATTGAACATTTCCGATGCCGTCATCGCGTGAATGTCGAGCCCCTCGGCAAATGCCTTCTTCAGCGCCTCGATATCCGCGATATGGGCAAGAAGGCGCAGTTCGATCTGGCTGTAGTCGGCAGAGATGAGGAGATTGCCCTTCTCGGCAACAAAGGCCGTTCTGATCTTGCGGCCGTCCTCGGTGCGGACCGGAATGTTCTGCAAGTTCGGGTCGGTCGATGCGAGGCGGCCTGTCGAGGTCGAGGCCAGAGAGTATGACGTGTGGATGCGGCCCGTATCCTTGTCGATGAATTCGGGAAGCGCGTCTGTGTAGGTGCTCTTCAGCTTCGACAATCCGCGCCAGTCGAGTACGCGTTGCGGCAGGTTGTGCCCTTGCGCCGCGAGCATTTCGAGCGTGTCGGCATCCGTCGACCATGCACCTGTCTTGGTCTTCCGTCCCCCTTCGAGACTCATCTTGTCGAAAAGGATCTCACCGAGCTGCTTCGGGGAGCCGATGTTGAAGCGCTCGCCTGCCAGCTCATAAATCTCCTCTTCATATCGAGCCATCTTCTGCGCAAAGTCGCCGGAAAGGCGGGCGAGCACCGCCTTGTCAACCTTGACGCCTGCGCGCTCCATCTCGACCAGAACGGGTACGAGCGGGCGTTCCAGCGTTTCATAGACCGTGACGCGATGCTCCGCTACAAGGCGCGGCTTCAATATGTGCCAAAGGCGCAGCGTCACATCGGCATCTTCCGCCGCATAGACCGTTGCGCGGTCAACCGGCACCTGATCGAAAGTTATCTGCGCCTTGCCCTTCCCCGCGACTTCCGAAAAAGGGATCGGCTTGTGGCCGAGATGAATCTCCGACAATTCATCCATGCCATGGCCGTGAACGCCCGCGTCGAGCGCATAAGACATGAGCATCGTATCGTCATGCGGCCGCAGCTCGATGCCGTGCTGGCGGAAGACGAGCATATCGAATTTCAGGTTCTGACCGATCTTCAAGACTGCCGCATCTTCGAGCAGAGGCTTCAGAGTCCTTATGGCTTCTTTCAGTGGAATTTGCGGCGCATTGCCCGCATCGGCAAAATCAAGACTGCCGCCCGCGCCGTGCTGGAGAGGTATGTAACAGGCCTCCCCGGGCTGCAACGAAAGCGAAACGCCAACAAGACGCGCCTGCATCGGGTTCAACGAGTCCGTTTCCGTATCGACGGCGATGTACCCCTGTTCCCGGGCACGAGCGATCCATGCCTTCAGTATTTCGATATCCGTGACGGTGCTGTAGATGGCATTCGCAAAGTCGGCATCAACACCTTTGGGTGTCGCGCCTGGCACGCCGCCTTTCGCCGTCCGGCTGACTTCCTGTTTCTCCTTCTTGATCTCTTGCCCGCCATCTTTCTCCGGCGGGTGCTCGCCTGCCGCCGGGATTGCATCGACATCGACGTTGAACCGCTCGCCAACGCGGCGTGTCAGCGTCGAGAATTCCATATCCTTGAAGAATCCGATGAGGGTTTCGGGATCGGGTTCCCGGACACTCATGGCCTCAAGCGGCTCGTCGATCGGGACGTTGTTGTCGAGCTCGACCAGGCGCCGTGAGATACGCGCCTGATCGGCAAACTCGATGAGATTCTCGCGGCGCTTGTTCTGTTTGATTTCCGCGGCACGGGCGAGCAGCGTTTCGAGATCGCCATATTCCTCGATGAGCTGCGCGGCGGTCTTGATGCCGATGCCCGGAACACCCGGTACATTATCGGTCGAGTCCCCCGCAAGCGCCTGGACATCGACAACCTTTTCCGGCGGGACACCGAATTTTTCGATCACCTCGTCGCGGGTAATGGTTTTGAGTTTCATCGTGTCGAGCATGTCGACACGATCATTGACAAGCTGCATCAGGTCCTTGTCCGACGAGACGATGGTCACGCGCGCACCGGCCTCAGCGGCAAGTCGAGCATAGGTTGCGATCAGATCGTCGGCTTCGTAGCCAGCCTTTTCAATGCAGGGAACACCGAATGCGCGGGTGGCATCGCGCACCAGAGCGAATTGCGGGCGCAGGTCTTCCGGCGGCTCTGCGCGGTTTGCCTTGTAGTCGGGATAGATATCGTTGCGGAATGTCTTGGAGGAGGCGTCAAATATGACGGCGAGGTGGGTCGGCTCGAACTCGTCCTTTGTGTCCTCGAGGAGCTTGTAGAGCATGTTGCAGAAGCCGGCGACCGCGCCGACCGGCAAACCGTCCGATTTGCGGGTGAGCGGCGGCAGCGCGTGATAGGCGCGGAAAATATAGCCAGAGCCATCGACGAGAAAGAGATGGTCACCTTTTTTCAGGGGCTTTCCCTCCTGTGACGTTTTTGCCGCCGCCAGTTCTTGCGCCTTGCCGCTTGCCACGCGCCTCGCCTTTCCTATCTTTCAGGGGTCTTCTATATTGCCTGCCCACAGGGCTGCCACTATAGCGCCCCGGAACCCGCCCGCCAAAAGAAGAGCCCGCCCATGGCCCATACGCTTGCCGATGTCGAACCGACCTATGAAGAGCGCGTGCCAGGAGAGCCTGCGCCGCGCGGCGAAAGTCTCAATGCCATCGAGGCGAAGGCGCTTCGCAAGGTCTACAAGGCGAGTGGCAATCAGCCCGCCAAGGAAGCCTTGAAAGGTATCGATCTCGCCATTCCGCGCGGTTCCATTTTTGCGCTTCTCGGACCCAACGGCGCAGGAAAGTCCACATTCATCAATATTCTTGCCGGTCTTGTTCTCAAGACGTCGGGTTCAGCTTCCGTCTGGGGCTTCGATATCGACGTCAATCCACGTCAGGCGCGAGCCTCCATTGGCGTCGTGCCGCAGGAACTCAACATCGATCCCTTTTTTACGCCCGCCGAAGTGATGGAAATGCAGGCGGGGCTCTACGGCGTGCCAAAGCGCGAGCGGCGGACCATGGAAATTCTGAAGGCCATGGGGCTCGACGACAAGGCGGATGCCTATGCGCGCACGCTTTCCGGCGGGATGCGGCGGAGGCTCCTTGTCGCCAAGGCAATGGTTCACAACCCGCCTGTGCTTATTCTCGACGAGCCGACGGCAGGCGTCGACATCGAACTGCGCCGCCAGCTATGGGACTATGTGAAAGGGCTTCATGAGCGGGGCACGACAATCGTGCTCACAACACATTATCTCGAAGAGGCCGAGGCGCTTTGCGATACGATCGCGATCATCGACAAGGGGCAGGTCGTCTGTTGCGAGCCGAAGGAACAGCTTCTTTCGCGCATCAGTGAGAAAAAGCTCATTGTCCGCCCCACATCGCCCGCAATCGCGATACCAGCGGTGCTGGATGGCATGAAGGCGGAACTGCGCGCCGATGGCTCCATCGCTGTTCAGTACAACCCGGCCGAAAAAAGCGCCATGAGCATTCTCGGCGCGCTCAATGCGGGCGGGATGGAGATTGCCGATATCTCGACGGTCGAATCAGACCTTGAGGACGTGTTCCTGCAACTGACTTCGAAATGAAGCTCAGACAGAGGCGCGCTTCAGCAATTCGCCCATGACCATGTCGACCGCGCCGCTGCCCGTCGTCAGCGGCATTAGAATCGCTTCGACTTCCGTCACCTGAGATTGAGCGAAGGAGGCGCTGCCATATAGCCGCAAGGGACGGCGGAGCTGGCAGACTATACCGAACAGCTTACCTACAGCGGCGGCGGATCTTTCCGTAAAGGCACCTTCAAGGCTCGCGCCCGTGAAGTCCCCCGCGAAAAGATCGTTGAGCGCCGTTCCCATGAGCCGCACTCGGAAATCGCCGATGGCAAGGCCGGGGGGTACCACGTCCACCAGGAAGAGCGATGGCAGATGACTGACGATTTCAGCCGGGCTTACATCGGCGCGGGCGGGAAAGGGACGCCCGGCCCGCTTCTCATCCCAATAGGCATACATGTCGCGCAGCCTCGCATCCTGAAAGGACAGAAGCGGGTCGATATAGAGATCAAGGGGCGCAAGCCGCAATGGCTCCGACATGGAACGCAAAACTTTCATGCCTTGCCCCACTCGGGGCACGCGGATTTCCGGGGCACCTTCCTATATGCCAAATCGGGAAAGGCGCCAAGCGGCACTCCTACATGGTCTGGTGCGGATTTGATGTCCTAGCATGGCGCCACCCGGACCCGGCGTGCGCTGCTGGAAACTGGCATCACGATGCCGGCCCTGAGCCTCGCTGTGGCATATCCCACAGAGGAATTCCGGCTCGCGATGGAGGGCATCTAGCGGCGGTAGATCTCGGCGATATCGAGCAGAGCTTCCATATCGAGGATATGGAGCCTGCCGCCAATGACCTGAACGATGTTGTTCTCGCGGAAGCTGCTCATCACGCGGCTGACATGAACCTGGGTCAGTCCAAGCGCATCTGCGATGGTCTGCTGACGCAGGGGAAATGGCATCGACGCCCCGTCGGCAAGACCGCGGCCGCTCAGGCGGCGATGAAGCTCGGCGATGAGCCGGGCAAGACGCTGCTCGGCATTGCGGCGGCCGAGATCGACGAGGCGCGACTCGACTTCCTTTCTCCCTGCTGCGCAGATTTCGAGAAAGGACCAGACGAGACCTGGATCCTCGCTGCCAATTTCCTTCAGTTCCTGCACATCGAAGGCGCAAAATGACAGGTCGGTCAGCGCTTGCACCGGCACGCGGATGCTGGGCCGCATGATGAATTCCGCCCCGGCAATGTCGCCGGGCGTGAGGATGGAAAGCACCTGGCGGCGGCCATCCGGCACATGGGTGAAGCGAACGGCCCAGCCTTCCCGGATTACCGCCACCCGGCCGGATTCCTCGCCTGCCCGGAACAGGTTCTGCCGTGCGCGAACAGTCCCTTCCGTCTTGCGGCGGCGGCGGCTCGATCTCGCATCCCGGACCGCACCGCAAAGCCCCCCATCCTGAAACGGACAAGAGGCACAAGCCTCCGGCATGTTACTGGCCCTCCCGGCGGACGGATTGCGACGATCGTCCTCCTGGACGGGCCTTTCACTCATACCCCTACCCTCGGGCAACCGAACAGCCTGCGGCCCTATTGAGTCTAGACTCATTGTGTCAATGTGGATCATTACACTGTCCAGAATTCGATTTCCACAAAAACCAATGGTAAAACGATTTTTGTGTTCTGCGTTATAAATACAGTTTATAAGTACAGTTTATAATAAAACTTGACTTAATAGAGTAATATTAACCGTTTGTTCCAAGTCCATCACCAAAATCATCCTTAATCCCGGCAATGTGCGGGGCAAAAGGTCGCAATACTTGCGCTTTGTCCTTCCTCGCCGGGCATTTCGAGGGTGGGGCCGGCAATGCCGGCGAAATTTGGCGAGGGCAATCATGGCGACGAACAAGGCTGTTGCGGACCGCGAAACACGTTTGCGTTTCATGGAAGTATCGGAGACCACGGGTGAGGCGCTTCGGGATTTCTGGACAGTGCTCGAGCCGCACCTGCCCGTCATCCTTGACGGCTTCTACGCCCATCTCGGCACGGAACCCGAACTGGCCAAGCTTGTGGGCAACCAGGCCCCCCGGCTGAAGCAGGCGCAGGGCTCACATTGGGCGCGGCTCTTCGCGGGCACGTTCGATGAAGCGTACATGCAGAGCGTCAACACGATCGGTCTGACGCATAACCGGATCGGCCTTGAGCCGCGCTGGTATATTGGCGGCTACAAGTTCGTGATGAACCGGCTGGTCGATATTGCCGTGAAGAAGTACCGCTGGAATCCGGCGAAGCTTTCGCAGGTCATCTGCGCCGTCAATACGGCCGTGTGTCTCGACATGGACCTTGCCATATCGACCTATCAGGACGCGATGGTCGAGGAACGCGCCGTGCGCCAGCGGGCGCTCGAGACCGCTATCAGCGACTTCGATGTCGCGGTGAACGAAATCATCAAGTCGGTCGCCTCGGCGGCGACAGAGCTTCAGGCGTCGGCGCAATCGATGAGCGTCACCGCCGAGCAGACCAGCGCCAAGACAACCACCGTTGCCGCTGCTTCGGAGGAAGCCTCGGCCAATGTGCAGACCGTCGCCTCGGCGAGCGAGCAGCTCTCGAGCTCGATTGCCGAAATCGGCCGGCAGGCTTCGATGTCGACCAAGATCGCCGGTCAGGCCGTTCAGGAGGCGCATCGCACCGACGGAAAGGTCCAGGGCCTTGCCGACGCCGCCCAGAAGATCGGCGATGTGGTGACACTCATCAACGATATTGCGGCACAGACCAATCTTCTTGCCTTGAATGCCACAATCGAGGCGGCACGCGCCGGAGAGGCGGGTAAGGGTTTCGCTGTGGTTGCCTCGGAGGTGAAGAGCCTCGCCAACCAGACAGCGAAGGCGACCGAGGAAATCGCCGAACAGATCAAGGCGATGCAGGCGGCGACGCAGGATTCCGTCGATGCGATAAAGTCGATCGAGCAGACGATTACCGAAATGAACCAGATCGCGACTTCGATCGCGGCAGCGGTCGACGAACAGGACGCCGCGACGAATGAAATCGCCCGCAATGTTCAGGAAGCTGCTCGTGGAACACAGGACGTCTCCTCGAACATCGTATCGGTGGCTGAAGCGGCTGCCGAGACAGGATCCGCTGCGGCACAGATCTCCGGTTCTTCGGATCTCCTTGCCAAGCAAGCCGAAATGCTTCGCCAGCAGGTCGACACTTTCCTGAACCGCGCACGCGCTGCCTGAGCCCTGAATTCCCGGAAGGAGTGGACTCGTGGTTCATCGTATGCCGGAAGTCGATCAGTCACCTGCGGTGTTCGTGTTCGATCCTGCAAATGGGCAGCTCGTATCGCAGAACGCAAGCGCTGGCGAGCTGTTGCAGGCGCTCGGATGGACGGAGGGCGACGCGCCGACGCTCTCCGGCATCGAAAAGCGCATTGCAAATGGCGGCAAGGTCATCTCGATCCCCCAGCGGCGCGAGAAAATGGACGAGCAGCATTTCGAGCTGCGCCGGCGCTGCCGGCGGCCCGATGGGAGCGAGTTCATCCTGACCAGGATCTGGACTCCGGGTTCCAGCACGACCTTGATTGCCGCCGACATTACCCGACAGGTACAGGAAGAGCGGCAGCTTCGCTTCGCCCAGGCCGTCATCGACAGAATTATGCGAAGCAACTCGCTGCAGGATGCCCTCGACGCCGTTCTCCGTCTGATCCTGCTCTATGCCGGATGGCAAAGCGGCTCTGCCTGGCTTCCGCGAGATGGCGCCCTTGTCATGCGGCGTTCGCGCCCGGCCAGTGTACGGTACGATGACCTGGCGACGCTCGCTGCCGAGGCATGGAACGCAGATGAAACCCTCTATCGCGACAACACAGCCGCAATCCCGCTCAAGGCACATGACGAGATCGTTGGCGTTCTTTGCTTTGGCTTCGAGAAGGAGAAGCCGCGCGATCGCCTGACGCTTGAAGTATTGGATGCCATTGCCGAGCGGATTGGCATTGCACTCAAGTGCCGTATCAGCGTCGAAGAGATGACCAATGCCAACCGTCAGCTTGACGAGCTTCTGGCGACGGCTGGTGACGCAATCATTTCGATGGGAAGCGATCACAGAATTCGCCTGTTCAACCGGCAGGCGGAGGCGATCTTCGGCTACAGCGCAAGTGAAGTCGTCGGCCGCGATCTATCTATTCTTCTGCCGGAGAGCGTTAAGGCCGGCCACCGCGCGAAGGTCATGCGCTTCTCGCGCGGCGGCGCCCCCACACAACTCATGGGCGGTCGGCCGGAAATCAAAGGCCGCCGCAAGGATGGCAGCGAATTTCCTGCCGAAGCCTCGATTTCGCGGATGGTGATCGAGGGCGAGACCGTCTTTACCGCCGTTCTGCGCGACCTTACTTCGTTGCGCCAGGCGGAGGAGGCACTGCGGGCCCGCGAGAGGCAGATGCGGATGATCGTCGAGGCAATGCCTTACGGCCTTGCCATTACCCGCCAATCCACTGGCGAACTCATATTCTGCAACAGCGCCTTTGCTTCGCTCGTTGCCATCGACGCCGATGCGCTTGCCGGGCGCTATTTCTCCGATTTCATGAAAGGAGGAATGGAGACAGGCCGCATGGTGGCCAATGCGGTCGACGGGCGTATCGCCGGCTTTGAAGCACCATTGACGACCGCTGATGGCCGCCAGATCTGGTGCATGGTCTCTGCCGTCGACATGACAATGGGTGGTGACGATGTCACCATGATTGGCTGTTACGACGTGACCGACCGGCACATTGCGCTCGCCGCTCTCCATGAAAGCGCTCATAACCTCGCCGAAGCGGAACGCATCGCGCATCTCGGTGGATGGATTTGGGAGATCGACTCAAACACGCTGAGCTGGTCCGACGAGACCTATCGTCTGTTCGGGCTCGAACCGCAGTCGGTCGAAATGACCTATCCGATCTTCCTTTCCTATGTGCATCCAGATGACCGCGATTTCGTTGAAGCAACGGTAACCGATTCCCTGAACCGCGGCGGTGGATACAAGGTCGAGCATCGTATCGTCCTGCCGGATGGCACAATCAAGTTCGTTCTCGAACAGGCCGAAATCGAATGTAACGCCGATGGCCAGCCTTTCCGTATGCGCGGCACGGTATTCGACACGACGGCAATCAACCGTGCGGCAGAGGAACTTCGGGCGGCGCGCAACCGGGCCGAATGTGCAAACCGGGCAAAGTCGCAGTTCCTCGCCAATATGAGCCACGAGCTCAGGACGCCTCTCAACGCCATTATTGGGTTTTCCGAGCTTATGGCGGGAGACTTGCTTGGGCCCATGACGGTCGAACAGTACAAGTCGTATGCGCAGGACATAAATGACAGCGGCAACCACCTGCTGGCCATCGTGAATGACATACTTGATCTCAGCCGCATCGAGGCGGGTGCGGCCGGACTGGACGAAAGCGAGATCGAGATTTCAGATATTTGCGCCTCCTGCCTCAAGACAGTCCAGCGCCGGGCCGATCTCTCCGGCCTCACGCTCAGTCAGAGCATCGAACCGGGATTGCCACTGCTTTATGGCGACAGGCGGCTCGTAACGCAGGTACTTCTGAACCTGCTTTCAAATGCGGTCAAGTTCACGCCATCAGGCGGCAGCGTGACGCTTCAGGCGGTGTGCGATGGCGAAGGCGCCATTCACCTTGCCGTCAAGGATACGGGAATTGGCATCTCGCGCGAGAATCTTTCACGCGTCACCGAGCCATTCATGCAAGCCGAAAGTCATCTTTCTCGCAGCTATGACGGTGTGGGCCTCGGTCTTGCGCTGACCAAGCAGTTTGTCGAACTGCATGGTGGTGAGCTGAAGATCGAGAGCGAGGAAGGGCGCGGCACCTGTGTCGAGGTTCGATTCCCTGCTACGCGCTCGATACGCATCGAGGAGAGTGTTCCAATGGCTGCCGCCCGATAGGAATATCGCTACTCGAAGAATGGTTTAGCAAGTCATAACAACAACGTTTTCTCGATTCATTCGGCTTTAATTCGAGAGAAACATGATGAACCTGTACGAAGCGACGGGGCACGCAAATGGATGATCTGCTTACGGACTTTCTAACCGAGACCTGTGAAGCGCTGGATGTTCTCGACAGCGAGATTGTCGAGCTCGAGCAGCGGCCAGGCGACCCGGCTCTTCTCGGCAGCATTTTCCGCGTCATGCACACCATCAAGGGGACGTGCGGATTTCTCGGACTGCCTCGCCTGGAAGCCGTGGCCCATGCCGCGGAAGATGTGCTCGGCCGTGTGCGCGCGGGAGAACTCGAAGTCTCGGGCGAGGTCATTTCGCATGTGCTGGCGGCTCTCGATCGAATCAAAGAACTTGTATCGGCGCTTGGCGCAAGCGGCAGCGAACCGGAAGGCAGCGATGACGACGTAATTGCCGTCCTGCGGCGCATGGCGGACGGCAATGCCACACCGGTAGCGCCCAAGGAAGCCGCAGAGCCGGCGAAGCAGGGCACGCTTTATGAGCGCGCGGGCAGCGCCTCCGGCATCGATACAGCTTGCGAGCTTGCATGCAATGGATTCCTGGCCAAGTCGCCCGAGGCGGCAGCCTTGGCGCCGGATATGCTGAAACTTCAGTTTGCACTCGCCAAAGGCTTTGAGGTGGCACTTCAGCAGGTGCCCGGAATCGACATCGCCGATGTAATGACCTGTCTGACCGACAATGGCTGGAATGACGACGATGTTTCGCTGCTTGCCGGAGAGCTTGCCGAAGCATTCCGGTCGCTCGGCGTCGACCAAGATGACGTAGCCTCCCTGACCAGCCTCTTGCGGCGTGGCGGGAAGCCCGTGGAAGCCGAAGCTGTCCAGAGCGTTGCTGCCCCGGTATCTCGCCCGGCGAGCGAGGCTGCAAAGCCCTCGGCCCCCTCAACTGCGGAGAAGCCCGAAGCTGGCCAGGCTGCCCAGACGCAGACCCTGCGCGTCAATATCGATGTGCTGGAAGATCTGATGACGCTGGTGAGCGAACTTGTTCTGACCCGCAATCAGCTCTTGCAGATCATGCGCGGCCAGGGGGATACGCCCTTTGCGACACCGCTGCAACGCCTCAATCAGGTGACCACCGAGCTGCAGGAAAGCGTGATGATGACGCGCATGCAGCCGATCGGTAACGCATGGGGCAAGCTGCCGCGCCTCGTCCGCGACCTGTCGCAGGAGCTTGGCAAGAAGATCGAGCTTGTCATGACGGGCGCCGACACAGAACTTGATCGCCAGATACTTGACTCGATCCGCGATCCACTCACCCACATGGTTCGCAACTCCGCCGATCATGGAATCGAGGCTGTTGCCGACAGGCTCGCACGCGGGAAGCCCGAGCACGGCACCATCGAGCTTTCTGCGCGGCACGAAGGCGGCCATATCGTCGTCGTTGTCGCTGATGATGGCCGCGGCCTGCCGACCGCCAAGATCCGCGAGAAGGTGATCGCAAACGGGCTTGCGACCGAAGCCCAGCTCGACGGGATGAGCGAACAGCAGATTCAGCAGTTCATCTTCCGGCCCGGCTTCTCGACCGCTGCCGCCGTTACGAGCGTTTCCGGCCGCGGCGTCGGCATGGATGTCGTCCGCAACAATATCGAGAAGATCGGCGGCATCATCGAATTCCAGTCGACAGAGGGCGTTGGCTCGAGATTCATCATCAAGATTCCGCTGACACTCGCAATCGTGTCGGCCCTGATCGTCGAGTGTTCCGGTGAGCGATTTGCCCTGCCGCAGAACAGCGTGGTTGAGCTTGTCCGCATCAGCCGCAATGCGCAGAAGGGCCTCGAAAACATCAACGGACGCCCGGTCTACCGGCTGCGCGACAGGCTTTTGCCGCTCGTCTCGCTGCGGGAAATCCTCGGGCTTCCCGAAGAAGAGACGGATCGGAGCAGCGCGCAGACCGGCGCCGACGGCACCTATGTGGTCGTCTCTCAGGTGGGCGCTTTCGTATTCGGCATCATCGTCGACAAGGTTTTCGACACCGAGGAAATCGTGGTGAAGCCGGTATCGCGCTCGATGCGTCATATCTCATGCTTCTCCGGAACGACGATACTGGGCGATGGGCGTGTCATAATGATCCTTGATCCGAATGGCCTTGCTTCCGCCGTATCCGCTGCGCCGCATGCCGAAGCGGCGGCGCAGGCCGGACGCGTGGAACGTGGCGCGCATGGCGGCGAGGCTGTCTCGATGCTTGTCTTCGAGGCCAAGTCGGGCGGACCGAAGGCTGTTCCGCTTTCCCTCGTTGCGCGTCTTGAAGAGGCCGATCTCGCGACGGCAGAAAAGGCGGGTTCCCGGACAGTGCTGCAGTATCGTGGCGGCCTGATGCCGTTGATCGATCTCGATGGCAATGCGCCTGAACTCAGCGGCAAGCATCCTATCCTTGTCTTTGTCGACGGGTCGCGGATGCTCGGCCTGGTCGTGGATCGCGTTATCGACATTGTCGAAACGGCCCTCGATCTCCAGCTTGCCGGTGGCAGCCGGCCCGGCATTCTCGGCAGCGCAATCATTTCCGGCGCAGCAACCGACATCATCGACACCGTGCACTATCTCCGCCTTTGTGATGCCGACTGGTTCGAGGTTGAAACCGAAAAGCCGTTCGGCGCGGAAGGTGAACGGAGCGTGCTGCTCGTCGAGGATAGCGCCTTCTTCCGCAATCTCCTCATTCCGATGCTGACGATCGCCGGCTATTCGGTAACGGTAGCTGAGCATGGCGAAGCCGCAATGACCCTGTGCAAGGAGGGGGCTCAGTTCGACATCATCGTGTCGGACATCGAGATGCCCGGCCTTTCCGGCTTCGATCTTGTTCGTGAGCTTCGCGCCGACAGCCGATTGAAGGAGGTTCCGATCGTGGCCCTCTCTTCCCATGCCAATCCGCAGGACATCGAAAGAGGAATGGAAGCCGGCTTCACCGACTATGTCACGAAGCTCGATCCGAAGGCCCTTCTCGGCGCGCTGTCTCGGACATCGGCGTCCAACCTGGCCAAGGAGGTTGCAGCATGACAAGCGCCGCTCAAACCACCGCCCGTCATTCCGCATCTTTCACCGAAGACTATGTGACGATGACCATCGGCGGACAGACCTTCGGGATACCTGTTCTGAATGTTCGCGACGTTCTTGGTCCGCAGGCGATTACGCGCGTACCGCTTGCACCGGCGGAAATTGCCGGATCGCTCAACCTGCGCGGGCGGATCGTCACTGCCATCAACATGCGCCGGCGGCTCGATCTCCCCGCCGATGGCTTTGCCGAGCGGGCAATGGCCGTGGTTGTCGAGCATGACGACGAACCCTTCAGCCTCCTCGTCGACGAGGTTGGAGAGGTTCTGAGCCTTCCCTCGGCGCAACGCGAACCTGTGCCCGCGACGCTCGACCCACGCTGGCGTGATGTTTCGCAAGGCATATACCGGCTCGAGGACAAGCTTCTTCTGGTTCTCAGCGTCGGCAATGTGCTCGGCGCCATTGGCACAGAAGCAACCCATTGAGTTTCAAATTCGAGGAGTGAACGACATGGCCGTCGATATGAAAATGCCAATCCTGATCGTCGACGACTACAAGACGATGCTGCGTATTGTCCGAAACCTGCTGCAGAAGCTTGGCTTCTCGGAGATTGACGAAGCGACGGATGGAACCGACGCTCTCGCGAAGCTCAAATGCCGTCAGTACGGTCTCGTTATCTCGGACTGGAACATGCAGCCCATGACGGGTTATGAGCTGCTTCAGAAGGTGCGCGCCGACGAAAGCCTGAAGTCGCTTCCCTTCGTGATGGTCACCGCCGAAAGCAAGGTCGAGAACGTGGTTGCCGCCCGCCAGGCCGGGGTCAACAACTACATCATCAAGCCGTTCAGCGCCGAAGTGCTGAAGGCGAAGCTGAAGACCGTTCTCGGAGACTTCTGATGGCTGAGGCGGGAAAACTTGACCTCGTCGAACGCCTCACCAATGAGTGTATCGATTTGTGCCGGACGCTCCTTCGCGGCAGAAAGCATATCGACCCGCTGCTGGACCCGGCGTTCCGGACGCAGAAGCTGAAGCGCGCCCTTGATGAGCAGAAGACGGCTATCGCCGAGATGGAGATGGCGGTCGACAAGATCATGAGTGCTGTGGAGAGGCTTGCCGAAATCGATTTCTCGTCGGCGCCATCGGCGGCAGATCGGGTCGCCGCCTGCAGCGAGGAAATCATTGAGGCCTGCTGCTTCCAGGACATAACAGGCCAGCGTCTAACCCATGTGATGACGACGCTCGGCGAAGTCCGGCAAGGCCTCGATGCGCTGGCTGACGGCCGGGACGAAGCCGCGCCCGAGCCCGCCGTCTCCGGCCTTCTCAATGGTCCGGCGCTGCCCGGCAACGCAATGGAACAGGATGCAGTCGACAAGTTGCTCGCCGGTGGCAGCAAGTAACGGGAAGTTCGATCCGAATGAAAATCGACGCCGGAATAAGCAACGAGGACGACAAGGGCGAAGTCTGCCGGGTCATGGTGGTTGATGATTCCGCCATTGCCCGCGGAATCGTTACTCGGACGTTGAACGAAGCGCCGGATATAAGCGTCGTCGCCTCGGTTCCGAACGGGCTGATGGCGCTGAAGACGCTCGGCAGCCATGACATCGACGTTGTCGTGCTCGACATCGAAATGCCGGAACTCGACGGTCTTTCGGCGCTGCCCCGGATGCTGGAGCTCTATCCACAGCTCAAGGTGATCATGGTGTCGGCGGCAAGCCAGAAGGATGCCGACATATCGCTGAAAACCATGGCCATGGGCGCTGCAGACTATGTCGAAAAGCCGAAGGCGGGGCTTGGCGGCGCAGAAGCATTTTATGATGAGCTGGTGCGCAAGGTGCGCCTTCACGGCGGAGCCGCAGCGCCGGGTGCGCCATCGAAGCGCGCCGCAGGACCTGCAAAGCCTGCAAAGCCGCAAAGTGCGGCAGCGCCGCAAGCGCCCGCATCTGCCGTGGCAAGCTTCTCCAACAACCGCCGGAAGGAGACATTTCCGCGCCCCGAAGTCATTGCGATCGGTTCGTCGACAGGCGGGCCTCAGGCACTTGCCGAGGTTCTCAAGGATTTGCCGCCCTCGGTAAGCCAGCCAATACTGGTTACGCAGCACATGCCCGCGACATTCACCGCGCTGCTTGCACAGCACATGACGCGCTATGCTGGCCGCCTTGCCGCCGAAGCACGCGATGGCGAGCGAATCGAACCGGGCCGCATCTATATCGCGCCGGGCGGCAAGCATCTTGTCGCCGAACAAGGCGCCGCTGGCGGTATCCTCATCCGGCTTGATGACGGGCCGCCCGAAAATTCGTGCAAGCCTGCGGTCGACCCCATGTTGCGCAGTCTCGCGCGCATCTATGGCGATCGTCTTCTCACCATCATCCTGACGGGCATGGGGTGCGATGGGCTCAAAGGGTGCGAGGCTGTCGTCAATGCAGGAGGGCGCGTGATGGCGCAAGATCGTGAAACCAGTGTCGTCTGGGGAATGCCGGGGGCTGTTGCCCAGGCTGGCCTCTGCCGGGATGTGCTGCCGCTGCGGCAGATCGGTTCTGCGCTCAAGCGCATTGCTGGGGGTGAAACAAATGAACGCGCCTGAGTTCGAATATCTCAAGCAGGTCCTTTATGAGCGTTCCGGTCTCGTCGTGACGCCGGAGAAGGGTTATCTCATCGAGAGCCGGCTTGCACCCATCGCGAGGCGGCGGGGCATCGGCAGCGTCGGGCAGCTCATCGAGGAGATCCGGAAGACACGCGACGAAGCGATGTTGAACCAGATCGTGGATGCGATGACCACGAACGAGACATTGTTCTTCCGCGATGGCTGGCCTTTCGAGCGCCTCAAGACAACCCTTCTGCCCGAGATCATGAATATGGCGAAATCGTCGCGCCGCATCCGCATCTGGAGCGCGGCTTGCTCGAGCGGGCAGGAGCCCTATTCGCTCGCCATGACGCTCGCCGAGATGGGTCCGCAGATCGCAGGCTGGCAGGTCGAGATCATCGCGACGGATATTTCCGACGCCATGCTGGCCCGGGCCGAGACAGGCCGCTATTCGATGTTCGAAGTATCGCGTGGCCTGCCCGACCATCTGCTCCGCAAGTATTTCACGCCTGAAAATGACGGCTGGCGCGCGAAGGACACGCTGCGGCAGATGATCGAGTTCCGCCGCTACAATCTGCTCGACGACCCCCATGCCGCCGGGATGGGCCCCTTCGACATCATTTTCTGCCGGAATGTGCTCATCTATTTCGACGAGAACACGCGGCGGCGCGTCTTTGCGGGCCTTGCGAAGGTGATGCGGCCCTGGGGCTATCTATGCCTTGGCGGCGCCGAAACGGTTGTCGGCATATCGGACGCTTTCCGGGTGCTGAGTGGGGAGAGGGGTCTCTTCGGCCTCGCAAAATAGGAGTACTGCGGGCGGCCTGACGCCGGGTGCCCCGGCCATCAAACCGGCAGTTGTTTGAAGGGCCGGTTTGTTCTACCTTGCGCCCGCTTCGGCAGGCCGTTCATCCTTTACGGGCCCTGCCCCAAGGCACCCGTAGCTCAGCTGGATAGAGCGCTGCCCTCCGAAGGCAGAGGTCACACGTTCGAATCGTGTCGGGTGCGCCA
>JAHBYK010000051.1 GCA_019635965.1 Parvibaculum sp. | reverse complement strand
GCATTAAGACTTTCCGAATCTTGCGCAAAAAAGCCCTTCCACGCAATCATTTGTGTCCTGAACCAGGTTTCCTGCCGTTTGGCATAGGCACGGCTCTCGCTCTTCCCGGCCTCGACAGCCTCCTCGCGGCCGATCTCGCCCTCGAGATGGCGGATCAGCGGACGAAGGCCGAGCGCCTTCATGGCCGGAAGCGCGGGGTCGAGCCCGAAGCCGGCCATGAGCCGCGCCTCCTCGAGCGCCCCCTCTTCCATCATCAGATCGAAGCGCCGGCCGATCCGCTCGCGCAGCCAGTCCCGCTCCGGCGAGAGCACGATCTTCGCAAAACGGCCGGTGACGAGAGGCGACGGCGGCTCCTTCTGCCAGGCGGAAAGCGGCCGGCCGGTGGCGCGGAAAACCTCGATCCCCCGTGCGATCCGCTGCCGGTCCGACGGGCGTATCACGGCGGCAAGCGCGGGGTCGGCTTCGGCCAGCAGCGCATGGGCATGGGGCCCGGCCTCCGCCACCTCCGCGCGCACCGCCGCGCGGATCGCCGCCGGTATCTGCGGCACGGGCGCAAGCCCCTCGGTCAGCGCCCGGAAATAAAGCCCGGTGCCGCCGGCAACGACCGGCACGGCGCCGCGCCCCGCAATCTCGCCCATGACGCGCGCGGCAAGCGCCGCCCAGCGCCCGGCGGAAAGGGGCTCCGCCGCGCCTGTCACGCCATAGAGATGATGGGGAACCTTTGCCTCGTCCTCCCGCGAAGGGCGGGCGGTAATGATCCGCATCTCGCGGTAGACCTGCATCGAGTCCGCATTGACCACCTCGCCGCCCAGCCGCTCGGCAAGCGCCAGCGCCAGCGCCGACTTGCCGCTGGCGGTCGGCCCTGCAATAAGGACGGCACGTTCGATATGGATGGGATCGGTCAATCGGCTCTCATTCGGTCTCAAGGCAATCGCAATGACATATGTCCTGACGCTGATAGGCAACAAAGCAACGCCGCTTGCAAGTGCGCATGTGGAGGCGGCGCGCGCCGCCCTGCCCGCCCCCGGTCCGGCACGCTGGCTCGCCGAGGCGATGGCCTGCGACATTCATTTCGACGGCGATGCGAAAACCGCCGAAGCCGCCGCCCGCGCGGCGCTGAAGGACGCGAAGATCGACCTTGCCGTGCAACCGGCCGAAGGGCGGCGCAAGAGGCTCCTCATCGCCGATATGGATTCGACGATCATCCAGCAGGAATGTATCGACGAGCTTGCCGCCGAAATCGGCATCAAGAAGCAGATTTCCGAAATCACGGAACGCGCCATGCGCGGCGAGATCGAGTTCGAGCCGGCGCTGCGCGAGCGCGTGGGACTGTTGAAGGGTCTGCCGCTCGAGGCGCTGGAAAAGGTCTACCGCGAACGCATCACCGTGATGCCGGGCGCGAAGGCCCTGGTCGCCACCATGCGGGCCGACGGCCATGCCTGCGCGCTTGTGTCGGGCGGCTTCACCTTCTTCACGGAGCGCGTCGCACATGCCGTCGGCTTCAACACCAATCAGGCAAACCGCCTCATCTTCGCCGATGGCAAGCTCACGGGCGGCGTGGCCGAACCGATCCTCGGACGGCAGGCAAAACTCGATGCGCTCATTCACCTGCGCGAGGAACTGGGCCTGAAGCGGCATGAAACGCTGGCCGTGGGCGACGGCGCGAACGACCTCGCCATGATCGGCGAGGCGGGGCTCGGTGTCGCCTATCATGCAAAGCCCGTGGTGGCGGAAGCTGCCGGCGCACGGATCGACCATGGCGACCTGACCGCGCTTCTCTATTTGCAGGGATACCGCGAGGACGAGATCAGGGATTAGGGACGCCCGCCGAGGCGAAGCGCAACGAAGCGCGTTTCGCCACCGGCAACGAGACGCAGCAGAACGGACTTCCGTCCCGCCTTCTCCTCCGATTCCACGATCCGCTTCACATCTTCCGGCGAGGCGACCGCGCGTTGCGCCACTTGCACGATGACATCGCCCGGTTGCACACCCCGCTCCGCCGCCGCGCTCAGCGGATCGACCTCGATCACAATGACGCCGGAAAGACCCTCCGCCACATTGAAGCGGCGGCGCAGATCATCATTGAGCGAGGCGAGCCCGAGACCAAGAACAACCGTCTCCGCAAGCTCGGGCTTTTCTTCGGCGGGCGCGGCTTCGGCGGCGCTCTCTTCCTGAAGCTGCGCCACGGTGATCTTGCGGGTGAGCGTTTCGCCATCGCGGAAGATCTGCACATCGACCGTGGACCCGATCTTCGCTTCCGCGACGACGCGCGGCAGATCGCGCATGGTGGCGATGTTTCGGCCATCGAAGGCGAGCACGACGTCGCCGGGTTCGAGCCCGGCCTGTGCGGCAGGGCCGTCATCGGTCAATCCCGCGATCATGGCGCCGCGCGACGAGCCGAGGCCTAGACTTTCCGCGATTTCCGGCGTCACGGTCTGGATACGCACGCCGATCCAGCCGCGCCGCGTTTCGCCATATTCGAGGATCTGCGCGACGATGGGTTTGACGGTGCTGGAGGGAACGGCAAAACCGATGCCGACCGAAGCGCCGGAGGGCGAAATGATCGCCGAGTTCACGCCTACGACCTGACCATCGAGATTGAACAAGGGGCCGCCCGAATTGCCGCGATTGATCGCCGCGTCGGTCTGGATGAAGTCGTCGTAGTTTCCGGCATGAATGTCGCGGTTGAGAGCCGAGACGATGCCGGCCGTTACCGTGCCGCCGAGGCCGAACGGATTGCCGATGGCAATGACCCAGTCGCCGACGCGCAGACTGCCGCTGTCGCCGAGATCGACATGGGGCAGCGGCTTGTCGCTTTCGACGCGAAGAACGGCGAGATCGGTCTTGGGGTCCGTACCCGCGATCACGGCAGGCAGCGTGGTGCCGTCGGTAAAAGTAACTTCGATACGGTCAGCGCCTTCGATGACATGATTGTTCGTGACGACGACGCCCGAAGGGTCGATGACGAAGCCGGAGCCAAGCGACTGCACACGCTGCGGCCCGCCGCGCCGCTGCTGCTCCAGAAACTCGTCGAAAAAATCCTTGAGGGGTGAATCTTCGGGCAGACCCGGAATTTCCATGTCGCGCGGCGCAAGAACCTGCGAGGTGGAAATATTCACCACCGCGGGCGAAAGGCGCTCGGCAAGATCGGCAAATCCGTTCGGCGCCGGGCGCGCGGACGCCTGCACCGCCGAAAACAGGACAAGCGCGGCAAGACAGATGCCCCACCAGGCCGTATTGCCGCCCCTTGCCGGAATCATACGATCGCTCCGCTCGAAACACACCCGCGCCCCCCGGCGCTCATGTCATGTTTCGTTCCGATTATGGACGAAATGAGGCACCGCCTCAGCCCCGCGCCAGCCAGACCACGAATACGCCGAACGCCAGAGCGGCAAGCCCGCCGAGCCTGAGCTTCTGATCGGAGACCTCGCCAAGCGACATCAGCACCCGGCGAACCGGACCCGGAAAGGCAGCATAGAGCACACCTTCCAGGGCAATGGCGAGGCCAAGCGCCGACAGAAGCTCCGTCACCGCCCCTCAGGCACTCAGCGCCTGCCCCTCTCGGCCCCGAAATAGCGGAAGAACTCGCTGTCCGGCGTCACGATCATGGTCGTGTTGTCGCTCTTCAGGGACTCGCGATAGGCCTCCATCGAGCGGTAGAAGGCGAAGAACTCCGGGTCCTGCGAATAGGCCTGCGCGAAGATTTCGTTGCGCCGCGCATCGCCCTCGCCTCGCATGATCTGCGCGTCGCGCTCGGCTTCGGCAAGGATGACAGTCACGTCGCGGTCCGCGCGGCTGCGGATGCGCTGCGCTTCCTCATTACCCTGAGCGCGGATTTCCGCCGCTTCGCGCTCGCGTTCGGTCTGCATCCGCTGATAGATCGCCTGGCTGTTCTGCACCGGCAGATCGGCGCGGCGGATGCGCACGTCGATCACCTCGATACCGAACTGCTGCGCGGCGCGGTTGAACGACTGCTGAATGTTCTGCATCAGGCCCGCACGATTGTCGCGCACCAGCTCCTCGAGCGTATTGTCGCCGATAACGTTGCGCAGCGACGAAATGAAGATCGGACGGAGACGGCTGTCCACATTCCGCGGATCGCCCACCGACTGGTAGAAGCGCAGCGAGTCGACGATACGGTAACGCGCGAAGGCATCGACATCGAGACGCTTGCGGTCCTTGGCAATCATTTCCGTCGGCTCTGTGCCGTGATTGAGATTGAGGATGCGCTTGTCGATATAGATGACGTTCTGAATGATCGGCAGCTTCCAGTGCAGGCCCGGCGTCGTGACAACGGCGCGCGGATCGCCGAATTGCACCACGATCGCCTGCTGCGTCATGTTGACGGTATAGGCCGACAGATAGACAATGGCGGCTGCGAAAAGGGCGACGATTGCGACGCCGATGGCGATGGACCTGTTCATCAGCGGCCTCCTGTCGCGGTCTGATTGCCGTTCGAGGGCGTTTCACTTGTCTGGGAGGGCGAACTGCCCGCCCTTGGCTGCAATTCATTGAGCGGCAGATAGGGAAGGATGCCCTTTCCGCTGTTCGGATCGCTCAGGAACAGCTTGTTCGCATCGCCGATCACATGCTGCATCGTTTCGAGATAGATGCGCTTGCGCGTCACATCCTGCGCCTTGCGATACTCGTTATAGATGGCGAGGAAGCGATTGGCGTCACCTTCCGCCGCCGCGACGATCTGCTCGCGATAGGCTTCGGCAGCCTGCGTAATCCGCGCCGCATCGCCTCGGGCGCGCGGAACGACGGTGTTCGCATAGGTTTCGGCCTGATTCTGAAGACGCTCGCGGTCGGTGCGCGCCGCCTGCACATCGCGATAGGCGTCGATGACTTCAGCGGGCGGATCGACTTCGCTGATCGAGACTTCGGTGATCTCGATACCGGCTTTATAGCTGTCCAGCGTCTCCTGCACCTTCTGCAGCACCTGAACCTGCACATTGCTGCGGCCGATCGTTTGCAGGAATTCGATTTCCGACTGGCCGACAACCTCGCGCATGACGCTTTCGGAAACGGCCTTCACGGCGTTTTCCGGGTTCTCGACATTGAAGAGGAAATCGGCGGCCTGCCCGGCCTTGATCTTCCACTGCACGTTGAAACGGATATCGACGATGTTTTCGTCGCCGGTGAGCATCAGGCGTTCCTGAGCGGCCGCGCCGATGGCGATCGTCTCGATGCGCGTGACAGCCGGCGTGTAGACCGTCTCAATCGGATAGGGAAACTTGAGATGCAGGCCCGGCTCGACGGTGCGTACCACCTGGCCGAAACGGAGCACGATGCCCTGCTGGTCCGTATTCACACGGAAGAACGACGAATAGGCAAGAAGGCCAAGAAGCACGAGGCCGACAAGGAAGACGGGGCCGGAGCCGCCGCCTGCCGTGGCCGTGCCCATGCCGCCGCCGGGGCCGCCCGCACCGCCAAATACCTGCCGCAACTTTTCCTGCGCGCGCCGCAGCAGCTCGTCGAGATCCGGCGGCTGATTTCCGCCGCCACCACCGCCGCCGCGAGGTCCCTGACCCCAGGGGCCACGGTCGCCACCGCCTCCACCGCCGCCCTGCCAGCCGCCACCGCCGTTATTATTGTTCCAGGGCATCAAAAATCCTTTGATTGCGAAGGAATGGACCTGTTGGAAACGCACACACCGGGGTTTATATGACAGTGGCCCGGCAGGCGCAACGCGAACCGGACAAGCCACATCGCAAAATGAATGATGGCGCGCAATCTCGCCGCGCCAAGATCGGGAAGACGAAATGTCGCGCGTGAGCAGGGACGATATTGCAGCGGCGCTTGCGGGAGTGATCGACGAAGAGAGCGGCAAGGACGTGATGAGCGCGGGCCTCGTGCAGGGCCTCGTCGTGCGCGAAGGGCATGTCGGCTTCTCGCTCGAGGTCGACCCTGCGAAAGGCGCGCAGAAGGAACCGCTGCGTGCGGCCTGCGAGGCGGCGGTACGGAAGGTGCCCGGTGTGCTGAGTGTCACGGCAGTGCTGACGGCGCATCGCGCGGCAGCGCAATCGCCCTCCCCCGCGAAGGGACATTCGCACGCGCATGAAGGCGCGCGCGCGCCGCAAGGTGCAATGAAGATTCCCGGCGTGAAGGCGATCGTCGCCGTTGCCAGCGGCAAGGGCGGCGTCGGCAAATCGACCGTCGCGGTCAATCTTGCGCTGGCGCTCGCAAGGCTCGGCCGCCGTGTCGGCCTTCTCGACGCCGATATTTACGGCCCCTCCATCCCGCGCATGATGGGCCTCACGGGCAAACCGGAAAGCAAGGACGGCAAGAAGCTCCTGCCGAAGGAGAAATACGGCATCAAGACAATGTCGATCGGCTATCTCGTGAACGAGGACACGCCGATGATCTGGCGCGGGCCGATGGTGCAGTCCGCCCTGACGCAGATGATGAGCGATGTCGAATGGGGCGAACTCGATGTGCTTATCGTCGATATGCCGCCCGGCACCGGCGATGCGCAGCTCACCATGGCGCAGCGCGTGCCGCTCACCGGCGCCGTGGTTGTGTCAACACCGCAGGAAATTGCGCTGATCGACGCGCGCAAGGGCTTTGCCATGTTCGAGAAGACGCATATCCCCGTCTTCGGCATCGTCGAGAACATGGCCTATTTCGTGAGCCCCGGCTCGGGCGAGAAGTCCTATATCTTCGGTCAGGGCGGCGCACGGCGCATGGCGGAGAAACTCGGCTGCGATTTCCTCGGCGAAGTGCCGCTGCATATGTCGATCCGGGAAAAGTCCGACAGTGGCGAACCCGTGGTTGCGACCGCACCGGAGAGCGACGAAGCCCGCCCCTTCATCGAGATCGCAAGGCGCGTCGCAGAACATCTGGACCGCGCATTGAGCGGCGGCGCGCGCAAGGCGCCGGCCATCAGCATCGAGGACTGACCTGCCCTTTCGGTATGGCGCCGCGCCCCTGCGGCCGGAATTTTTTGACTCGCGCCGATTAGTTTGATATCAACTTTTTGAAGTTGAACGGAAGGAGTGAGGCCGATGTCATATGTGGAGGGCTTTGTTCTGGCGGTGCCGACCGCCGACAAGGAGATTTATCGCAAATATGCATTGGGCGGCTGGCCGCTCTTTGCGGATTTCGGCGTCCTGCGCCTTGTCGAAGGCTGGGGCGACGACGTGCCGGACGGCAAGATGACGGATTTCAAACGCGCCGTGAACCTGAAGCCCGATGAAACGGTGCTCTTTTCCTGGTTCGAATTCCCTTCTGGCGAGGCGCGCGCCGCATGTCACAGGAATGTGACGGCCGATCCGCGCTTCGAGAAAATGGGCGAGATGCCCTTTGATGGCAGGCGCATGATCTATGGCGGCTTTTCCGTGATGGTGGATGAAGGCCCCGGCGGAAAGACGGGACACATCGACGGCTATGTGCTCGCCGTGCCGAAGGCAAACAAGGATGCCTATCGTGACATGGCGATGAAAGCCGCAGCCGTCTTCCTCGATCATGGCGCGACGCGCGTGGTCGAAAGCTGGGAGGACGATGTGAAGGACGGCAAGCTGACCGACTTCCGCCGCGCGGTGAAGGCAACGAAGGATGAAGCGATCGTCTTTTCCTGGGTCGAGTGGCCCTCGAAAGAGGTGCGCGAGGCAGGCTGGCCGAAATTCATGGAGGACGAGCGGATGAAATACGATCCCGCCACCATGCCCTTCGATGGCCAGCGGATGATCTTTGGCACCTTCTCGCCCATCGTCGATGAAGCGGCGAAAGAGGCAAGGCGCCAGACCGCCTGATACCGCGACCCCCAAATGAAAACGGCCGGTCCAGAAGGACCGGCCGAATTCGTCTCACCTCTATGCGGAATTAGCGGCCGGCAACGAGCGTCGCCGTTTCCTTGGAGCCGTCCGGCGCGGTCAGTTCCCAGGTCTCGCCGATGTCGCGCGACTGGGCGGGCACGCAATAGGGCTGTTCGCCGCCGAGGAAGCAGGCCGTATCGCCATCGAGCTCATACTTGCCTTCCGCGGTGCTGCCATCGGGCAGCTTCTGCGAGTAGCTGCCGCCCGCGTCGATATAGACATGGCGTTCGCCCGCCGGGCCCACGACCTTGACCGTGTTGCCGTAGAAATTCGCAAAGGGATCGGCGAGAGCCGCTCCGGTGAACGCAAACAACGCAACGAGTACACTGACAAAAAGGCGCATCTTTTATCCTCCCTGATAATTCAGACGCCGCGTACCCCAATGGCCGCGCATGTTTGCACGGCACAGGAAAGAGGCAAAGACACGTTCCGCAGCCGGAACGTGTCTCGCCATCCCGGACCTACTTGTTGAGGAAGTTGAGCGGCAGCCCCGGCACCGCCCACTCCGTTGCGACGAGACGGCCCGTCGTCGACAGCGTGATATAGGCCGTCTTCAGATCCTTGCCGCCGAAGCAGATATTCGTGGTGATGAGATCATCCGTCGCCACATGGCTGATCTTGCTGCCATCGGGCGAGAAGATCGTGATGCCTGCATTGAAGATGGTGGCGACGCAGACATTGCCGGCGGAGTCGACGGCCAGCGAGTCGAAGAAGTTGAGGCCGGCCGGCGAACCGACGAAGCGGCCGGGCAGCGGACCTTCGGGCGGCGCGACTTCGCCGGGCCCGGTGATGTCGAAGGCCCAGAGACGGCCGGGAATCGTATCGGCTACATAGACCGTCTTTTCATCCGGCGAAAGGCCGACGCCATTGGGCGAGGTGATCGGGAACACGACTTCCTTGATCGAGGAGCCGTCCGCCTTCGCATAATAAAGGCCGCCGCGATCCTGCGTCCGGCCGCGGCCCTTGCCGAGATCGGTGAACCAGAAGCCGCCCGACTTGTCGAACACGATGTCGTTCGGCCCGTTCAGCGGGATGCCGTTGCATTCCCTGTAAAGCGTCTCGACCTTGCCGGTCTTGAGATCGACGCGCTCGATGCGGCCGCCCGAATAATCCTTCGCCATGTCGCCGGGAAACAGCAACCCGCCGCGATCATGCCATTCGAAGCCGCCATTATTGCAGATGTAGCAGGCGCCATCGGGCCCGATGGCCGCGCCGTTCGGCCCGCCGCCCGGCTCCGCAACGATTTCCTTCTTTCCGTCCGGCGTGATGCGCGTCAGCGTGCCGCGCGCGATTTCGACGAGCAGGATGCTTCCGTCGGGCATCGCAATCGGCCCCTCGGGAAACTTCAGACCATCGGCGATGAGTTTCATATCCGCCATTTCTTCCTCCCTGTTTATATGCGGTGTTCTTGTTGGTCTTATTCTGTCAACGCCGCCGTGCCGCCGCAATGGCGCGATCGAGAAAGGCGGCTGCCTTGTCCGCCGCCTCGATGCCGCTCTCATGCGCGCCCTGCACCGTCGAGTACCAGCCGGGCGATACCGCCTCTCCGGCGAGAAAGAAACGCTCGCTGACGGGTTCCGCCAGCACGGCACGCTGCTCCGCATGACCCGGCCGCGCGCATGAATAGGCGCCGAGCGTGTGCGGATCGCTTGCCCAGCGCGTTGCGGCAACGCCGGACAATTCCGGCAAGATGTCCTGTCCGAACATGTCCGCAAGCGCGGCGCGCGAAAAGGAAATCATTTCCACCTCGCCTGCCCTGTCCAGACCTTCCGCAAGATCGCCGCCAAGATAGGCGATGGCGAGGTTGCTGCCGAATGGATTGATCTGGAACGAACAGGCCGGCCGCGACGGATCGCGCTCATCCATGAAATTGACATAACTCGTTTCCGGCAGACCGAAGACGTCGCGGCGGAAGTGAAACGCGACCTTGTTTGCATGACCCGTCGGCACATGGGCGAGCGCGGATTGCAGCCGGGCCGGCAAGGCCGGCGTGAAACGGATGGCGCCGGACGCCAGAACATTTGTCGAGACCGTGACGATGAGGCTGCGCGCCCGCAGCGTGCCGCGCGGCGTATCGACAAGGATGTGCGTCCCGCCCGTGTCGATGGCGCTGACCGGCGTCGAAAGCTCGACGGGCAGCCCCGCATACCGCGCTTCGAGAAGCGCGCCATAGCCGCGGATGAGCGGCCAGTTTGCCCCACTGTCCCGATAGGCGGCGAGATCCCCCGTCGAAATCTCCGATGGCGGCATACCGGAAATCGCCGTGAAGATGTGATGCACCATGCGCGCCCAGCGCGAGGAACGGTCCATCACATCAAGCACGGAAATGTCGCGGCCCGCTTTGCCCGCGTCATGCGCGCGCTCATAGGCGGCTTCGAACTCGTCACGATAGGCGCGCCACTCATCGCGCGTGCCCCAGCGGTCCCCGAGATGGAAATTGCCGTCGAAGGGACGCGGCCGCGCGAGATAGGGATGGCCCAGCTCTTCGGCGATGCGCGTCAAGGGGTTGATGTCGGCTGAATGAAGCCAATGCGCGCCGCGGTCCCAGGCGACGCCGAATGTCTCCGTGTCGGTATGCGCGCGCCCGCCGATACGGTTCTTTGCTTCGAGGAGATAGCAGGACAGCCCAAGCTGATAGGCGCGGCGCGCGGCGGCGAGACCGGCAGCACCCGCGCCCACCACCGCGACATCGACAACCGTCATTTCAGCCGCTCGGCATGAAAGCGCAGATGATCCTCGATGAAGCTCTGTATGAAATAGTATGAGTGGTCATAGCCCTCCTGCCGCCTCAGCGTCAGCTTCTGGCGGTGAATGGCACAGGCTTCCTCGAACAGGTCCGGCTTCAACTGGTTCTCGAGGAACGGGTCGGCAAGCCCCTGGTCGATCAATATGTCGTCGAAATGCCCGACGGCATTGCCGCTCGTCATCAGGGCCGTCGCATCATGCGCCGCCCATGACGAACGGTCCTCGCCGAGATAGGCCGCGAAGGCCTTTTCGCCCCAGGGGCAGCGCGCCGGCGAGACGATGGGTGCGAAGGCCGATACGGACCGGAAATGCTCGGGATATTTGAGCGCCAGCGTCAGCGCGCCATGCCCGCCCATCGAATGGCCGCTGATCGACTGGCGGCTGCCATCGACGGGGAAATTGCCGCGCACCGCCGCCGCAAGATCGCGGATGACATAGGTCTCCATGCTGAAATGCGGCGCCCAAGGCTTCTCCGTCGCGTCGATATAGAAGCCCGCACCCTGCCCGAGATCGTAAGCCTCGTCATCGGCAACGCCATCGCCCCGCGGGCTCGTATCGGGCGCAACGATGGCAAGCCCAAGCTCGTTCGCCGCGCGATAGGCGCCCGCCTTCACGGTAAAGTTTTCTTCCGTGCAGGTGAGGCCCGCGAGAAAGGTGAGCGCGGGAAACGGTCCCTTGCCCGCAGGCACAAAGACCGTGAAACGCATCGGCGTTCCCGTCGCCGCCGACGAATGCCGGCAGATATTGAGTGTGCCGCCGAAGCAGCGATGCGACGAAAGGATTTCGACGGACATTATCTGCGAGCGCCTCAATCAAGCTCAAAACTCATGTTCAAAAGATCCCAAATCTTGTCACCCGTGAAGGGATTTAGAATTTCTTGGCGCCAAGCCACCTCAATTACTCGAAGCTGGTCATCCCACCATTCATGTGCCATCTGTGCGATATAAAGAGCATTCTCTTCATGCTCCCCAAATATCAGGTCGAAGGACTCGCCATATTTTTCGACCAACTGATGATAAGTTAAACCTCGATCATTCGCAGTACGGTACGTATGGGCAGAAACCTTCACACGGACATCAAAAGCCTTGAGGATATTGTTTCGCTCTTCCTCAATGAATTTCCAAAATAAGGGGTTAATTTCCTTTTGGGCATTTATGTACTGCCAGTGGTCTTCAACGATTTTCCCCAAAACGGGATCGGACCTAGCATCCACCTTCTTCAGCACATGACCAACGGTCCTAAGTAAAACAACAAGCGCAATCCAATGGGAACGCCACAAGGTAATTTCTCCTGGCGAAGTCGTGGAACTGAAGGAATCCAGAATCTTCCCACATTCTTCCCACGGCTCCCTCGCCAAGACACGTTTCAAATCATCACCTCAGTATACGACCACCGAACGGATCGACTTGCCCTCATGCATGAGGTCGAAGCCCTTGTTGATGTCCTCGAGCGGCATTGTGTGGGTGATCAGATCGTCGATATTGATCTTGCCGTCCATGTACCAGTCGACGATGCGCGGCACATCGGTGCGCCCGCGCGCGCCGCCGAAGGCTGTACCTTTCCACACACGGCCGGTGACGAGCTGGAACGGGCGCGTGGAAATCTCCTGCCCCGCGCCGGCAACGCCGATGATGATGCTCTCGCCCCAGCCGCGATGGCAACATTCGAGCGCCTGGCGCATCGTGTTCACATTGCCGATACATTCGAAGCTGTAATCCGCGCCGCCGCCTGTCAGCTCGACGATATGGCCGACGATGTCGCCCTTGATTTCCTTCGGATTCACGAAATGCGTCATGCCGAACTGGCGCGCGAGGCTTTCGCGCGCGGGATTGATGTCGACGCCGACAATCATGTTGGCGCCCACCATGCGCGCGCCCTGAATGACATTGAGGCCGATGCCGCCAAGGCCGAAGACAACGACATTGGCGCCCGCCTCCACACCCGCCGTGAAAATGACAGCGCCGATGCCTGTCGTCACGCCGCAGCCGATGTAGCAGATCTTGTCGAAAGGCGCGTCCTTGCGGACCTTGGCAAGCGCGATCTCCGGCAGCACGGTGTAATTGGCGAAGGTGGAGCAGCCCATATAGTGCAGCACGGGCTTGCCCTTGTAGGAGAAGCGGCTGGTGCCATCCGGCATCACGCCCTTGCCCTGCGTCGCGCGAATGGAGGTGCAGAGATTCGTCTTGTGGCTGGTGCAGCTCTTGCACTCGCGGCATTCGGGCGTGTAGAGCGGGATCACATGATCGCCGACGGCGAGCGACTTCACGCCCTTGCCGACTTCGACAACGACGCCGGCACCCTCATGACCGAGAATCGCCGGGAAGGCGCCTTCCGGGTCTTCGCCCGACAGCGTGAAGGCATCTGTGTGGCAGATTCCCGTTGCCTTTATTTCAACGAGAACTTCTCCCTCTTTCGGCCCCTCAAGCTGGACCGTTTCGATTTCGAGGGGTTTGCCCGCTTCGAAGGCTACTGCCGCACGCACATCCATAAGCCGTCTCCGTTACCGCATGAAATGCCAATGCGGGCATTGTGCGGCGGCGGCAGGCGAAACTCAATCGCGCGGCGCAGAAATGATGCGCCTATCGCTGGGAAAGCCAGCTTTCATTTTCTTCATGGAGCGCCGCAAGCTGCGGGCTCTTGTCGAGCACGGTCGCAGGCGAAAGCGGTATGCCGCCCTTGTCGAGGCTTGCGGCGAGGAATTTCAGTTCCGCCGGATATTTTTCCAGCCCCTCGAAAAACGCGTCCGGCAGCGAGCCCCTGTCAACCGGGTCCGCACGGTCCTTCTCATAGACCGCCACCCGCTGCACGATGCGCCAGGCGCCGCCGCGCCTTTCGATCCGGTCGATGAAACGCGCATAGGAGGTGGTATCCACCTCGCCCGCCGGCGTTTTGGCACGAACCATGATCGTCACATTGACTTCGCTGAGCGCGCGGTCTCCCTCGATGCGGATGCGCGGTACGCCGACATAATGCTTGAGCAGCGCGCCGCCGCGCGCCGCAAGCTGGCGCGAGGCCGCCACAAAACCTTCATGCGGACCGGCATACCAGCTCAGCGAAATCGTGCCGCCTTCGTGGAATGTGGCCGAAAGGGCGTCCCACTTTTCCTGATCGCGGAAGAAGGTCCAGTTGTTGACGAGATCGGCGATTTCCGTTCGTGCCTCGAGCATGGCGATCCTCTCCCCGGCTGCTTCACTTTCCAATGCTTTCGCGGCACTGGCACCACAGACAACAAGCAGAGAGAGGAAAACGGCTGTGACGATTTTCATATGCCCCCCGGAAAATCTCTCCGCCCTCGTGGCGGATGAAGACTATGGGAGCGGGATTGAGGAAACTCAATCGAGCGGCGGCCATTCTGACCGGCCGTTCAATTTGCCTCAGCGCCGTTCGAGAAGCACGAATGAATAAGGCGCGCTGTCCTTTTCGCCCGCCTCGTGCCGCTCGCGCGATATTTCGCGCCAATGCGACGCATCAAAAGCAGGGAAGCTGACATCGCCTTGCGGCTCGGCATGAACTTCCGTGATGTAGAGCCGCGTCGCATGATCGAACATGTCGGCATAGAGCTGCGCACCGCCGATCACCGCCACCTCATCCACGCCCAGCCCGGACGCCAGCGCCAGGCCGCGCTTGAGCGCCGCATCCGTGCCGGTAACGACTTCGGCACCCTCCGCCCGGTAGGACGGATCCCGCGTCACCACGATGTTTGGCCGGCCCGGCAAGGGCTTTCGCGGCAGCGACTCCCATGTCTTGCGGCCCATAATGACGGGCTTTCCCATCGTCACGCGCTTGAAGTGAGCCATGTCGCCGGAAAGTTTCCAGGGCAGGCCATTGTCGCGCCCGATCACGCCATTATCGGCGATCGCCACGACGAAAGAGATATGCACCGTCATGCCGCCACCGCCGCATCCGCCGTTTCGATCTGCGAAAATCCGGGCGCGCGCAACATTTCGGGATCGAGCGGCCGGATACGCAGAAGAATGATCCACATGGAAAACACCGCAAGCGCGAGGACGGCGAGAATGAGAAATCCGGCGATCACGCGCTGGCGAAACCGCATCAGACCGCGACAGGCGCGGAAATATGCGGATGCGCCTCGTACCCTTCGAGCCTGAAATCGTCGAAGGTGAAATCGAACAGGCTTTTCACATCCGGGTTGATGATCATCCGCGGCAAGGGCTTCGGCTCGCGCGAAAGCTGGAGATCGGCCTGTTCCAGATGATTGAGGTAGAGATGGGCATCGCCGAATGTGTGGATGAACTCGCCCGGCTCGAGCCCCGTCACCTGCGCCACCATCATGGTGAGGAGCGCATAGGACGCGATGTTGAAAGGCACGCCTAGGAAGATATCGGCCGAACGCTGATAGAGCTGGCAGGAGAGCTTGCCCTCGGCCACATAGAACTGGAACAGGCAGTGGCAGGGCGGCAACGCCATCTTGTCGACATCGGCGACATTCCAGGCCGAAACGATGAGGCGGCGCGAATCCGGATTCGACCTGATCTGGTCGAGCACGTTCCTGATCTGGTCGATCTTGCCGCCATCGGGCGTTGGCCATGAACGCCACTGATGGCCATAGACCGGCCCAAGCTCGCCATTCTCGTCCGCCCACTCGTCCCAGATGCTGACGCCATTCGCCTTGAGGTAGCGGATATTCGTGTCACCCGAGAGGAACCAGAGCAGCTCATGGATGATCGACTTCGTGTGCAGCTTCTTCGTCGTGACCATCGGAAAGCCCTCCGACAGGTCGAAGCGCATCTGATGACCGAAAATGCTGCGCGTGCCGGTGCCCGTGCGGTCGGTCTTTGTCACGCCCTTGTCGCGCGCAAGCCGCAGAAGGTCGAGATATTGCTGCATAGGTCTGTCCTGAGATTCGGGTCATGCCAGTCTAGCCCGAACGAGGCCCGCCTCGCCACCGGCCGCAAAACGGCAAGGACTTATCCACAGGAAAACTGGCGGCCTGCCGCCGCCCGCGCCAGAATGGCCGAAACAAACGACATAACCGGGTGAAACGCCATGAAACGCTTTCTGATCGGCCTTGCGATCTTTCTCGTACTCGCGGTGATTCTCGCCCTTGCCCTGCTGCCCGGCTTCGTCGAAGGCCAGATCAACCGCGTCACGCCGCACGAGCCCTACGAAATCAGCGAGGAAACGCGGGCGCTGCACCAGCGCCTCGTCATCGCCGATCTTCATGCCGACACGCTGCTCTGGGCCCGCGACCCGCTGAAACGCGCCTCGCGCGGCCATGTGGATCTGCCCCGGCTCGACGAAGGCAATGTGGCGCTTCAGGTCTTCACCGCCGTCACCAAAGTGCCTTTCGGCCAGAACTACGAAAGCAACGAGGCGGGCTCCGATGTGCTGCCCTGGCTGCTGATGGTGCAGCGCTGGCCCGCCCGCACCTGGGACAGCCTGCTCGAACGCGCGCTCTATCAGGCGTGGAAACTCGAAGATGCCGAACGCCGCGCGCCGGAGACGCTCCGCATCATCCGCAGCCGCGCCGATCTCGACGCGCTTCTCGCCGCCCGCGCCGGAGGCTCGCGCCAGATCGGCGGACTGCTCGGCATTGAAGGATCGCATCCGCTCGAAGGCGGCATTGCCAATGTCGAACGGCTCCATGCCGCAGGCTACCGGCTGATGGGGCTCCATCACTTCTTCGACAATGAGCTTGGCGGCTCCTTTCACGGCATCACCGGCGAAGGCCTGAGCGATTTCGGCAAGGAGGCGCTCCGCGAAATGGAACGCCTCGGCATCACCATCGACGTCGCACACTCCTCCCCCGCCGTGGTGGAGGATGTGCTGGCGATTGCCACGAAGCCCATCGTGCTCTCGCATACCGGACTGCGCGGCGCCTGCGACAGCCCGCGCAATCTCGACGACGATCTCGCAAAGCGCATCGCCGCAAAGGGCGGCGTGATCGGCATCGGCTACTGGCCGGGCGCGATATGCGACTCGAGCCCGGCAAATGTCGTGCGCACCATCCGCTATGCGATCGGGCTTCTGGGCGTTGATCATGTCGGCCTCGGCTCCGACTATGACGGCGCCGTCCGCACGGATTTCGACACATCGGAGATTGCGGTCCTGACAGAAGAAATGCGCAAGGCGAATTTCACCGAGGAGGAAATCTTCAAGGTGATGGGCGGCAATGTCATCCGCATCTTCCGCGAAAACCTGCCGGCGGAATGAGGACTCACGCTTCCGGCAGATAGCGGTAGCGCCCGGTCACGGGAAAGCGCGGCAAGAGGTCGGCATATTCGGCGCCTGCGCCGATATTGTGGATCGCCATGAGCCGATCCGCGCCGCGCACGCGCCTGTCCGACATCACCGCGATATGCGGCAGCCGCCCGCCGATCATCTGCGTGATGAGGTCGCCAGGTCTGAGCGCCTCCTCCGGCGGCAGCAAGGCGCCCTGCCGCTTCAGAAATGTCTGGAGGTTCGGCACACGGCGATGGTCGATATGCGGGTCGGGCCGCGCAAGGCCCCAATTCTTCGGATAGATGGAAAAATGCGACGCCATGTCCTCATGCACGAGGCGCTGGAGGTCGATCCCGAGCCCCGTGCGATAGGCGCGGATCACCACATCGGTGCAGACGCCCCGCTCCGGTGCGACATCGCCGCCCGGATAGGCGATGCGGCGATAGGCGCCGTCATAGATGGTGGTGACGCCGATCTGTCCCTCTGCCGCCGCGACGAGACGCGCCGCCGGATCGCGGGAGACACCGGCAAGTCCCGGCGCAGCGCAAAGAAGGGCGGCAAGCCCGGCGCCGCCCGCGACGAAGCTGCGGCGGTTCATCATCGGCAAATCCTCTCTCCCGCGCCCCGTGCGGAAGGATCGGCAGGATTTCCGGCGGAATTGAGGTTCAATTCCGGCAATTCATCCCTATATTGGATGTGCCGGCGGTTCGCCGCCCGGCTATGGCGATAAACGGATTGTGCAATAAACCATTCGGACCCGGGGGCGGTACCCGGCGCCTCCACCAGATTTCTCCCTGTCACGGCAGGGCTTCC
>JAHBYK010000050.1 GCA_019635965.1 Parvibaculum sp. | reverse complement strand
GCAAGGGAAGGGACTTTGGCGCCTGCCGCCGCTATCCTGCGCTTCCCGTCATTGGAGCATGATATGAGCTGGCTGCCCGACAAGGACCCCGAACCGGGGGACCGGAAGTCCTGCGATGCACTCGATTTCGCCATCGTGCCGCGCGCCCGCGACATCGGCAATTTCGAGGTGCGCCGCGCGCTGCCGCAGGCGAAGCGGCAGATGGTGGGGCCCTTCATCTTTCTCGACCAGATGGGGCCGGCCGCCATGCAGCCCGGCACCGGCATGGATGTGAGGCCGCATCCGCATATCGGCCTTGCGACCGTCACCTATCTTTTCGATGGCGCGATCATGCACCGCGACAGCGAGGGCAATGCGCTCGAAATTCTGCCCGGCGCCATGAACCTGATGACGGCGGGACGCGGCATCGCCCATTCGGAGCGCACACCCGATCGACAGCGCAAGAACGGCCAGCGCGTCTTCGGGATGCAAAGCTGGATCGCGCTGCCGAAGGCGCTGGAGGAATCCGATCCCGGCTTCCAGCACTACCCGGAAACGAGCCTGCCGGTCGTAACCGATGGCGGCATGACGGCGCGCGTGATCGCGGGCGATGTATTCGGCAAGCGCTCGCCCGTGAAAACGCTCTCCGACTGGTTCTATGCCGACCTTGCGCTGGAGGCCGGTGCGAGCGCGCCGCTCGACCCCGACTATGAGGAACGCGCGATCTATCTCGCCGAAGGCGCAGTGGAGATCGCAGGCGAGACATTCGAAGGCCCGCAGCTTCTGATCTTCCGGCCGGGCGACCGCATCACCATCAAGGCGGCGGCGAAGGCGCGCATGATGCTGCTCGGCGGCGCGGCGCTGGAGGGCCCACGCCATATCTGGTGGAATTTCGTCTCGTCGAGCCGCGAACGCATCGAGCAGGCGAAAGAGGACTGGGCACAGGGCCGCTTCAAGCCGGTGCCCGGCGAGACCGACTTCATTCCCTTGCCGGAGAGGTGACGATGGCGACGCATGTGCATCTCGTGAGCCATGACGGCGTGTTTCAGGAAATCGAGGCGCGCCAGCACCGGCTGACGGCGGATGAGCCACTGAGCAATCACGGCAGCGACAAGGGCCCCGCGCCCTATGAGCTGCTGCTCGCCTCGCTTGCCGCCTGTTCATCGGCGACGCTGCGGCTTTATGCGGACCGGAAAGGCTGGACGCTCGGCACCATCAAGGCGGACCTCACCTTTTCCCGCGACAAGGATGGCAATGAAAGGATTGAACGTGTGATAGGCTTCAGCGAAAGGCTGACGGATGAGCAGATGGAGCGGATCCGCGACATCATCGAGAAAACGCCGGTGACGAAAACGCTGAAGCGCGGCACGCCGATTGCGACGAGGTTCGAGTAGGACGGAATGACGAAACCTGTTTCATGGCCGAAGCTGTTGCTGGCGGCCGCTCTTGCCGCCTTTTCCGCCCAGACCGCGAAAGCCGAAATCACCGCCTCGCCGGAAGTCGAGGCCCTTGTTGCCGAGATTGCGGAAAAGCAGTTCAAGATCATCATCAACTGCGAGAAGTGCAATCTGCGCGGTGCAAATCTGGACGGCTCGTTTCTGCGCCTCGCCGCCTTCCAGCGAACCGACCTGACCGGCGCAAAGCTGCGCGGCTCCGACATGACGGGCATCCACCTGACCCGCGCAAAGCTCGACGGAGCGGACCTTTCCGGTTCGAACCTCGCAGGCTCCGACCTGACACGGGCGAGCTTCCGCAATGCCATCCTGCGCAATGCGCGGCTCGACGCCGTGCGCGTCAACAATGCCGATTTCACCGGCGCCGATCTTCGCGGGGCGAACCTTCGCATCCTCGAATTCGTGAACGGCCTGTCCTTGAGAAATGTCGATGCGCGCGGCGCACGCTTCGATCATGCCTGGCTCGCCCGGGTGGACATTTCGGGAGGAGACTTCCGCGGCGCGAATTTCACGCATGTGAGCGGGCTCACCAACGAGCAGCTTTCGACGGCCTGCGGCGACGCGACGACCATCCTGCCGGAAGGTTTGCGGATTCCCGACTGCAACAAGCCGGACTAGGCGGGGCTCACGCCGCGAGCGGCCAGACCTCGCAATCGCGCCCGTCTGATTGCGCGACGTTGAAATGGCTCGCAGCACGCAGGATCATGTTGACCTCGCCTGCGCTGTCGATGAGCGGCAATTCGAGAGACTCCACCGCAAGCCAGCTCCGGTCATACCAGGAGAGCCGCGCAAGGCGGCGATAGGGCCGCACTTCCTCCGTCACGGCGCGCAACCCGTCGAAGACACGCTCGAAGGCGGGCCCGTAAAGCTCGGGCGAAACCATCGCGCCCGTCACATCGCGCCCGAGCCAGTCGACGATCTCCGTGCCGACAAGCCGGTGACGGAAGCGCATGGGATCGCGCTGCACGTCGATCAGGTTCATGATCGTGAGAAAGGGTTTGATCTCGGACGGCAGCAGATCCGTCCGCGATGCGGCGATACGCTCGCCCTTTTTTGCGCGCCAATAGTCGAAAAGATACGCAAGCCTCGGATCGCGGAACCCTTGTCCGTGATAATCCATCTTGCCCCCCGGCAATACTCGTACACCCGGGGACAAGTCTCGGACTCCGATGGTTAAGAAAGAATTACCCGGTCCAAAATGAATATGGCGGGCACGAGGCCCGCCATACCCGGATTTCCGAAGGAAAAGCCTCAGAAACTCAGGGCTTTCACCTGCACCACATGCGGCAGGGCCTTGATCTCCTCAAGCACGCCCGCCGGCACATCGGCATCGACCTCGATCAGGCAGATCGCATCGCCGCCAGCCTTTTCGCGGCCGAGATTGAAATTGGCGATGTTGATGTTGGCCTTGCCGAGCAGCGAGCCAAGCGCACCGATAAAGCCCGGCTTGTCGATATTCGTGACATAGAGCATGTGACGGCCAAGCGTCGCCTCCATGTTCACGCCCTTCACCTGGATGATGCGCGGCAGACCGCCGGAGAACACCGTGCCCGCAACCGCGCGCTCCTGCCGCTCCGTCTTCACGATGAGGCGAATATAGGTTTCATAGGCGCCCTGCTGTTCGAGCCGGACTTCCGTGACCTTGATGTCGCGTTCCTTGGCGATGACCGGCGCCGAGACCATGTTCACGTCTTCGAGCTGCGGCTTGAGAAGGCCGGTGAGCGCGGCATTGGTCAGCACGCGCGTATTCATCTCCGCGACTTCGCCCGCATATTCGATGGTGACGGCGGAGATGCCCGTCTCGGTGAGCTGACCGGCGAAGGAGCCGAGCTGCTGCGCGAGCGTGAGGAACGGGGTGAGCTTCGGCGCCTCTTCCGCGGAAACGGACGGCACGTTGACCGAATTGGTGATCGCGCCGGTGAGGAGATAGTCCGACATCTGCTCGGCGACCTGAAGCGCGACATTTTCCTGCGCCTCGTTGGTGGAGGCACCGAGATGCGGCGTGCAGATGACCTGCTCCATGCCGAACAGCGGATTGGACTTTGCCGGCTCTTCCTCGAATACGTCGAGCGCCGCGCCCGCGACATGACCGCTCTCGATGGCGGCCTTGAGATCGGCCTCCACGATCAGACCGCCACGCGCGCAGTTGATGATGCGCACGCCCTTCTTGCACTTCGCAAGGCTCTCGGCATTGAGGATGTTGCGCGTCTTGTCGGTGAGCGGCGTATGCAGCGTGATGAAATCGGCGCGCTTCAGAAGCTCGTCGAGATCGACTTTCTCGACACCGAGATCCTGCGCGCGCTCGGGCGTCAGGAACGGATCGAAGGCGATGACCTTCATGCGCAGGCCGAGGCCGCGATCGGCGACGATGGAGCCGATATTGCCGCAGCCGATGACGCCGAGCGTCTTGCCCGTCACTTCGACGCCCATGAATTTCGACTTTTCCCACTTGCCCGCATGGGTGGAGGCATTGGCCTGCGGGATGTCGCGGGCGAGCGAAAGCATCAGCGAAATCGCATGTTCGGCGGTGGTGATCGAATTGCCGAAAGGCGTGTTCATGACGATGACGCCTGCGGCCGTCGCGGCCGGAAGATCGACACTGTCAACGCCGATGCCGGCACGGCCGACCACTTTCAGCTTCTTCGCCGCGGCAAGAACCGGCGGCGTCACCTTGGTGGCCGAGCGGATGGCAAGGCCATCATACTCGCCGATGATCGCAATGAGCTGGTCGCGGTCGAGACCGGTCTTCACATCCACCTCGATGCCGCGATCCTTGAAGATCTGGACGGCGGCGGGGGACAGGCTGTCGGAAATAAGAACCTTGGGCATGGGAACGCTCCCTGAATGGAATTCTGTGATGGGCGGGCATGAAATGCCCGCCGGCGCCTGTTACGCCGCCGCCTGGAGCGAGGCGATGGCTTCAGCGAAGGCCCAGTCGAGCCAGGGCATCAGCGCGCGCATGTCTGTCGTTTCGACCGTCGCGCCCGCCCAGATGCGCAGACCCGCCGGTGCATCGCGATAGCCCGCGATGTCATTGGCGACGCCTTCCTTGTCGAGAAGATCGGCGATCTTCTTCGCAAAGGCGACCTGCGCCTCCTCGTCGAGCGCGGTCACACGCGGATCGACGATCTTGAGGCAGACGGACGTGTTCGAACGCGTCTCGACCTTTTCGGCGAGGAATTCGGCCCAGGGGGTGCGGCCCGCCCATTCGGCGATCACGGCGGCATTCGCATCCGCGCGCGCGATGAGCGACTTGAGGCCGCCGATCGATTCAGCCCAGTTGAGCGCATCGAGATAATCCTCGACGCAGATCATGGACGGCGTGTTGATCGTTTCGCCCTTGAAGATGCCTTCGATGAGCTTGCCGCCCTTGGTCATGCGGAAGATCTTGGGCATGGGCCAGGCAGGCGTGTAGCTCTCCAGCCGTTCGACGGCGCGCGGGCTGAGGATCAGGATGCCATGCGCGGCCTCGCCGCCCAGCACCTTCTGCCAGGAATAGGTGACGACATCGAGCTTCGGCCAGGGAAGATCCTGCGCGAAGGCGGCGGACGTCGCGTCGCAGATCGTGAGGCCCTTGCGGTCCGCCGCGATCCAGTCGCCATTCGGTACGCGCACACCGGAGGTGGTGCCGTTCCAGGTAAAGACGACGTCATTGTCGAAATTGACTTCCGCGAGATTCGGGAGCTGGCCGTAAGGCGCCTTGAGAACGCGGGTGTCCTTGAGCTTGAGCTGTTTCACGACATCCGTGACCCAGCCTTCGCCGAAGCTCTCCCAGGCAAGCATGTCGACGCCGCGCGCACCGAGCAGCGACCAGAGCGCCATTTCGACGGCGCCGGTATCGGAAGCGGGCACGATGCCGATGCGGTAATCCGCGGGTACACCGAGAATGGCGCGGGTCTTGTCGATCGTCTCGACGATGCGCGCCTTGCCGGGCTTCGACCGGTGGCTGCGGCCAACGAGGGCATGTTCGAGATTTTTGACGGACCAGCCGGGGCGCTTGGCGCAAGGGCCGGAGGAGAAGTGCGGATTGGCCGGACGCACAGCCGGACGCTCAGTGGCGGTCATTTGCAACCTACCCTTTCAGATAGCTGCCCCTCGGTGGGGAGGGGTGTCCCGCCGCTGCGTATATGCCTCTCCAATCCCCAAGTCAAATGACACCCCCGCGACGGAAAATCGCGGGCGCCGGAAACCGCAGCGTCCCGCGGAAATTCGTGCAAATGGCCGGTCCGGCGAAACGGCGCGCCACCAGAATCGGACGCGGTCCTACCGCCTCAGAACGAGATTTCGGCCTTCATGTAATCCGCGCAGCGCCCGCGCATGATGACGCGCTCGCCTGCATCGCTGCACCAGAGGGTGCCGCCGCGCTTCGAGATTTGCCGCGCGACGAGATCGCTCTTGCCGAGCTTCTTCGCCCAGTAGGGAACGGAAGTGCAATGGGCAGAGCCCGTGACCGGGTCTTCGTCGATGCCATGCACCGGCGCGAAGAAGCGCGAGACGAAGTCGATACCGCCGCTGCCAGGCGCAGTGGCAATGAGGCCGGCATTCATCGGCGCGAGCGACCGGCCAAGAAGGGAGAAGTCCGGCGCGAGAGCGGCAACTTCCGCCTCGGACCCGAACACGGCCATGAGATTGTTCGTCTTGAGCCAGACAAGCGGCTTGCCGCCGAGCGCCCCGGCAATCGCATCCGGCGCGGGATAGGGCTTCGGCTTCGCGGCCGGAAAATCCATTGACAGAAGATCGCCCTCGCGCTTCACGGCGAGCGTGCCGCTGCGCGTCTCGAAACGGATTTCGGGCGCCGCATGGCCAAGATGCGTGAAAAGCACATGCGCGGTGGCAAGCGTTGCATGGCCGCAGAGATCGACCTCGACGGCCGGCGTGAACCAGCGCAGCCGGTAGCCCTCGCCTTCCGGCACGATGAAGGCCGTTTCCGCGAGATTATTCTCGGCGGCAATCGCCTGCATCACCGCGTCTGCGGGCCAGCTATCGAGCGGCACGACCGCGGCAGGATTGCCCTCGAACACGCGATCCGCAAATGCATCGACCTGATAGAGCGCCGCCTTCATTTTCATCTCCGCCAAAAATTGTACCGATACAATCTGAAGGAAACGAACAAGTTTCCGGGCTATTTCGACGATTGATACCGTGCGGGAAACATGATTGACTCAAAAACGACAATCAATGTGTAAATTGTACCTATGACAATTTTCCCGTTCAGCCGTGACAATATCGCCGCCCGCGCCGGCCCCCGCTATCGCGCCATCGCCGATGCGCTGCGCGATGCAATCAAATCCGGCGAGGCACCGCCGGGCACGCGGCTGCCGCCTGTCCGCGATCTCGCCTTTGCGCTGGGCGTGACCGTGGGCACGGTTTCGCGCGCCTATGCGCTGGCCGCCACGCGCGGCGAGGTGTCGGGCGAGGTTGGCCGCGGCACCTATGTGCGCGCGCCGGGCGGACATGAGCGCAGCGACAGGGGCGTCGGTTCGGCAAGTTTCCTGACGCTGCCCGAGGCGACCGATGTGGCGATGAAGGCCGCCTATGCCCCGCCGGCGGGACAGACCGACATCATGGGCGCGGCGATGAGCGCCATTCTCGCCGAATTGCCGGGGCGCGCCGGCCCCTCGCCCTTCAACAGCTACATGCTTCCGGGCGGCGGACCCGCGGAACGCGAAGCCGCGGCTGCCTGGCTTGCGCTCGGTCCCTTTGCTCCGCAGGCGGACGATGTGCTGATCTGCTCCGGCGTGCAGCAGGCGATCCTGACGGCCATTCTCTGCACGACCGAACCGGGCGATACGATCCTCACCGAAGCCCTCACCTATCACGCGATGGTGAACCAGGCAGGGCTGATGGGGCGCCGCGTGGCGCCGGTCGATATAGACGGTGAAGGGCTCATGCCGGAGGCGCTCGACCGCGCGGCGCGCGAGCTGAACCCCGCCGCGCTCTTCATCGTGCCGACGTTGCAGAACCCGACCAGCGCCATCATGTCAGAGGCGCGGCGGCGCGAGATCGCCGCCATCGCCGAACGGCACGGCATCGCCATCATCGAGGACGACATTTACGGGATGCTGGCCGGAGAGCGGCCGCTGCCGCTTGCCCATTTCGCGCCGGAGCAAACCTGGTACACGACGAGCCTCGCCAAGACGGCAGGCTGCGGGCTGCGCGCCGGGTTTCTCGTGCCGCCCCGCGCAATGCGCGAACGCGCCCGCGCCATTCTGCACGGTCAGGGACAGACCGTGCCGCCGCTGATGGCCGAACTGGCGGCACGCCTGATGGCGAATGGCGATGCGGCAAGGATCTGCGGGAACATCATCCATGAAATGCGCGAACGCCACGCGATGACGGAAAGGCTGCTTGCGGGCCATGCGATGAAAGCCCATCCCGCATCGCTTTATGTGTGGCTCGAACTGCCGCATGAATGGCGCGCCCATGCCTTTGTCGAGGCAGCGCGGCGGCGCGGCGTCGCCATTGCCGCGGGCGAGGATTTCATGGTCGGCCGCATGGACCGCGCCTCGCGCCATGTACGGCTCGCCATCGGCCAGCCGCAGACGCGCAACGAGCTGAAGCGCGGCCTCGACACGCTGGCGGCGCTTCTGTCGGACGCGCATACCGGGATTGCCATGCCGGCGTGAGGATCAGTCCTCGTCCGCGCCGAAGGTGGCCAGGAAATTGAGCGGCCCGTGCCCCTTGCCGAAGCCCGGCGCCGTGCGGATCGCCTCATGCACATAGTCGCGCGCGGTGGCGACGGCGGCGGTGAGATCGAGCCCCTGGGCGAGAAGCGCGGCGATGGCCGATGCAAGCGTGCAGCCCGTACCATGCGTGTGGCGGGTGTCGATGCGCGGCGAGGAAAAGATTTCCATCGTCTCCTGCGTCGCCAGCACATCGAAGATCATGCCGCCCGGCAGATGCCCGCCCTTGAGCAGCACCGCTTCCGCGCCGAGGCCGAGCAGCGCATCGGCCGCCGCCTTCTGACCCTCGATATCCTCGATCCTGCGGCCGGTGAGGACTTCCGCCTCCGGCACATTCGGCGTGACGAGGGCCGCAAGCGGGATCAGCACTTCGCGGATCGCGGCGACGGCGGAATCTTCAAGGAGCGACGCCCCGCCCTTCGCCACCATGACGGGATCGGCGACGAGCGGCAAAAGCGCCTCGCCGCGCGACAGCTCCTCCGCGACCGCTTCCACAATGGCGGCGCTGTGCAACATGCCGGTCTTGACCGCATCGGCGCCGAGATCATCGAGCACGGCGCGCATCTGCCCCACCACAATATCGAGCGGCACCTCGTGAATGGCGCTGACGCCGAGCGTGTTCTGGACCGTGATCGCGGTAACGGCGGTCATGGCGAAGCCGCCCATCGCCGTGACCGACTTGATGTCGGCCTGAATGCCCGCGCCGCCGCCCGAATCCGAGCCCGCCACGATGAGAACGCGGCCCTGAGGAGAAGCTGTCATTGAAATGCCCGACGCCGATGCTGCCCGAAATCAGGCTGCATTATGCTCGATCACGGCGGCAATGTCGTTGACGACCGATGTGACGAGCTTTTCGTCGTCGCCTTCCGCCATGACGCGGATAAGCGGCTCGGTACCGGACTTGCGGATGACGAGACGGCCGCTCGCGCCGAGACGGCTCTCGCCCTCGCGGATCGCTTCCTGCACATCCTTGTCCTTCAGCGGCTCGCCCCGCTTGAAGCGGACATTCTTGAGAAGCTGCGGCAGCGGATCGAAAACATGGGTGAGTTCGCTGACCGGACGGTCCTCGGCCTTCAGCACGGCAAGAACCTGAAGCGCGGCGATGAGACCGTCGCCGGTGGTCGAGAAGTCCTTGAGCACGATATGGCCGGACTGTTCGCCGCCGACATTGTAGCCGTGCTGGCGCATATGCTCGACGACATAACGGTCGCCGACCTGGGTACGGATGAGATCGAGGCCGAGCGTATTCAGATAACGCTCGAGGCCGAGATTGGACATGACGGTAGCGACGATGCCGGGCGCCGAGAGCGTGCCCATATCCTTCCAGTGCCGCGCGATGAGGCCCATGATCTGGTCGCCATCGACGATCTTGCCGCGCTCATCCGCGATGATGACGCGGTCCGCATCGCCATCGAGCGCGATGCCGATATCGGCACGGCGCTCGCGCACCGTGGCGCACATGCGCTCCGGCGAGGTGGAGCCACATTCCTCGTTGATGTTGAAGCCGTTGGGATCGGTGCCGACCGTGACCACTTCCGCGCCCAGCTCCCAGAGCACGGCGGGCGCGACCTTGTAGGCGGCGCCATTGGCGCAATCGACGACGATGCGAAGCCCTTCAAGCGTCTGCTGCTTGGGGAAAGAATGTTTCACATGCTCGATATAACGCGCCTGCGCATCCTCGATCCGCTTCGCGCGGCCAAGCGCGCGCGAGCCCGCGAGATTGTCGGCAAGGCCATTGTCCATATGGTGCTCGATCGCAAGCTCCACCTCGTCGGAGAGCTTGAACCCGTCGGGGCCGAACAGCTTGATGCCATTGTCCTCGAAGGAATTATGCGAGGCGGAGATCATCACGCCGAGATCGGCGCGGAGCGAACGGGTGAGCATGGCGACGGCTGGCGTCGGCAGCGGGCCGAAAAGAAATACGTCCATGCCCATCGAGGTGAAACCGGCGGTGAGCGCGGGCTCCAGCATGTAGCCGGACAGGCGCGTGTCCTTGCCGATCACCACGCGGTGACGATGCTCGCCGCGGCGGAAAACGCGGCCAGCCGCCATGCCGACGCGCAGCGCCGTCTCGGCGGTCATATGTCCGGTATTGGCGGTCCCGCGGATGCCGTCGGTGCCAAAATACTTGCGGGCCATGAGATTTACGGTCCTCGCGCCTCTTCTCGGTCTGTGTCTCATTCTCGGCCTGCAACAAAAGCCCCCACGGCCCCGGCACGCCCCCCCAAGCGACACATCCACATCTAACGGTTGATATGTGGCGAATATAGGATTCTATGCGCCATTTGCAGTTAAAGTTTTCTTGCTAAATCTTTCATTAACCAGCCGGGGCCGTGCCGAAACGGGCCAGAACGGCCAGCGCATCGGCCAGCGGACGGGCCTCATGGGTGCGGATGAAGCGGGCCCCGCGCTCCGCGGCAAGCAATTCGGCGGCGAGCGTCGCCGCCCCCGCCTCCCCCGGCGCCCGGCCAGTGACCGCCCGCAGAAACGACTTCCGCGACACGGAAACAAAGACCGGCAGGCCGAAACGGGCCTCGATCTCGCCAAGCCGTGAGAGCACCTCGAAGGAGGTTTCCGGGCGCGGCCCGAGAAAGAAGCCCATGCCGGGGTCGAGAACCAGCCGCTCCCGCCCGATTCCGGCCGCGACGAGCGCCGCGATTCGGGCCTCGAAGAAGCGGCAGATGCTTTCGACGATGTCGCCCGCGGGCGTCTCGCGCCGGTCGGCATTGCCGTCGCGCTGGATCGAATGCATGAGGATGAGGCGCGCACCGGACGCGGCAAGCGAGGGGTAGAAGGAAGGCTCGGCAAAGCCGCGAATATCGTTGAGCCAGGCCGCGCCATGCGCGAGCGCGAAAGCCTGCGTCTCGGGCCGGAAACTGTCGACCGAAAGCGCGATCCCCTCGCCCGCCAGCGCCTCCATGACCGGCGCGAGGCGGCGGATTTCCTCCGCCGCCGGGACGGGCACCGCATCCGGGTTCGACGAGGCGGGGCCGAGGTCGATCACATCGGCGCCTTCCGCCGCAAGCCGCTTCGCATGGGCGATGGCCGCGTCGGCCGCGAAATATCGTCCGCCGTCGGAGAAGGAGTCCGGCGTGATATTGACGATGCCGAAAATGAGGGGGCGCTGGAACATGGGCAGGTTCTAGCACGGCAAGACACGAGGCGCGAAGGCTTCAGCGCCGCGCCGCCTCCACGCCGACGCCCATGACGCCCGTGACGAGCTGTTCGATCAGCGTTTCGAGGTCGCGCTTGCCCGCGCCTGCAAACTGCATCAGCGCGACCGTGTGCCCGCCGCCGAGATAGATCCGCGCCGCCGCCCTCACATTGAGACTTGCGGGCAGCACGCCTTCCCGCTTGCCGCGCAGAAAGAGCTTTTGCGCGATGGCATGGAGCCGGTCGAGCACGGCCATGTAATGCGGCCAGACATCCGCGCGCACGCCGGTGCTCCAGTCGAGCCAGACCTTGATCATGTCCGGCTTCTCGCGCGCGGCATGGGCAAAGCGCGTCGCCAGAAGCGTCAAGGCTTCGCGCACATCCTTCGGGCCGCCGAGCGAATCCGACACGACATCGAGAAGATAGGTCTCCACTTCCGCGAGAACGGCAGCGACAAGATCGTCGCGCGTACGGAAATAGGAATGAACGGCGGGAATGGAAACGCCCGCCCGCTCAGCGACATGCGAATGGGTCGCCCGCGCGACGCCATGTTCGGCAAAGGCCGCCAGCGCACATTCGAGCAACTGAGCCTTGCGGGCTTCGGGCGCGAGGCGGGTACGCGGTGTGCGGACAGATGCTGGCAATTTGGGCCTTTCTTGAGGAAAGCGTTGGAAAACCGGCGCCGATCATAGCACCGGGGGAATCTGGATACCTGATCCATATAGGCCATTTCAACCCATATTGACTCCGGGGCGGATAGCTATTGATATATTACTCAATATGGCCATGAGGGAGGAGAGATCATGACCGCACTTGCAACCGCCTTGTCCGCGGCGGAAGCGGACAGCCTGCCGCTCGACCGGATCGACGTGAGCCGCGCCGAGCTTTTCGAACGCAATATCGAAGGCGACTATTTCCGCCGCCTGCGCCGCGAAGACCCGGTTCATTACTGCGCCGAAAGCGCCTATGGGCCCTACTGGTCGATCACCAGATACAAGGACATCATGGCGGTGGATACGAACCACCAGGTGTTTTCCTCCGAAGCAAGCCTTGGCGGCATCATCATCGAGGACGGGATCCAGAAGAGCAGCAACGAGGGTTCGATCGACCTGCCGAACTTCATCGCCATGGACCCGCCGCGCCACGACGAACAGCGCAAGGCCGTGAGCCCCATCGTCGCGCCGGCGAACCTCGCAAAGCTCGAAGGTGTCATCCGCGAACGCATCTGCCGCACACTCGACGGCCTGCCGGTTGGCGAGACATTCGACTGGGTGCCCGCCGTCTCGATCGAGCTGACGACACAGATGCTCGCAACGCTCTTCGACTTCCCCTTCGAGGAACGCTCGAAGCTGACACGCTGGTCGGATGTGGCAACCGCCGAACCCGGCAGCGGCATCGTCGATAGCTGGGAACAGCGCACCAGCGAACTCATGGAATGTGCGGCGACCTTCCAGGGCCTCTGGAACGAGCGCGTGAAGAATCCCGGCATGGACCTCGTTTCCATGCTCGCCCATTCGCCCGCGACGCGCGACATGACCCCGCAGAACTATCTCGGGAATGTGCTGCTGCTGATCGTCGGCGGCAACGACACGACGCGCAACTCGATGTCGGGCGGCGTGCTCGCGCTCGACCGCAATCCGAAGGAGCGCGAGAAACTTTATGCCAATCCGGCGCTCATCGACAGCATGGTGCCCGAGATCATCCGCTGGCAGACGCCGCTCTCCCATATGCGCCGGACCGCGATTGCCGATGCCGAAGTGGGCGGCAAGACGATCCGCAAGGGCGACAAGGTTGTGATGTGGTACATCTCCGGCAACCGCGACGAGACGGCGATCGACCGGCCCGACGACTTCATCATCGACCGCGAGCGCCCGCGCCAGCACCTCTCTTTCGGCTTCGGCGTACATCGCTGCGTCGGCAACCGGCTGGCCGAGATGCAGCTCAAGATCCTCTGGGAAGAAATCATGAAGCGCTTTTCGCGCGTCGAAGTGATGGACGAGCCGGTGCGCGTTCGCTCGAACTTCGTGCGCGGCTATGCGTCGATGCCCGTGAAACTCCACGCACATTGAAACGCGGACACGAGCAATAACAAGAAAAGGAAGAAGGATGACCAGGGTCAATTATGTCGAGGCGAACGGAAAGGTTCATGCCGTGGAGGCCGATGCCGGCATGTCCGCGATGGAAGCGGCGGTGAAGAACGCCGTGCCCGGCATCGACGGCGATTGCGGCGGCGCGGCGGCCTGCGCGACCTGTCATGTCTATGTCGATGACGCCTGGATCGCCAAGACCGGCCCGGCACAGGACGGGCTCGAAAAGAGCATGCTCGAATTTGCCGAGGATGTGCGCGAATCGAGCCGTCTCGCCTGCCAGATCACGCTGGACGAACGGCTTGACGGACTTGTTCTGAGGCTGCCGGAGAAGCAGCACTGACGGCATCGGGAGACGCCGGACAGGGAAAGGGAGGCTCCCCGTGAGCCTCCCTTTTTTTCTTTTGAGGCCTAGCCGGCGCCGCCGGTGTGAAGGATGTTCTTGCAGCCCTGAAGCACGGGCTGCTCCGTCGCCGTGTCGTCGGGCGCCATGTAGCTCAAACTCGCTTCGTCGCCCTTGGTGTGCCAGCGCCAGCCAAGCTCCTCGTTGAGCGAGGTATATTTCGCGCCCGACCCCGACGGCATGATGCGCATCGGCGCCAGCGTGCCGTCATAGGAAAGCGCGGCAAGCGCATTGCCATCCTCGAAATTGAAATAGATGGCCTGCACCCGGACGCCCCCCTCGCAGAGATAGGTGATGCTGAGCGCATCGTAGCGCGAGGGCTCATGCGCCTCGCCAGCCGCCTCCTTTGCGGAATCGTCACCGCAAGCCGAAAGCGCAAGCGCCGCCGCCAAAACAAGTCCCGCACCGAGCTTCATCGCATCTCTCCTCTGATTTCCGGCTGAGAGGATTTCACGACGCCACCGCGGCGCAATCAAGGCGGCGGCAAGAAAAAAGGGAGGCCGGAGCCTCCCTTTCAAATCAGTGCCTGCGGGACTTCACGTTCCCTGCGGGGCTTCATGTTCCCTGCGGCGCTGGCGGCACGCCCATCGGGCCATCGCCGCTCGGCGTGGTGCCGGTGACGGGAACCGACGAGATCGGCCCCTCGGCAACCTTGGGCGCATCGCCGCGATCGCGCACGGGCGGCTCGCCCTTAAGGAGATTCTGGATTTCCTCGCCCGACAGCGTTTCATATTCGAGCAGGCCCTGCGCGATCTTGTGCAGGTCGTCGATATGGTCGGTGAGAACCTTGCGCGCGGTCTCATAGCCTTCTTCCACAATGCGGCGGACTTCGGCGTCGATCACGCGCTGCGTTTCTTCCGACATGTTCTGCTGGCGCGCCACGGAATGACCGAGGAACACTTCTTCCTCGTTCTCGGCATAGGCGAGCGGCCCGAGCTTGTCGCTCATGCCCCAGCGCGTGACCATGGCCTTCGCCATCTTGGTCGCCATCGAAATGTCGGAGGAAGCGCCCGACGTGACCTTGTCGTGACCGAAGATGATTTCCTCGGCAAGACGGCCGCCCATCGCAACGGCGAGATCCGCCTTGAGCTTGGCGCGCGTCACCGACACCTGGTCGCGCTCCGGCAGGCGCATGACCATGCCGAGCGCGCGGCCGCGCGGGATGATCGTCGCCTTGTGGATCGGATCGGACGCCGGCATGTGAAGCGCGACCAGCGCATGGCCGCCTTCATGATAGGCGGTGAGACGCTTTTCCTCGTCGCTCATCACCATCGAGCGGCGCTCGGCGCCCATCATCACCTTGTCCTTCGCATCTTCGAATTCGGCCATGGTGACAAGACGCTTGCCGCGCCGCGCCGCCATGAGGGCCGCCTCGTTGACGAGGTTCGCAAGATCGGCGCCCGAGAAGCCGGGCGTGCCGCGCGCGATGGTGCGCGCATCGACATCCGGCGCCAGCGGCACCTTCTTCATGTGAACCTTCAGGATCTTCTCGCGGCCGACGACATCCGGGTTCGGCACCACGACCTGACGGTCGAAGCGGCCCGGACGCAAGAGCGCGGGATCGAGCACGTCGGGCCGGTTCGTCGCCGCGATGAGGATGATGCCCTCATTCGGCTCGAAGCCGTCCATCTCGACGAGCAACTGGTTCAGCGTCTGCTCGCGCTCGTCATTGCCGCCACCCAGACCGGCGCCGCGATGACGGCCGACCGCATCAATTTCGTCGATGAAGATGATGCAGGGCGCATTCTTCTTGGCCTGCTCGAACATGTCGCGCACGCGGCTAGCGCCGACGCCGACGAACATTTCAACAAAGTCGGAACCGGAAATGGTGAAGAAGGGCACATTGGCCTCGCCCGCAATGGCGCGCGCAAGCAGCGTCTTGCCGGTGCCGGGAGGGCCGACGAGAAGAACGCCCTTCGGGATGCGCCCGCCAAGGCGCTGGAACTTTGCCGGGTCGCGCAGGAAGTCGACGATCTCGGTGAGATCGTCCTTCGCTTCGTCGATACCCGCGACATCGTCGAACATCACGCGGCCGTGACGCTCGGTGAGCAGCTTGGCCTTGGACTTGCCGAAGCCCATCGCCTTGCCGCCGCCGCCCTGCATCTGGCGCATGAAGAAGATCCAGACCGCGATGAGCAGCAGCATCGGGAACCAGGAAACGAGGATGCCGAGCAGCGAGGGCGAATTCTCCTCGGACGGCTTCGCGGCGATGCTGACATTGTGCGCCTTCAGCGTTTCGACGAGCTGAGGATCCTGCGGCGCGATGGTCGCGAACTTGCCGCCATTCGTGTAGGTGCCGGTGACCTTTTCGCCCTGAATGACGACTTCGCTGACGCTGCCGGAAGTGACATCGGTAAGGAAGCGCGAATAGCTGATCTCGGAGCCCGCACCTTCGCGCGGCGCGGGGCCCTGGAACAGATTGAACAGCGCGATGAGCAGCAACGCGCCCAGCACCCAGACAGCGAAATTCTTGAAATTGGACAAGGCGTTCTACCTTTTTACCTGACGACCGGGATCCACCAGCGGGACACGACCGCTCTGCAGGGGCCATGCCAAGCGGCCCTGCATATCTTGAGCGTTTCTAATCTAGAAGAACATAGTGACCATAGAAAGGTTTACCAAGTGCCAGCGGCGGCCGAACCGGCAAAGTTTCAGGCTTTTCCGGCCAGTGCCTGCGAGGGAAAGGCGGCGGGGCGGCGAAGCGCCGCATGACAGGCGATCCGGGGGTCGAGCGTCCCCAAATGAGGCGCCGCGACAAGCGCGCCCTCCCGCCAGAGGCCCGGCAGCGCGAGCAGCGCAGGCTTCGGCGCCTTGGGAATAACAATGTCATGGGCTGCAAGCTGGGCGAGCCCCGCCTGGCCGAGCGCACGGACGGCAAGGCGCTGGCCGCGCGGCGCCTTCGGCAGCGAAACCCGGAAGCGGCCATCCCAGAGGGCCTGTTCTCCGGCGCGCAGGGCGAGCGGCCCCGCCTTCATGGCCGCCGCAAGCTCGCGCGTTGCGATGAGCCGCGCGCCGGAGGCGGCGAGTTTCACACCGGCGAGCGTGCGCCCTGCCCCGAGTTTGCCTTGCAAGAGGGCATCGTAGAGAGCGTCCAGCGCCTCGAGACGCGGCGAATAGTTATTTCCACCGGCAATGCGGATGATGAGAGCGAGCGCGCGAAGGCCTGTTTCGCGCGGCGCGGCGGCGAGGGCAGCGGCATCGGCCTCGACATGGCCGAAGGGCGAAAGCACCGCATGGCCGGAGAGCAGCGCCGCTGTCGCCGATTCGAGCGCGGCGCGGGCCCGCGCCATCTGCCCGGCGGTTCGCGCGAGCCTTGCCGCATCGAGACCGAGCGGGGCGAGCGCGGCGAGAGCCTTGCGCGCTTTCACGCGGTCGAAGGCCTCGTTCTCGTTGCTCGGATCCTCGACCGGCTGAAGCCCGGCGCGGCGGACCGTGGCGCGCAGCCTGTCGCGCGGCAGATCGAGCAGCGGTCGGATGAGGCGGACGGACGGTTCATCCTCCGCGAGCGGACGGGCGGGCGCCATGGCCGAGAGGCCATCGACACCGCTGCCGCGGGCAAGGCGGAGAAGGAAGGTTTCCGCCTGATCCTCAAGGTGATGGGCAACGAGAAGATCGTTCACGCCGGCGGCACGGCAGGCATCGAGCAGCAGCCGGTAACGCGCCTCGCGCGCCGCCGCCTGGATGCCGCTTGCGGGCTTTGCGCCCGTCCAGCGGAGGATTAGATGGGGAACACCGAGTGCGCGCGCCATGGCCGCTGCACGCTTCGCCTCGGCGGCAGAAGCGGCACGAAGCCCGTGATCGACGGTGAAGGCGTGAAGGGAAACAGCCTTGCGGCGCTTCGCCCATTGCGCGGCAAGGATGAGCAGCGCGAGCGAATCCGGCCCGCCGGAAAAGGCGACCGCGAGATGCTTCGATGGCGCAAGCGCGGCGAGACGCGCGGCAAATTCATCGGCGGTGACGGGAGAGGCAGCGTGCCGCGCGGTCTTGCCTTGCGCGCTCATCTCCCCTCCCCTTCGACCTCGTGACGGATCAGCAGCCCGCCTTCTGCCGTTCGGACCGGGCCCGCGCCACAATGGCGGGCGTCGCCTGCGGGAAGCGCGACCCAAGC
>JAHBYK010000005.1 GCA_019635965.1 Parvibaculum sp. | reverse complement strand
AAAGTTCGATCTGGACCTGAACCGCTGTCTCGCCGAACCGGGTGCCTGAGTGGGCTCTGCCATACTCCGCATCCGTCGATTGCTTCTGGCATCCCAGTCGCAAATGGCGGGCCAGTTTCGAACTTCAATGAAATCAATGGGTTAGAGAAGATTGGCGGCCGGGATGTCGGCAAGTTTCCCCTTTTCCTGGGAAAGTTTTGCCGGGCCGGAGAGGCAGGTTGTTCCCAAGGACTGGGAGAAGGGCCCTTCTTCAGCCACGCAGGAAGCGGGCAACGTCTTTTATTATTGTGGCTGCCAATTTCGGCTTGTCGGTCGAACGGCCAACACCATAGCAGCGGAAGCTCGGGAACCAGGGCATGCGGTCCGTACCGAGCTTGGTCCAGATGCGCGCGGGGCCATAATGGAAGGTGGGCACACCGAGGCTGCCGGCCAGCGAAATCGGAAAGCTCGGTGGTCCGACCGTCACATCGAGGCAGGAGGTGAGGGCGGCGGCGCCTTCAAGATCACTAAAGAGATCGAGTCCCGGCATGCGATGCAGCGTCAGGCCACGCTCGCGCTTCAGTGCTTCGGCTTCCTGTTCTACATTTGTGTATTGAAGGTTGACGATCTTGATGCCTTCGATTTCGAACAGGGCGGACCAGTCCGCGAGCTGCGTGTAGTAGATGGATCGGAGGTCATCGACCTTGCCCGAGGTCCAGGAAATGCCCAGCTTGGGACCGGGGCCGAGGCTATCGAGCCATTCACGGCATTCGGCAATGCGGGCCGCATCGGGCGCGAGCGGTGTCACGGCAGGCGGAAAATTTTCAACACGCCTTCGAAGCTGCGCTGCAACGAGACCCGCTGGGGCCGTGTAGTCGAAATCGACTTCGCCGTAATTGCCGAGACCGGTGGACCGCCACTCTTCGGGGCGGACTGTCGCTTCAGGCCATGTGCGCTGATAGAGAGGCACGAGGCGGCGATCCGTCTCGATAATGACGTGGCCTGCGCGCGCAATGAGATCGGTGTAGCAGGTCGAGAAAAGCACGTCGTCGCCAAGACCCTGCTCACGCCAGACCATGATGGTTTTGTCCGAGAGGTCCTGACCTTCCCAGATCAGGCCGGGGAAAGGGCGATAGGGCTGACGCTCCCCGCAGGCAAAGCCGAAGCCATACATGTCCCAGCCTTCCTCAGTGTAGCCGGTCGCAAGAAGCATGCGGGCAAGGTTCCAGCGGGCGGCGTCGCATTCCGGGTCGATGGTCAGCGCGCGCTGCAGCGCCTGAAGTGCTTCGTGCTGGCGATCGAGAATTTCAAAGAGAGCGGCGAGATTGGTCCAAGTCTGGGCTATGCCGGGGTTGAGCTCGATGGAGCGGCGATAACAGGCGAGGGCGTCATCGAAAAGTTTGGTGCCGGTCAGCGTTCTGCCGAGCATTCCATAGGCCGTCGCGGAATCCGGCCTTAACTCGATGGCGCGCGAAAGGAGGTCTACGGCGCGCTGCTTTTCGCCCATATCGTCCATCAGGACGCCGAGATTGATCAGGGCGGGGACGTTGTCTGCGTCAACTTCGAGCAGGCGTTCATAGAGGCTGCGGGCCAGCGAATTGTGCTTCACGCTGTAGCAAAGCACCGCGAGATCGAAAAGGCGGGGAATGGCCCGGCCCGCATCTTTCGCCGCTTGGTCGAGCAGGGCGACGGCATCGGACTGGTGGCCCGTTGCGATCAGGCATTGGGTCAGGCCGGTGAGCGCGCCCATATGCGCCGGATTCGAGGCAAGTACCTTGCGGTAACGGGCAGCTGCGTCCTCATGGCGTTCGCGCGCCTGAAGGCGCTGGCCCTGCGCGAATCTGCGCTCGGTGTCGCTGTCGCTGCTGGGACGCCGCTTGGTCATGGTGGACATTCGGATAGTGCCCCGGTTGGCGCGGAAAGGATATGTCCGCACCATTTCGGGCCGGCATGGTTACTACCGGGTTAACAAATACCGAAATGGAGAGATGCGATCAGACGCGGGCATCGAGTGTCAGCGAGCCACTGCCCGCGACAGTGGCGGGGCGGCGCGGGGCAGCAGCATTGGCACCGTAGCCTAGGGCCGGTGCGGCCTTTTCGCTCATGGCGTTGGCGACCATGCGGATGAGGCCCTCGGAGACCGAACGGGCAGCGGCAAGTGCCTCGCCATTGAGGATGAGGAGGCGGTCGAGTTCGACCATGCCAGCCTTGAGCCGGGCGACGCGGTCGGCCGGTGCGCGGTCGATGAGTTCCTTGCGGATCTGCACGGACTGGACATCGAGCGCATATTCATTGGCGAGGCGGATCTTTTCCGGCTGGAGATCAGCCAGTTCCTCGCGGTTGCGACTGCGTAGCGCCTCGGTTTCGCGTGCGATGATGGCGCCCAGTTCGATCGTCAGGCCGATCATGCGATCGACGAGGTCAGCCGGAGCGAGCGCCTCGGCGGGTGTACGGCGCATATCGCTCATCGGGCGGCCTCCTGAAGCTTGAGAATTTCGCGGTAGATGTCGTCAGCGATGCCGATGCCGCCAGCCTTGGCGACCTCGCGGCCATATTGGTCCACCAAGAGGGAGCGGAACATGGTTTCGCCGGGGCCGCCGCCGAAGGGATTTTCCTGCTCCATGCCATCGAACATGGACTGGAACAGCGTCGCCGTGAACTGTGCCTCGAAATCCTTCGCCGCCTCCCAGGCGCGCGGATCGCGCGCGCCATGCGCTGTTGGAGCCGGTTTGACCGTGGCGGCCGGCATGTAGGCAGCGAGGGCGGACAGGGCTTCCATCACATCACCTCGATTTCGGCCTGCAGTGCGCCGGAGGCCTTGATCGCCTGAAGAATGGTGATCATGTCGCGCGGGCTGACGCCGAGCGCATTGAGGCCGTCGACTAGCTGGGCGAGGCTGATGCTGCCGTCGATAATGCCAAGCTGGCGGCCTTCTTCCTCATTTACGTCGACATTGGTGCGAGGCACGACCACAGTGTTGCCCTGCGTCGAAAAGGGCGATGGCTGGCTTACCTGCGGCGATTCGCTGATCGAGATTGTGAGGTTGCCCTGGGCGATGGCGACCTTGCTGATTCGCACATCCTGACCCATGACGATGACGCCGGAGGCTTCGTCGATGACCACCTTGGCGGCGAGATCGGGCTGGACGCGAAGCTGCTCGATGTCGGTGAGAAGGCCGACGACGCCGCCCCGCCAGCCGGCCGGCACGTTGAGCTGGACGGTCGTCGGATTGTCGGCGATAGCGGTATTCGCGCCGAGGAAGGTGTTGATCGCGCCGGCGACGCGCTGGGCCGTCGTCAGGTCCGGATTGCGGAGCGAAAGACGCAGGGTACGCAGATCCGCGAGGCGGAAGTCGAGTTCACGCTCCACGATGGCGCCGTTGGCAATGCGGGCATTGGTCGGCACGCCGCGTGTGACTGAGGCTGCTTCGCCGACAGCTGCAAAGCCGCCGGTTGCCAGGGGCCCTTGAGCCACCGCATAGACCTCGCCGTCCGCACCCATCAGCGGCGTGACGAGAAGGACGCCGCCCTGAAGGTTCGAGGCATCGCCGAGGGCGCTCACGGTGACATCAATGCGCGTGCCCTGGGTGGCGAAGGCGGGCAGGTTGGCCGACACCATGACGGCGGCGACATTGGCGGTCTTCAGCGTGGTTCCGCGCGTGTTCACGCCGAGGCGTTCGAGCATGCCGATCAGGCTCTGCTGGGTGAAGGGAGCGTTGCGGAGCGTGTCGCCCGTGCCGTTCAGGCCGACGACGAGGCCATATCCGACCAGCATGTTGTCGCGAATGCCCTCGACATCGACGATGTCCTTGATGCGCGAGCTTGCCTCGGCTTTTTCGGCCGTCAGCGGCGCCAGGGCGCAGACAGCAAAAAGCGCCAGCAGCAGAACCGCGGGGCGGGACAGGGATAGCCAGGACATCAAACGGGGCATGGATCGACCACTCAATCGCTTGCGATACAGGCCTTTGTTTGCGAAAGCCGTGCCATGCAGAAAGATGCGAGGAATATAATTCAAGATATTGATTTTATTGTGTTTCTTCGCGGCGCGTGAAGGCGCGAGCATTGCCTCAGGGGAGCAGAAGATGCCGCCTCCCGGCAAATGCTGCCCGGCCCGGCAACAGGCTTAACGGGGCATTAAGACCTCAGGTTCATTTTGGAGATATTGAGGAATTCCAGCCTGGAATCCGACCGGAGACGGCCATGAAGATCGGGGAAAGCAGATCGGCTTCGCAGACAGGACCGGCACGCGCCACACCGGCGCGGAGCGGCAGCGGCAGCTTTTCGCTGGGCGGCGCTCCCGCAGCACGCGGAGCGGCAGGGCTATCCGGGCCGGCATCGCTGGCGGCGGTCGATGCGCTTCTGGCGCTTCAGGAGACCCCGGCAGCGGACGACGCTCTCCATGCGCCGAAACGCCAGGCGATCCGCCGTGCCGAGGAGATGCTGGATATTCTGGACGAAATCAAGCTGGCGCTTCTGGCCGGGCAACTGCCCAAATCCAAGCTCTCGCGCCTTCTTTCCGTGGTCGAGCGCCAGCAGGCGGCATTCAGCGACCCCCGCCTGAAGGATGTTCTCGACCAGATCGAGCTCAGGGCACGGGTGGAGCTGGCGAAGTTCGGCACCTATACTAAAGTCTAGGTTTCGGCCTGTTCCGGGCCGCCGTTTTCCCGCCCTTGATATTCGGCAATTTCCACAAATATTTCACAGGCTTGGCCAGAGATGGCCGGTTGAGAATCGTGAAGCCGCTCCCTATACTCCGCGCGCTTCGGCGAAGGTTTGTGTCGAGATTGCCTAAATGGCCGTGCGTTTGCCCAAAGGGCTACTGATGCCATCAGACGACGAAACCGTTCATGAACAAGCGGCAGAAGGAATATTTCCGCCGCAAGCTCGAAGTGGAAAGAGGACATCCTGATCGAGAACCGCGAGACACTGCAGCATCTGCAGGACGACTCGGTTCAGCATCCCGATCTTGCCGACCGTGCCTCCTCCGAAACCGAACGCTCCCTCGAACTCCGCACCCGCGACCGTCAGCGCAAGCTGATCGCGAAGATCGACGCGGCGATCCGCCGGATCGACGAGGGGACATACGGCTATTGCGAGGAGACGGGCGAGCCGATCAGCCTCAAGCGCCTCGACGCGCGGCCCATCGCCACGCTGTCGATCGAGGCGCAGGAACGTCACGAGCGGCGCGAGAAGGTCTATCGGGACGACTGATCGCAAGGTTTGATGACCGGTAAACAAAAAACGCGGCTCTTTCGGAGCCGCGTTTTTCGTTTCTGCCGTGCCGATCGTCAGAAGGGCATCACGATGTCGAGAAGCTGCTGGCCGTAGCGCGGCTGCTGCACATCGGTGATCTGTCCTTCGCCGCCATATGAGATGCGGGCTTCGGCAATCTGCGAATGCTGGATCGTATTGACGTTGCTGATGTCCTCGGGCCGGACGATGCCCGTGATGAGGAGATCGCGCACCTCGTAGTTCACACGCACCTGCTGGCGGCCCGCAATGACGAGATTGCCGTTTGGCAGTACATCAGTCACGACGGCAGCGATGGTGAGGTCGATTTGCTCGCGGCGGTCAACGGAACCCGCGCCGCTATTGGAGCTTGTGGCGCCGAGATCGGCGAGATTTGACTTGTCGACAGCGTCGGGGAAGACCTTGCCGAGATAGGATTCGTAGCCGAGCAGGTTGTTCACGCCGGCACTTTCGGCGCTGGAGCGGCTGCGCTTCGTCGAATTATTCACCTTGGCGCTGTCCGTGATGTTGATGTTCACGGTCAGAATGTCGCCGACGCGCGCCGCGCGCTGGTCGCGGAAGAAGGCGCGGGAGCCGGAGCGCCACAGGGAGTTCGGCTGATAGACGACCTCTTCGGGCTGCGGCATGCGCATGGAGACGGCGGGCGCTGCCGTCCCGATCGGTGCGAGATCCGGCGCCTTTCCGATATTCGAAAGGCGGCCAGGCGCATTGCAGGCACCAAGCGTTGTGGCAAGAAGGACGATGGCGGCAAGGCGGGAAACATTTCCGGCAAACATTGACTTTACCTTTCCGGTGCTGGCTCCTGGGGCCAGGCGGTTCCGTTACGAATTGTTCGATTGCGTTGTTGCAGATACGGCGCGGGCGCTGCCCGGCGTGTCGATGCGGACGCTGTTGGGACCGTCCACAACGCCACGCAATGTTCGGTTCGAACGCGTGTTGAGAACGTTGATGACGTCGCCGACGGCGCCATTCTCGAGCGCCCGGCCGCGTGCGATCAGCGTGAGTGCACCCGAAGTGAGCAGCATGTCGACCTGCGCACCTTTCTGGACGACGAGGGGCGGGACCATATCGGCGAGGCGCAGCGGCTCGCCAGCGCGCGCCTGATAGCGAGGCGACATGCCGAGAAGCTGATCGAGCGATGTGATGACGTTCTGGCCGACGCGGCTCGCGGGCACGCGGATCCAGTCGATATCGGTATGGCGCACAGTATCGCCGGGACGCATGTCGCGGTTGAGAACGGGCACATCGGTGACGGGATAGGCGCGGCCCGTCACGCGGTGTGCCGGGCTCAGCATATCGCCAGCCGGGGCGCGCAGGATGGCCGTGAAATTGCCATTGCGGCGGTTGAATGCAATCTGTTCGACGCTGACCGAAATCTCCGCATCGCCGGCGACCTGGACGCCAGCAGTTCCATTGGTGAAGTCGATCTGAAGCTGCGAGGAGGAGGGAAGGCCTGTCGATTGCGCGCCGATGGCGCCGGCGATCACAGAAGCAACTTCTTCATCCGGCACGGCAACGCCGCTACGGGCGACGACGATGTGGCTGAGGCCCGCATCGTTGCGCCACTCGATGCCGTTTCGGCGAGCGGCCAGCGAAATGCGCGAGATGGAGATTTCGCTCCGAAGTCCCGGCGCGGGGGCATTGGCGACGACGACATTGGCGGCCTTGCCGGCATTGTCGAAAATGTCCCCGAGCGTGACCGTCTCTCCGGAGACAGTAACGACGGATCGGAGTTCGGCCGCATGTGCGGCGCTCGCGGCAAGCACGAAGGCAGCGATGGCGGCGAAGCGGCTGAAGGTGCGTGTCATCATGGCGATCACCGCTTACTTAATATTCGTGGTAACGGACATCATCTCGTCGGACGCGGTGATGACCTTGGCATTCATTTCGTAGGCGCGCTGGGCCGTGATGAGGGTCGTGATTTCGCTGACCGCATTCACGTTCGAGGTTTCGAGAAAGCCCTGAAGAACGCTGCCCACGCCATCATTGGCGGGAGTGCCGATGGTGGGAGCGCCGCTCGCAGTGGTTTCGGTGAAAAGATTGTTGCCGAGAGGGTCGAGGCCGGCATCATTTGCAAAGGTCGCAAGTTCGATCTGGCCCACGACCTGCGAGGCGGTCTCACCCTGAAGCGTGACCTGTACCTGACCATCGCGGCTGATGGTGACGTCGATCGCTTCCGGCGGAATGTTGATGCCGGGGGCAAGCGTGTAGCCATCCGCCGTGACGAGCTGTCCATCGGCGCTGATCTGGAAGGAGCCGGCACGGGTATAGGCATCCTCGCCGCTCGGCAGTTCGACGCGGAAATAGCCCCGGCCCTGAATCGCTATGTCGAGCTTGTTCTCGGTGTTGTCGAGATTGCCCTGTGTCATGATGCGATTGACGGCGGCGGTCTTGACGCCGAGGCCGACCTGCACACCGGCGGGAACGATGGTGCCGGCATCGGATGAATTGGTGCCGACGCGGCGCAGGTTCTGGTAGAGCAGGTCCTGGAATTCGGCGCGCTGGCGCTTGAAGCCCGATGTGCTCATGTTGGCGATGTTGTTGGAAATCACCTCGACATTGAGCTGCTGGGCCATCATGCCTGTGGCGGCGATGCTGAGCGACTGCATTTGCGTACTTCCTTACTCTGCGTTTCGGGCGCGCCGGGCGTCAGGCCGCGGGTGTGCCAAGTTGCTGAATGGCCTGACGGCGCATCTGGTCTGCCTGGTCGATGAGTTTCTGCGCGCTGGCATAGGAGCGCGTGACTTCGATCATGTTGGTCATTTCGAGGATCGGATTGACGTTCGATCCTTCGAGCGCACCCTGAACGAGACGGATATTCTGCGCGGGGACTTCCTGCTGCGCGGTCTCGAAGAGCGAGTCGCCCGCCTTCTTCATGTCCTGCGGGTTTCCGAAGGTGACGATGGCGAGGCGGCCGCGGCGGCCCTGATCGGTAGAGATCGTTCCATCGCGTGCGATGGTGATGCCCGTTTCGTCGCGCGCGAACGCGATGGGCGCACCGGCATCCGTCAGCACGAAGTCGCCGGCGGAGGTGACGAGCTGGCCTTCATTGTTGAGGTAGAAATTCCCGTTGCGCGTGTAGCGGACGCCGTTTGCCGTTTCGATGCGGAAAAAGCCTTCGCCTGTGATGGCGACATCGAAAGGATTGCCTGTGGTCTGCAGCGCGCCGTCGCGCATATTGCGGTACTGGCCAACGTCCTGAACGAAGGTGATGCGCTTGTCGGGGCTCAGTTCCGACGCGTCGGTCTTCAGATATTGCTCGAACATCATCGTTTCCGACTTGAACGCGGTCGTGTTCACGTTCGCGATGTTGTTCGCGATCGTCGCCATATCGCGGGCCATCGCCATCTGGCGCGAGAGACCTATGAGAAGGGCGTTTTCCATATCGGGTCCGGCGAGCGGTTGAGTGTCAGGACGCAGAATTGCGCTGCCAGAGGGAGTGCAGGGCGCGTGCCAGAGAAAAATGTCAATTAAATCAAATCTCTAACTGACTCCCGCCACGCCGGGACAGCCGTTTGGGCAGGGATTACCGGGCAGTTTCTGCCGGTCCCGGCGGTTGGAACGGACAGGCATTTGGCATTCTTTAAAGACAATTCGCGCACAGGCCGCTTCGCCAACGCTTCGTTAACCAAAGTCGGCGAGCATCCGGTTGTAATTCGGGGGAGGCGCACCGCGCGCTTCCCGGAACTTCTGGGGCGAAATCGAAATGGCTGCCGTGGACGCTGACCTCTCAGAGGAAGATACAGCTGAAGCCGCGCCGCCTGCGCGAAGCAGGCTCGCGGGAAAGGTTCTCGTGCTTTACGTCGTGCTACCCGTGCTGCTTCTCATCGGCGCGGGCGTTGGCGTTTACATGTCCGGTATCATTGGCGGCAGCGAGGAGGCCGCCGAGAAGCCAGTGGTCGAGGCAGCGCCTGTCTACTATGACATGCCGGATTTTCTCGTGAATCTCGCCGGTCCGCCGCCGCAGCATTATCTCAAGATGCGCGTCTCGCTTCAGGTGCGCGACAAGGAAGCGGTGCCGATGGTCGAGGCTGCAATGCCGCGTATTCTTGATGGTTTCCAGACCTTCCTTCGTGAGCTTCGGCCCGAAGATCTCGAGGGGTCGCAAGGCATGCTCAATCTCCGCGAGGAATTGATGCGCCGTCTTGCCCTGGCGACGCAGGAGCCGGTCGTCAAGGACGTGCTCTTTCGGGAAATCATCGTCCAGTAACAGTTCAGTCGCAGACAGGTAGTCATGAGCGCCGCAGATACGCAGGATTTCGGTAAAGATGCACTCGCCGCAGCGGCCGAAGCCGCTGCGAAAGTGCCGGAACGCGTGCTCAACCAGGACGAAATCGACAGCCTTCTCGGCTTCGAGATGGATGACGATGTCGTACCGGAGCGGCATGGCATCGATGCCATCGTCAATTCCGCGCTCGTCTCATATGAGCGCCTGCCGATGCTTGAAATCGTCTTCGACAGGCTTGTGCGCCTGATGACGGTTTCACTCCGCAACTTCACGTCGGACAACGTCGAAGTCTCGCTCGACAATGTTTCGTCGATCCGTTTCGGCGACTACCTCAATTCAATTCCACTGCCCGCCATTCTTGCCGTGTTCCGCGCGAAACAGTGGGACAATTACGGCATGTTCACGGTCGACTCGAACCTGATCTATTCGATCGTCGACGTCCTTCTCGGCGGGCGGCGCGGTACGGCCGCGATGCGCATCGAAGGCCGGCCATACACGACCATCGAACTCAATCTCGTCCAGCGCATGATCGAAGTCGTGCTGCAGGACGTTCAGGCGGCGTTCGAGCCGCTGTCGCCGGTCACGCTTGAATTCGACCGGATGGAGACCAATCCGCGCTTTGCCGCGATTGCGCGCCCGGCCAATGCGGCCATTCTCGTGCGGCTGCGCGTCGACATGGAAGACCGCGGCGGACGTATCGAGATGATGCTGCCCTATGCGACGCTCGAACCGATCCGCGAATTGCTGCTTCAGATGTTCATGGGCGAAAAATTTGGCCGCGACTCCATCTGGGAAAGCCATCTCGCGACCGAGCTCTGGTCGACGCGGGTACCGCTCGAAGCGGTGCTCGACGAGCAGAAGCTGACGCTTCGCGATGTGATGAATTTCGAACCCGGTCAAACGCTGATGCTCAACAACGGACCGGATGGAACCATCGATCTGCGCTGTGGCGGTGTGCGTCTCGGAACGGGCCGGATGGGCCGGGTCGGCAATCATGTCGCGGTTCGGGTCGAACAGGGCATCCGTCACGGGAAGCAAGCGGCGATGCCGGCGGCCGAAACGAAAATTCCGGATCTGAACGTATCGGGCGGAGGAAAGTAATCATGTTTGGTGAACTTCCATTCAGCACCGTCCTTGAAATCATCGTTTGCCTCTTTCTTGCGGCGACCATTGCCTATTGCGCGGTTCTCGACCGCAAGTTGCGCGCCATGCGGGCTGGGCAGGACGGGATGCGCGAGCTTGTCGGCGACCTCAATGCCGCGACGCATCGAGCTGTCGGCGCGATCGAGGGGCTGAAGCGGGCGAGCGAGGAAAGCGGCGAAGAGCTGGCCGAACGGATCAGGCGGGCGAGGGCGCTCGCCGACGAACTCGCGGTGATGCTCGAATCCGGCAACAGCATTGCCGAACGGTTGGGGCGCGCAGAGCGGTCTGTTCAGGCGGCTCCTGCCTCCACGCGGCCCGCGACGCGGCCGATCTCGCAGCGCGATGCGGCGACGGCGGCTCGCGCCGCAAATCAGCTTCTCGAAGCCCTGAAAAAGAAATCCGGCTGAGACCGGGAAAATCCGATGACCATGATCAATCGCCTCCGGCTTCTTCCAACCGTCATTCTCTGTGCGTCGATGCTGTTGACGCTGAAGCTCGCTGATATTGCAACGGGCGGCGGCAACGCGATTTCCGCGGCCCAGGCGAGTGCGCAGGAGGCCAAGGCGGAGGGGGAGGCACCCGAAGGCGATGCCGCCGCCGAAGGGACACCGGAAGCGGCCGAGGCCCCTGTTCAGCCCAGCGCGGAAGAGGGCATTGCCTCGCGTCTCAGCCAGTCGGAGACGACGGTGCTCGAAAGCCTCTCGGCACGACGCGAAGAACTCGACCGGCGGGCCAAGACGCTCGATACGCGCGAGCAGCTGCTTGTCGCGGCGGAGAAGCGCGTCGAAGAACGCATTGCCGAATTGAAGGAGATCGAGGCGCGTATCAACGCACGTCTCGGGGCTCAGGACGCGGAGAACGAGGCCCGGCTCGCGGGCGTCGTTTCGATGTATGAGTCCATGAAGCCGAAGGATGCCGCGAGGATTTTCGAGCGTCTCGATATGGGCGTTCTGATTGAAGTCGCCAAGCGCATGCAGCCGCGGAAGCTGTCCGCCGTTCTTGCGGCTATGGACCCGGTTGCAGCACAGGATCTGACCGTCGAACTCGCCGTTGGCGAGAATCTTGCGGTGGACCCGGCCGCAGGCGGCGAGGCGGCCGGCGCGGGCGCCGATCCGGCTTTCCGGACACCCGAAAAAGCAAGCTGACATGCCGCCTTGAGGCATGTGAATTGCCTCGCCTTTAAGGCCCACTTAACCGCCCCACCCTTAGAGTGATGGTTCGCAGCGGCAGAAGGCCGCGATTTGCAGGCAGAAGCTTCAGGGGCGTATTCGCGTGAACGGGCTCATCCGACATGGCTGTGCGGACGGCACAAGCGGCATTCATGGCCGTTTGCGCCCATTCGTTGTCGTGTGCCTTGCCTTTCTGTTTCTTGCCCTGCCTTTGTCGGCCAAGGCCTCGGGCGATGTGCGGACCGATTTCCGCGAAGAGGACGGCTATGGCCGCCTCGTTTTCACCTTCTCCGGCGGTGTTCCCTCATATCGGGCGTCCATCAATGCGGGTGTTCTCGTGCTTGAGTTCGGCCGCAGCGTTCCGGTCGACAGCGATGCCTTTCTGCGCGCCATGCCGCGCTACGTCGCGCTGGTCCGTCAGCCGGACGATCGCCGTTCAGTTCGTGCCGCATTGACCACGGATTTCACGCTCGACACAAAGTCGGCGGAAAACGCCCTTTACGTCGATCTGCTGCCGCCTGGCTGGACTGGGGCGCCCCCGCCGCTTCCTGCCGATGTGCTGGCGCGGATCGAAGAATCCCGGCAGGCGAAGAAGGCCGCCGAGGAGGCGAAGCTCGCCGCCAAGGCGCAAGGCATCGTCGAACCGGAGGCGCCGCCGCCCGCGCTCGCCGTGCGTGTTGCCTCCCGTAGCGGCATGACCCGCATCGTTTTCGACTGGAACCAGCCAGTGCTCTACTCGCTTGTGAACCGCGAAGGGCTGGCGACGATCACGTTCGACAGGACTTCGAAAGTCGATCTCTCTCGCATCCGTGCCGATCTCCCGGCCTATCTGGCGGGCATAAATGCTGTCGAGCATGACGGACGGTTGTCGGTCGTGATGACGCTGAAGCCCGGCGTCGCCGTTTCCGACTTTCGGGAAGATCTCGGGATCGTCGTGGATCTGAAGCCGCATCATGCAACGCTGGCCCCGAGTCCCGAAAAAGAGGAAGCCGGGCCGCGCAAAATCGTGCCTGCGTCCGAGGAAGATACTGCCTCCGCAGCAGCTCCGGTAACAGCGGATGCAGAGACCGAAGCTGCAGCTTCAGATGGGACCGCTGCAAGCGAGACATCCGGGGAAAATGCCGATGTGCCGGTCACCGTTGGCCCTGTGCCGGAAGGAAAGCGCCCGGAAGGCAAGGCAGTCGTCCGCTTCGCGGAGGGACGCAATGGCATGGATCTGCTGGTCGACTGGCCCGAGCCTGTAGGAGCTGCCGTGTTCGAAAGGGCGGACCGGCTCTGGATCGTGTTCGACAGGGATTTGCCGCTCGACATGGACAAGCTCGTGACGCCCGATCCTGCGGAAAGTCCCTACGGGATGCCGGAGGCCATCAAGATTTCCGAAGGCGCGGCGCTCAGCATACCGTTGCGCGCAAAGGTGCTGATCGGTGCAGTGAATGAAGGGGCGAGCTGGCGCATTTCCGCCGGAGAAACTATTACGACGACAGGCCGCCCGATTGCCATTTCGCGCAAATGGCGCGAGGACGGGCGCGGCATGGTCGAGTTCGATTTGCGCACGCCGCGCAAGGTCGTCCGGCTGCGCGACCCAATCGTCGGCGATGAAATCATTGCGGTCACGGCAGCAGGTCCCGGGCAGGCGATGCAGATGCCGCGGAGCTTCGTCGAATTTCAGGCTTTGCGCACAGCGCAAGGTCTGGCAATCGTCCCGGTTGCGGATGATCTGAATGTGGCGGCTGCGCCGGACAGCGTTCTCGTGATGCGTCAGGATGGACTGACGCTTTCGGCGGACGACAACCGCGAATGGCGCGATGGCGACGAAGCACCGGTTGTCGAGCAGACCGCACCGGCCGAGATGCGCTTTGCCGAGTGGCGCGACGCGCCTGGCGAGACTTTCTTTGAGCGCCGGCAGTATTATCTTGCGCAGTTGAGCGATGCCCGCACGCATGAAATTGGCGATCTGCGCTTTGCCTATGGCCGCTTCCTGCTGGCCTATGGTCTGGCTCAGGAAGCGCGCGCCATGTTTCTTGCCGCGCGCCAGGCCGATAGCCGACTTGCAACGGAACCAGCGTTCCGGGCGGCGCTCGGCGTTTCATCTGTGCTGAGCGGCCGTCATGTTGAGGCGATCAGGGAGCTTTCGGGGACCGGTCTTGACAATTCACCGCATGCAGCAGCCTGGCGTGGACTTGCGCGGGCGTCTCTCGGCCACTGGGAGGAAGCAAAGTCGCAGTTCGCTCTTGCGGGCGCCATCGTGGATTCGTTCGGTGAGGAATTGCAGACCGAATTCCGCTCGCTTGCCGCGACTGCCGCGCTGAAGACCAATGACATCGCCTCTGCGGAGCAATACGCCGCAGGCTTCCCGCGTGACCCGCAAAGTCAGAAGGCAAGGGCACAGATTCTTCTCGTCAATGCGATGATTGCCGACCTGCACGACCGCAAGGACAAGGCAGTGGATTTTTACGACGCCGCGATACAAAGCCGCTATTCGCCGGTCGTGGCGCGTGCGCGGTTCGGCAAGGCGCAGCTGCTTCACCGCTCGGGTGATATGGACGACGAGGCTTTCGGCAAGGAGCTTGAAAGCCTGCGCTATGCGTGGCGTGGCGACGAGCTTGAACTCGATGTGTTGACTAAGCTCGCGGAGCTCCGGCTTTCGGAGGGCAAGGTTGGGGAGGCACTCAAGGCGATGCGTACTGCGACCGACAATTACCCCGACAGCGACGAAGCGCATCGCATGAACATGCGCATGTCGGATATTTTTGCCGACTATTTCCTGAGCAAGTCGGTAGACGATCTGACACCCGTGCAGGCGCTGGCCTTCTTCGAGGCATTCAAGGAATTGACTCCGATAGGCCAGCGCGGCGACGAAATGATCCGCGATCTGGCCGAACGGCTTGTGAAGGTCGATCTGCTGGAGCAGGCGGCCCATCTGCTCGACTATCAGGTTGCAAACCGCCTTCATGGTGGTGTCGCCAAGGCGCAGGTGGCGGCGAGGCTGGCAGCCATATTCCTCACTGACCAGAAGCCGGACAGGGCGCTGGCGGCGCTCCGGGCCACACGGCAGAACCTGCTGCCGGAGGCGCTGGCCGAGCGGCGGATGCTGCTTGAGGCGCGCGCCCTTTCCGACATGAAGCAATATGATCATGCACTCGACCTGATCGAGGGTAAGTCCGGTCCGTTGTTCGACCGGCTTCGGGCCGATACGCTGTGGGCCGGCGGCCGTTGGGAGGAAGCAGGCCCGGCGATCGAGGTGGCGCTGGGTGACGGCTGGAAGAACGAGGAGGCGCCGGACGCCGAGGCACGGCTGCTCATCATGCGCGGCGCCATTGCCTATTCGCTGGCCCAGGACGAGGAAGGGCTCGCCCGGCTCCGCATCAAATATGGCGATGTGATGAGCCGGAGCGCGGATGCCGATGCTTTTGCCGTGGTCACGGAGCCTATCGTCAAACAAGGCGTCGCTTTCCGCGAGATGGCAAGCCGGATCGCATCGGTCGATACGCTGGACCGTTTCATCGCGTCCCTGAATATCGACGCCGAGCCGCTGGTCAACTAGCGGCGATCAATCGCCACAGTGCCGTCATGTGCCGAAGCTCTGAACGAGACTGCCGGCGATCAGCGACCAGCCATCGACCAGTACGAAGAAAATCAGCTTGAACGGCAGGGATATGATGACCGGCGGCAGCATCATCATGCCCATCGACATGAGGACGGATGCCACCACCATGTCGATGACGATGAAGGGCAGGAAGACAAGGAAGCCGATTTCGAAGGCGCGCCGCAATTCGCTGATCATGAAAGCCGGGACCAGCACCTGGAGCCCGATCTGTGACGGCTCCTCAGGCTCTTCGACGCCCGACAGGTCAACGAAAAGCCGGAGATCCTCGGCCCGGACCTGCGACAGCATGAAGGTCTTGAACGGGCCGCTCGTCAGGTCGAAAGCCTCGGCGGCCGAAATTTCCTCCTTCATCAGGGGCTCGATGCCTTGCTGATAGGCGGCGGTAAATGTCGGCATCATCACGAAGGCCGTCAGAAAGAGCGCGAGACTCACCAGCACGGCGTTGGGCGGCGATTGCTGCATGCCGAGTGCCGTACGCAGGAGGCCGAGCACCACGATGATGCGGACAAAGGATGTCACCATGATGAGGATCGACGGCGCGAGGCTCAGAATGGTGATGAGGGCGACGATCTGAACGACACGCTCTGTCAGGCCAAGGCCTTCGGCCATGTCGATCTGGATGGACTGGGCGCCGGCGGGCAGGGCAAAGCCTGCAAAGACGAGTGCCAGGGCGAGCGTCACGGCGGCGCGCTTGAGCGGCGCAGGCACGGACAGACGGTTCACGATTTTTGTGATGCGGATCACGCGCGGCGCTCCTTGATGTATTCGACGAAACGCTGAAGCTGGACAATGTGGGCGGGGCCGGTGATGGCAGGCCGCGGCGATTTGTCTTCGTTTGCGGCAGGCATGGCGGCGGGCTGTTCGGGAGCGTCAATGCCGCTTTCGATCAGAAGCGGGTGTTCGCCGCCCATCAGGATCAGGTGTTCCTTGCCATCGCGGCGGATCAGGAGCAGGCGGTGCTTTGCATCGACAGGCCGCACCTCCACGATGCCGACACGGCGATTGGAGCCCGCCGATGTGACGCCCGGTGCTAGGCCGAAACGCTTGGCCAGCATGGCGCAAAGCCCGATTAGGCCGAGGATAAAGGCCAGTGCCGCGACGAAGCGGAAGATTTCAGAGAAGTCCATTTTGACTTGCTTCCCACCCAACAGGCCGTCGCCCGACGACCCAGAATGGGAAGAATTTGCCGCGTCAGCCTTAATGCCGGGTTAAGAGCCAATCGATACGGGGACTTGGCTAGTTACCCATTTCTCAACGTGCCCGGCAGAAATTTCCCCGTTAGCAGGATGTTAACTCCGGGATGGTGAGACTGATCCTGCCGCCAAGGAATGTGTGGCTTCGGATCGACCTTCTCTCGCGCCCAGAATGAAGCGTGTGGAGCGGATCGCGGGAGCACGCGGGCACATGGCAATTGGCGATCTTCCCATCATCGGAATGATGAAGCAGCGTATGCACTGGCTTGCCGCAAGGCAGCAGGTGCTTGCCCAGAACGTCGCAAATGCCGACACGCCGGGCTACACCGCGCGCGATCTGAAGCAACTCGATTTTGGTGACATGGTGAAGCGGAGTGGTCCCGTGCTCCGGCCTGTCGCAACCCAGGCAGCGCATATCGGCAGCCCCGTGACGGGTGCAGGACATGGCTTCAATCCGGGGCAAGCCAAGGGTGGCGAAGTCATCAAGAAGCCAGACTTCGAAACCTCACCAACCGGCAACTCGGTCGTGCTCGAAGACCAGATGATCAAGGTCGCCGAGACGCAGATGGATTATCAGACAGTGACCGGGCTCTATTCCAAAAGCCTCGGTCTCATCAAGATCGCGCTTGGCCGTAGCTGAGCGGGACTGAAAGGACGCATCATGAGTGCGATGGACCTTATCAAGTCGATGGTCGTGGCAGCTTCGGGTCTCAAGGCCCAGAGCGGGCGCATGCGCATCATCGCCGAAAATATCGCAAATGCGGAATCGACCGCGCGCGTACCGGGCGGCGATCCCTACAGGCGCAAGATCGTGACCTTCGAGCAAAAGCTCAACCGCGAAATTGGCGCGCAGACCGTGACGATCGGGCGGCCTACATTCGACAAGACGGAATTCAAGCTGAAATACATGCCCGGCCATCCCGGCGCCGACGAAAACGGCTATGTGAAGATGCCGAATGTCAACGGCATGGTCGAGTCCATGGACATGCGTGAAGCGCAGCGCAGCTACGAGGCAAATTTGAACCTCATTCAGGCCTCGCGTCGCATGATCACGCAGACGATAGAAATTCTCCGGAAATAGAGGCTGATACATGACCACCATTCCGGCATCCATGGCACTCAACGCTTATGCGCGCGCAGCGGGCATGGGCGGCAATGTGCAGACGCCACAGGCCGGCGCCGCAGGACAGGCAAATGGCGCCTTCGGCGACATGCTGAAGCAGGCCATGAACGAAGCCATCAACACTGCCAAGGCTGGTGAAACGCAGATGGCGGCCGTCACGGGCGGAACAGGCGGCAATATCGTTGACGTTGTCACCGCAGTGGCGGAGGCGGAATCCACGCTGCAAACCGTGGTGACGGTGCGCGACAAGGTCATCACCGCTTATCAGGAAATCATGCGCATGCCGATCTGACGGCAGCGACGGGGGCACATACCAGAATGAGCGGACCTGAAGTTCTCGATCTCGCGCGCCAGGCGATCTATGTGATGCTGATCGTGTCCGCGCCAATGATGTTCGTGGCGCTGGCCGTCGGTCTTGCAATTGCACTGTTGCAGGCCTTGACCCAGGTGCAGGAAATGACGCTGGTTTTCGTTCCGAAAATCATCGCCATATTTCTGACCATGCTGATCTCGCTGCCTTTCATGGCCCAGGCCCTGCAGGGCTTCACCGTGATGGTCTCGCAGAAGATCATTTCCGGTTGAGGAATCGGACCGCGCAGCCATGATCACGATCGACTATCTGCCGCAAACGGCGTTCACCTTCATGCTGATCTTTTCGCGGCTTGCGGCGATGATCATGCTGATGCCGGCGCTTGGCGAGTCGAGTATTCCGGCCAATGTACGTCTCATTCTTGCGCTGATTCTGACCTTTGTGATGATGCCGCTGGTTTCGGAGACCTATGGCGAAATGCCGGGCACTATTGCGGCGCTGGTGTTTCTTGTGGTCTCCGAGATAGCGATCGGCATTTTCATCGGCGCCGCCGCGCGCATCATCATGAGCGCGCTTCATGTTGCGGGGAATATCATCGCGCTTCAGATGAGCCTTGCCTTTGCGCAGAATGTCGATCCGACACAGGGCCAGCAGGGCGTTCTGATCGCCAATTTTCTTTCGCTCACGGCAGTTACGCTGATCTTTGCCACTAATCTCGACCATCTGCTGATCGCCGCCATGCGCGACAGTTACAATCTGTTTCTGCCGGGGCAGATGATCCCAGTGGGCGATTTTTCGCAGGTTGCGGTTCAGATCGTTTCCGGTTCCTTCAAGATCGGCCTGCAGCTTGCGGCGCCGTTTCTCGTTTTCGGACTTATCTTTTATGTCGGTATCGGCATTCTTTCGAGGCTGATGCCGCAGATCCAGATTTTCTTCATTGCGATGCCGGCAAACATCATGCTCGGCTTCGTGCTTCTGCTCTTCCTGCTGGCGGCCATGATGACGTGGTTCCTGCAGTTCTTCGAGCAGTCGATGTCCGTGTTCGTCGGATAGGCCGGAGGCACCATCATGGCCGATCAGGACGATTCGGAAAAAACAGAAGAACCAACACACCGAAAACTAGAGGAAGCCCAAAAGAAGGGCGATATCGTAAAGAGCCAGGAAATCAGCACCTGGTTCGTGATGCTGGGCGCAGCCATTTCGATTGCGATGCTCGCGCCGGGAACCGCATCTTCGATCATGGGCTCGCTGAAAATCTTTCTCGCCCAGCCGAATGCGATACCGATGGATGCGGAACATCTACGGCGCATCTGGCTCGGTATCGGCACCGATGTATTCGGCGCGGTCCTCGGCCCGCTTTGCATCCTTGCTGGTGCGGCGCTGATCGGACATCTCATCCAGCACGCGCCGGTGGTCACTGCCGAAAACATGAAGCCCAAGCTCTCCAAGATTTCGCTCAAGGAGGGCGTCAAGCGCCTGTTCGGGACCAAGAGCCTGATGAATCTGGCCAAGGGTGTCGTGAAGATCGTGGTGGTGAGCATCGTCTCCTTCATGATCGTCTGGCCGGAGCGCGACCGGCTTGCCCTGATGATGACCTGGGACGTAGCCCAGCTTCTGCCGGTCGTTCAGACCATGGCGTTGAAGATGTTTGCAGGCGTGATCGCCGTCATGACCGTGGTGGCTGTCCTCGACTATCTCTTTGAACGCATGCAATGGATGAAGAAGCAGCGCATGACGGTTCAGGAGGTGAAGGACGAGTACAAGCAGATGGAAGGCGATCCGACGGTGAAGGCGAAGCTGCGCCAGATCCGCGTGGAACGCGGCCGGAAGCGTATGATGGCCGCCGTGCCGACAGCCACCGTCATCATCACGAACCCGACGCACTATGCCGTGGCGCTCAAATACGAACAGGGCATGGGGGCGCCGGTTGTGGTTGCCAAGGGTGTCGATGCTGTCGCCTTCAAGATTCGCGAAATCGGTCAGGAGCACGACGTGCCGATCGTCGAGAACCCGCCGCTCGCCCGCGCGCTTCACGCAACTGTCGAAATCGATCAGGAAGTGAAGCCCGAGCACTACAAGGCGGTGGCCGAGGTGATTGGATATGTGATGCGTCTTAAGGCTAAGATGACCGGCGGTCGCGGCCGGAAGTGATTCGGCCTTGAGTGAGGACGCAGGAGCAGCCGATGGCCGAGACGCCGGCCGATTACACCGACATTGAACCCGGCATGGGGGATGACATTAGCGGCGCCGAAGGCGGCCGCCGCTTGCTCACGCGGCGCAGGGCGGTGATCGGGGCCGTGGCGGCCGGTATTGTCGCCATCCTGCTCGATACGCTCTCGGTTCATGCTTTCGGACTGCCGGGACTGCTTACCGCTTTCGGTCTCGCGGCTATCGCAGGGGGCGCGATCTATGGGCTTTCTGGCAGCCAGGCGGATGCGATCAGCCGCTCGCCGCTCGCGGCGGCCGAGGCGCTGACGGCGCTGCCCGACCCTTGCTATGTGACGGACCGGCGCGGCGCCGTGCTGTTTGCGAATGCGGCATGGCGTGATCTTACAGCCGGTTTCGACGGCGACAGGGCGGTGCCGGTCGAGCGGTTGCTTGCGGGGCGGGGTGAGGGAGCAGAAATTGCCTTCCGGCTCGCGCAGGCGGCGCGGACGGGCTTTGCGGCCGAGGAAGATATTGAAATCGGGCCGCGTAATGCTGCGCGAACATTTCGGGCCATTGTGCGCCCGCTGAGCGGCGCATCGGGCGGGGCGGTGTGGCTGTTCCGTGACCTGACGGCGGAGCGCGAGCGCGCCGAGGCGGCCGAGAAGCGGCATAGCCGTTCGATCGCCTATATCGAACATGCGCCTTTCGGGTTCTTTGCGGCGGAGGCGGATGGCCGTCTCGTGTTCATGAACGGACGGCTAGGCGAGTGGCTTGGTGCCGATCCGAGGCTTCTGACGGAAAGGCGGACGAAGCTCGACGAACTCGTGATCGGCGAGGTGCCGGCGCTTGCCGACGGTGAGGCAGGGCAGAGCGGTCAGCTTTCGCCGCTTGATGTCGATTTGCGTGGGGCCGACGGAAAGCCTCTGCCTGTGCGCATCCTCCGGACACGCGTCGCGGAGGCGGCAGGACGGCCGGCGCGCATCTTTGCGCTGGTCCTGAGCCGGACGACAGGCGACAAGGCTGAAGAGACGGCACGCGATGCCGAGATGCGCTTCGCGCGTTTCTTCAATAATGCGCCTGTCGGTATTGCGACGATCGACGGCGAAGGCCGCATCGACAATGCGAACCGTTCCTTCGTGACCTTTGCTGGCCCTGAGGTGACGCGGGGGGCGCGGCTTGTCGATTTGCTGATGGAAGAGGACCGCCAGGCGGTGCTCGAAACCGTGGAGATGGCGCGAAAGGGCGGGCCGGCCGGATTGCCGGTCGATGTACGGCTCGCGCGCAACCCGGATCGCGTCGGCCAGCTATATGCCGCGCGGGTCGATATGGGGCCGGAGGCATCCGTCGTCGTCTATCTGATTGATGCCACGGAACAGAAGTCCCTCGAGATGCAGTTCGCCCAGTCGCAGAAGATGCAGGCGGTGGGCCAGCTTGCGGGCGGTGTGGCGCATGACTTCAACAATCTGCTGACGGCGATTATCGGCTTCTGCGATCTTTTGCTGGCACGCCACCAGGCAGGCGATCCGTCCTTCGCAGACGTCGTGCAGATCAAGCAGAATGCTAACCGTGCCGCGAACCTGACCCGGCAGTTGCTTGCCTTCTCGCGGCGGCAGACTCTGCGGCCCAAGGTTCTTTCGCTCACCGATGCGCTGGCGGAATTGCAGAACCTGCTGGCACGGCTGCTGACCGAGAAGGTCGAACTCAAGATCGTGCATGGCCGCGATCTCGGCCTTGTGAAGGTCGACCAGAACCAGCTCGAACAGGTCATCATCAATCTTGCGGTCAATGCGCGCGATGCCATGCCCGATGGAGGGCGGCTCACCATCCGCACGGCCAATGTGTCGGAGGCCGACAGCCGCGCGCTCGACCATCCGCTGATGCCGCATGCCGAATATGTGCTGATTGAGGTGTCGGATACGGGCACGGGTATTCCGAAGGAAAATCTGGGCAAGATTTTCGAGCCGTTCTATACGACGAAAGACCCCTCAAAGGGCACAGGACTCGGGCTTTCGACCGTCTATGGCATCATCAAGCAGACGGGCGGCTTCATCTTCCCCTATTCGACGGTGGGCAAGGGCACGAGCTTCCGCATCTATCTGCCTCGCTATATCGAATCCGCAGCCGAGAAAGCGGCCGAGGCCGAAGCGGCAGCCGCTGCCGCCGCGGCGCCCGCCGAGACCGCGGATCTTACCGGCAAGGGCACGATCCTCCTCGTCGAAGATGAGGACGCGGTGCGCACCTTCGCTGCCCGCGCACTCGGCACGCGAGGCTATGAAGTGCTGCAGGCCGAAAGTGGCGAAGTGGCGCTCGAAGTCGTGAAGGGGCATGAGGGCCGCATCGACCTCGTTGTCTCGGACGTGGTGATGCCCAATATGGACGGTCCGACCATGGCGCGGGAGCTGAAGACGATCCTCCCGGGCGTGCCGATCATCTTTGTGTCGGGCTATGCCGAAGACGCTTTCGCCAAGAACCTCGACCCGGACCAGGAATTCCATTTCCTGCCCAAACCCTTCTCTCTCAAGCAGCTCGCCGCGGCTGTGAAGGACGTGATGGGTAAGAGGTGAGGCCGGGGCGGGCCTTTTCCCGCAGCTACGTGCGTCAAAGGGAACACTCCGGCTGTTGCCGGGGTGAACGCTTCCGGAACATGTATCGAATTTATGTTATTTTTCAATCAGTTAAAATTTGAGTTGCCAATGAGAACAAAACGGGTACTTTCTAGCCATCACACGCGCATTGCGCGACTCGGCGGGCGATGGTTAAAGGGGAGAACGGTATGTCCAAGAACGTAGTGAGCCTCGTGAAAGACGATTCCGACAAGAAAAAGGCGCTGGACGCCGCCTTGAGCCAGATCGAGCGGTCGTTCGGCAAGGGTTCCATCATGCGGCTCGGCAAGAACGAGCAGGTGGTGGAAATCGAGGCGGTTTCGACGGGCTCGCTCGGCCTCGACATTGCGCTCGGCATTGGCGGGTTGCCCCGCGGCCGCATCGTCGAAATTTATGGTCCCGAATCCTCGGGCAAGACCACTCTGGCTCTCCAGACCATTGCCGAGGCGCAGAAGAAGGGTGGCATTTGCGGCTTCGTCGATGCCGAACACGCCCTCGACCCTGTCTATGCACGCAAGCTCGGTGTGCAGCTCGACGATCTGCTGATCTCGCAGCCCGATACGGGCGAGCAGGCGCTCGAAATTGCGGACACGCTGGTGCGCTCCGGTGCTGTCGACGTGCTGGTGATCGACTCGGTCGCCGCGCTTACCCCCAAGGCCGAACTCGAAGGCGAGATGGGCGACAGCCTGCCCGGTCTTCAGGCACGGCTGATGAGCCAGGCGCTCCGCAAGCTCACCGCCTCGATTTCCAAGTCGAACACCATGGTGATCTTCATCAACCAGATCCGCATGAAGATCGGCGTCATGTTCGGCAGCCCGGAAACGACGACGGGCGGTAATGCGCTGAAATTCTATGCGTCCGTCCGGCTCGACATCCGCCGCATCGGCTCGATCAAGGAGCGCGAAGAGGTTGTCGGCAACCAGACCCGCGTCAAGGTCGTCAAGAACAAGGTTGCGCCGCCCTTCAAACAGGTTGAGTTCGACATCATGTATGGCGAGGGCATTTCCAAGATGGGTGAGCTCGTCGATCTTGGCGTCAAGGCGGGTATCGTCGAGAAGTCGGGCTCCTGGTTCTCCTATAACAGCCAGCGGATCGGGCAGGGGCGTGAGAACGCCAAGCAGTTCCTGCGGGAGAACCCCGACATGGCGAACGAGATCGAGGCGGCGATCCGCCAGAACGCCGGTCTCCTTGCCGAGAAGATTCTGGATGAGGTCAATCCCGACGAGGTCGAGGATGGCGATCTGGAGGCGAGCGCCTGACGCCCGCCTGATGGAGCAGGACAAGTTTCTCTAGCTCGGGCCCTCCGGCCGGGCATGGGGCGGCGCCGGGTACCCTCCGGCGCCGCTTTCCGTTTCAGGGCCCTTCCGGTTCGGGCGGCGGGGGCTTTCTGGACAGCCTGCCGGGCGACAGGTAAAAGCGGGCAGCCTATATTCATCAATGAAACGGGGCGGATAGCCTTTGGCTGCCGCTTGCCGGAGGGACCCGTTGCGGGCCCCAAACCTTGAGCAGACAGAGCGGACCCATGACCGGCCTCAACGAGATCCGACGCAAGTTCCTGGACTATTTCAGCGCGCAGGGGCACGAGGCCGTGCCATCCGGGCCGCTCGTTCCCAATAACGACCCGACGCTGCTCTTCACCAATGCCGGCATGGTGCAGTTCAAGAACGTCTTTACCGGACAGGAGACGCGGCCCTATGTCCGGGCGGCAAGCGCGCAGAAATGCGTTCGCGCCGGGGGCAAGCACAACGATCTCGACAATGTCGGTTACACGGCGCGGCATCACACCTTCTTCGAGATGCTCGGCAACTTCTCCTTTGGCGACTATTTCAAGGCGGATGCAATCGAGTTTGCCTGGACCCTGATCACACAGGAATTCGGCATTCCGAAGGATCGTCTCATGGCGACTGTCTTTGCCGAAGACGACGAGGCTTTCGGTCTGTGGAAGAAGATTGCCGGGCTTTCCGACAGCCGGATCGTCCGCATCCCTACTTCCGACAATTTCTGGTCGATGGGCGACACGGGCCCCTGCGGACCGTGTTCCGAAATCTTCTTCGATCATGGCGACAAGATTCCAGGCGGCCCGCCCGGAAGCCCCGACCAGGATGGTGACCGTTTCATCGAGATCTGGAACCTTGTCTTCATGCAGTATGAACAGCATGCGGACGGTACACGCACGAATTTGCCGAAGCCCTCGATTGATACCGGCATGGGGCTTGAGCGAATTGCCGCCGTTCTTCAGGGCACGCATGACAATTACGCGACCGATCTCATGCGGGCGCTGATCGTCGCATCGGCGGAAGCCTCGAAAAGCGATCCCGACGGCGCCCATGCGGTGAGCCACCGGGTGATTGCCGATCATCTGCGCTCGTCCTCTTTCCTCATCGCCGATGGCGTCATGCCGTCAAATGAAGGCCGCGGCTATGTACTTCGCCGCATCATGCGCCGTGCCATGCGCCATGCGCAGCTTGTCGGTGTTGCCGAACCCCTGATGCACCGGCTGGTGCCGGCACTCGTCCGCCAGATGGGCGATGCCTATCCCGAGCTCCGCCGCGCCGAGGCTCTTGTCACCGAGACGCTGAAGCTCGAGGAAACGCGTTTCCGCGAAACGCTGGCCCGCGGCCTCAAGCTGCTCGACGATGAAGTGGAGCAGCTCGGCGGCAAGGGCGTGCTGCCTGGCGAGGTCGCCTTCAAGCTTTACGACACTTACGGCTTCCCGCTCGATCTCACGCAGGATGCACTGCGTTCGCGCGGCATGAGCGTCGATCAGACTGGCTTCGACGCCGCCATGGCGAAGCAGCGTCAGGATGCGCGCGCCGCTTGGGCGGGCTCTGGCGAAAAGGCGACGGAGGCGGTCTGGTTCGAGTTGCGCGAGAAGCTCGGCGCGACGGAGTTCCTCGGCTATGAAAGTGAGGTCGCGGAAGGCAAGGTCGTGGCATTGCTCGTCGGCGGCCAGCCTGTAGATGCGGTCGAAGCGGGACAGGAAGCCGCGGTCATCACCAACCAGACACCGTTCTATGGCGAGTCGGGCGGGCAGGTTGGCGATACCGGCATCATTTTCTCTGCCGACGGCGCGGAATTTCCGGTTATCGACACGATGAAGAAGCTCGGCGATATGCATGTTCATATCGGCAAGCTTGTACGCGGGCGCCTCAAGACTGGCGACATCGTCGAGATGAAGGTCGACAAGGCATTGCGTGACGCGACGCGCGCGAATCATTCGGCGACGCATCTCGTGCATGAGGCACTGCGGCGTGTTCTTGGACCCCATGTCACGCAGAAGGGGTCGATGGTGGGGCCGGAGCGGCTTCGTTTCGACTTCAGCCATCCTAAGCCCATGACGGCTGAGGAAATCGCCGAAGTCGAGGCAATCGTGAACCGCATTATCCGTCAGAATGCGGAAGTTTCGACTCGGCTTATGACGCCCCAGGACGCGATTGCCGCCGGTGCGCTGGCGCTCTTCGGCGAGAAGTATGGCGAGGAAGTACGGGTGCTTGCCATGGGCGTGGACGATGCGAAGGATAATCGTACCTACTCCGTCGAATTGTGCGGCGGTACGCATGTGCGCCGGGTCGGCGACATAGCCATCTTCAAGATCGTGAGTGAAAGTGCCGTCGCCTCCGGCATCCGCCGCATTGAGGCGCTGACGGGCGAGGGCGCGCGCACCTATCTCTCGCAGCAGGAGCGTATCGCGAAGGAAGCGGCGGGCGCGCTGAAGATCGCGCCTGAAGACCTGCCGGCGCGCGTCGTCTCGCTGATGGAGGAGCGCAAGCGCCTCGAACGGGAGCTTGCCGAGGCGAAGAAGAAGCTTGCGATGGGTGGCGGCGGGGCAGGTGGCGATGCTGCCTCGCAGATCGAGGATATGGGCGGTGTGAAGCTCATGCTGCGCAAACTCGAAGGGGTAAATCCGAAAGATCTGCGCGGCCTTGTCGATGACGGCAAGAAACAGATCGGTTCGGGCGTTGTCGCCTTTGTTGCCATTTCCGAAGACGGAAAGGGCGCCATCGCGGTCGGCGTGACGGGCGATCTCACATCTCGATACAACGCGGTCGAACTCGTGAAGGCAGGCGCGGCGGCGATGGGCGGTTCAGGTGGCGGCGGCCGGCCGGACATGGCTCAGGCCGGAGGGCCGGATGCCGCAAAGGCCGATGCGGCGCTCGAGGCTGTGCGCGGCGCCGTTGGCGCTCTGGCGGGCGCAGCCTGAAACTCCCGGCAAAGCCTTGAAATGAGAATGGCCCGGATTTCCCGGGCCATTTTCGTTTTTCTGCAGGTGCGGGTCTTATCCCGCCTTGGCAAGCGCCTTGTCGAGATTGGCGGCAACCTTGTCGAGGAAGCCTTCCGTCGAAAGCCAGGATTGTTCCGAGCCGACGAGGAGCGCGAGGTCTTTCGTCATGTAGCCGGACTCGACGGTGGAGACGCAGACCTTTTCGAGCGTTGCGGCGAACTTTGCCAGCTCCTCGTTGCCGTCCAGCTTCGCGCGGTGCGACAGGCCCCGCGTCCAGGCGAAAATCGAGGCGATGGAGTTGGTCGAGGTTTCCTCGCCGCGCTGATGCGCGCGGTAGTGGCGCGTGACGGTGCCGTGTGCGGCTTCAGCTTCCATGATCTTGCCATCGGGTGTCAGCAGAACGGAGGTCATGAGGCCGAGCGAACCGAAGCCCTGCGCCACCGAGTCCGACTGCACGTCGCCGTCATAGTTCTTGCAGGCCCAGACATAGCCGCCCGACCATTTCATCGCCGAGGCCACCATGTCGTCGATCAGGCGATGTTCGTAGGTGATCTTGGCCTTGTCAAAATCCGCCTTGAATTCCTTTTCGAAAATCTCCTGAAAGAGATTCTTGAAGCGGCCGTCATAGGTTTTCAGGATCGTATTCTTGGTCGAGAGATAGACGGGATAACCCCGATCGAGGCCGTACTTCATGCAGGCGCGGGCGAAATCGCGAATGCTGTCATCGAGATTGTACATGCCCATGGCGACGCCGCCGCCGGGGAAGTTGAAAATCTCTTCCTCGATGGTTTCCTTACCGTCTTCGGACACCCACTTCATGGTGAGCTTGCCCTTGCCGGGTATGCGGATATCGGTCGCGCGGTACTGGTCGCCGAAGGCGTGGCGGCCGATCACGATCGGCTCCGTCCAGCCAGGCACGAGGCGCGGAATGTTGCGGCAGATGATGGGCTCGCGGAAGACGGTGCCGCCGAGAATGTTGCGGATCGTGCCATTCGGCGACTTCCACATCTTCTTCAGCTTGAATTCCTCGACGCGCGCCTCATCCGGTGTGATGGTCGCGCATTTGACGCCTACACCGTATTTCTTGATCGCTTCGGCTGACTCGACCGTCACCTTGTCGTCGGTCGCGTCGCGGTGCTCCATGCCAAGGTCGTAATAGTCCAGCGTCAGGTCCAGATAGGGGAAGATCAGCTTGTCCTTGATCATCTGCCAGATGATCCGGGTCATCTCGTCGCCGTCGAGGTCAACCACGGGATTTGCGACTTTGATCTTCGGCATGGGGGGTCCTTCGAAGCTGATACGGGATAGGGCAGAAAATGGCGGAATCGCGCGGCGAGCCGCCACATACAAGCTTAACCCCTATAACATTGCAGGCCGATTGATTAAAGGCGGCCAATCGCCTATTGACCGGCTGCCTGCCCTTGCGGGCATGGTTCCCCCAACGGAAAGCGGCAGATTGGCAGCATGGCCGGAACGGATCGTACGAAAAAATCGGAGGCTACGGTTGCGCCCGGCCCGGCGGTGATTCTCGTTGCGCCGCAGCTTGGCGAGAATATCGGCACGGCGGCGCGCGCAATGCTCAATTTCGGGCTCTCGGACCTGCGTCTTGTCAGGCCGAGGGACGGCTGGCCGAACGAGCGGGCAAATGCGGCAGCCTCCGGCGCCGATATGGTGATCGAGCGGGCCCGGCTGTTCGACACGACCGCCGAGGCGATTGCCGATCTCGATTATGTCGTGGCGACGACAGCGCGCAGCCGCGACATGGTGAAGCCTGTGCTGACGCCGGAGACTGCCGCACGGCAGATGCGGCAGGCCTTTGCCGAAGGAGGCCAAGCGGGCCTTCTTTTCGGGCCTGAGCGTACGGGGCTTGAGAATGACGATGTGGCGCTTGCAGATGCCATCATGATGGTGCCAGTGAACCCAGCTTTCGCCTCGCTCAATCTCGCTCAATGTGTGCTGCTTATGGCCTATGAATGGTTCAAGGCCGGGGACGATACGGTGGGCGAGCGGATCGAGTATCTGCAGACGCGGCCAGCCAAGAAGGAAGAGCTGATCGGCTTTTTTGAACATCTGGAAGGGGAACTCGACCGCTTCGGGTTCCTGAAGCCGCTTGAAAAGCGGCCCTCCATGGTGCGGAACCTGCGCAACATGTTCCAGCGGGCAAAGCTCACGGAGCAGGAGGTTCGCACGCTCCGGGGCGTCGTCGCCTCGCTCACAAGGCGCCATCCGAAAGGCGAGGGGACGCCGGAATAGGCGCTATAGTTCCTCCTTCGGAACCGGGAGGCATTCGGGATGGGGAGGATTGAGGCCGATCTGGCGTCGCTCAAGGCGCGTCAATTGCCGCGATGGTATGACGAGGCCAAGTTCGGCATTTTCATTCATTGGGGCCTGTTCTCGATCCCGGCCTTCGCTCCGCGGCTCGGCAGCATTTCGGATGCGTTCAAAAAGGATTACGAACGCGCCGTTGCGATGACGCCCTACACGGAATGGTATGCCAATGCCATCAAGGTGCCCGGGACACCGTCTGCCGAATTCCATGCGAAGCATTATGGCAATGCGCCTTACAGCAGCTTTCGCGAGCCGTTTCTAAGCGGACTGAAGAACTGGGATCCTGATGCCTGGGCAGATACGTTTCGCAATGCGGGTGCGAAATATGTCGTGCTTGTGACGAAGCATCATGACGGCTTCTGTCTCTGGCCTAGCGCTACCGAAAACCGGCATGAGCCGGGCTGGGTGAGCCCGCGCGACATTGTGGGAGAGCTTGCGCGGGCGGTGTGCGCAGCGGGCATGCGCTTCGGCGTCTATTATTCCGGCGGTATCGACTGGAGTTTTAACCGCGAACCCTTGCGGACCTTTGCCGATTTTGTGGGCTCGCGGCCGGGCGGCGATTATCCTTCCTATGCGATGGCGCAGGTGCGCGAGCTGATCGATCGCTACGAGCCGAGTGTGCTTTGGAATGATATTTCCTGGCCAACGACGCTTGGACCATTGCTGGAGCTCTTTGCGGACTATTACAAAGCGGTGCCCGACGGCGTGGTAAATGACCGGTGGCCGCATCTCGATCTCGCGGCGCGGATGCTGCGCTACAGGCCGGCACGGCGGCTGCTCGACTTCTTCGCCAAACGCTACATCGCGAAGCACCCTGATGCGGTGGAAGGCGTGTTGCCGCAGGAAATACCGCATAGCGACTTCAGGACGCCGGAGTATCGCCGCTTCGACACTGTGCAGGCGAAGAAATGGGAAGCGACCCGGGGCATGAGCCATTCCTTTGGCTTTAATCGCGAAGACACGGAAGCGGACTATCAGCCGGCGGCGGGACTGCTGTCCGATTTCATTGACGGCGTGGCGAAGGGCGGCAACCTTTTGCTCAACGTAGGCCCCCGCGCCGATGGGTCGATCCCGGAGCCGCAGCTTGCGCGGCTGCGCTTCTTTGGTGAGTGGCTGAAGCTGAATGGAGAAGCGGTCTACGGGACGAGGCCCGGAGGCGGACCGGGGGAGACGGCGTCCGCCATTACCTCCGAAGGGCTGCCGGTGCGGATCACAAGGGGTGATGGCAAGGTCAATCTCATTGTGCTCGGGCGTCCCCAAGGACAGAGACTTGTCATCCGCGACTTTTCGGTTGCTACTGCTGGAGGGCGGATTCTCGCGGATGGAAGCCCGGTCGAGACCGCGCGGGAAGGACCGGATACGGTTCTCACCTTGCGCTTGCCGCCCAAGGGCGATTTTGCCCCCGCAATCGAGCTGCGGACGGACTGAAACGGACCGAATTTGGCCGTTTTTTCAATGGCATGACACCGGTTTGACAGGGGAAGTCCCCCGCGCTACAACCCGCCTCGAAACGGGCTCCCTGCTAGCGGGGGCCCGCTTCATTTGAACACGCACCCGCGGGGGCGGCGACGCTTGTAGCCGGTCCCTGTCGGCCTCGACCCCCGAAAGGGCGAGAGGCAAAGGAGGGCGCGTTTCCTTATCTTTTGACCTCGAGGGAACCGCGATGACAAAGCGCCAGGAGTCCAAGTACAAAATCGACCGCCGGATGGGCGAAAACATCTGGGGCCGTCCGAAGAGCCCGCTGAACCGCCGTGATTATGGCCCCGGCCAGCATGGCCAGCGCCGCAAAGGCAAGCTCTCGGACTATGGCGTTCAGCTGCGCGCCAAGCAGAAGCTCAAGGGCTTCTACGGGAATATTTCCGAAAAGCAGTTCCGCGGCATCTACAAGGAAGCCAGCCGTCTGCGCGGCGATACGGGCGAGATCCTGATCGGTCTGCTGGAGCGCCGTCTCGATGCGATCGTCTATCGCGCCAAGTTCGTGCCGACCGTTTTCGCTGCCCGCCAGTTTGTGAGCCACGGCCATGTGCTCGTGAATGGCAAGCGCGTCAACGTGCCGAGCTACCGCGTGCGCGAGGGCGATGTGGTGGAAGTGCGCGAGAAGTCGAAGCAGCTTGCGGTGGTGCTTGAAGCCGCGCAGTCGGCCGAGCGCGACACGCCGGACTATCTTGAAGTCAACCACGACAAGATGACCGCGAAATTCATCCGTACGCCAGCCTTTGCCGATGTGCCTTATGCCGCGGTGATGGAGCCGAACCTCGTCGTCGAATTCTATTCGCGCAGCTAATCGCAGTGTCGGGTAATTTTATTCGCGCAGCCAAAGGAAGCGCCGGGCAAGAAATGAAAAGGCCGCTCGAAAGAGCGGCCTTTTTGTATTGCGGCGCAGATGAGAGCGTTATGCCGCCTGCGTTTCGATGCCCTTTTGTGCGAGGAAGTCGCGCAGTTCGCCCTGTTCGAACATTTCGCGGACGATGTCGCAGCCGCCGACGAATTCGCCCTTCACATAGAGCTGGGGAATGGTCGGCCAATCGGAAAATTCCTTGATGCCCTGGCGGATTTCCTCGTCCTCCAGCACATTGATTCCCTTGAAGGGGACGCCGAGATAGGTCAGCACCTGCACGACGGCATTCGAGAAACCGCATTGCGGAAAGACAGGCGTGCCCTTCATGAACAGCACCACGTCCTGGCTTGCCACTTCGCTTTTGATGCGGTCGAAGACCGGGTTCTCGCTCATCATTTCTCTCCTTCGCCTCGATGGGCGGTTCAATCCTGAGGCGCGCTGGTCTGCAGCGCCAATGCGTGAAGTTCGTTACCCATGCCGCCTTTCAGCGCGGCATAGACCATCTGGTGCTGCTGCACACGCGTCTTCCCCTTGAAGGCGGCGGATATCACGTTGGCGGCATAATGGTCGCCGTCGCCAGCGAGATCGCGGATATCGACGATCGCATCGGGGAGGGCTTCCTTTATGAGCCGTTCGATTTCCGACGCCGTCATGGCCATGCCTTCGTCTCCCTGCGTCTCTTCAAAGTTCCGCGCCAGCGGCCATATAGGCCGGCAGCCAGCCTTCGTGAACGTCCCTAAGCAGCTTCAATGATATGGGTTTGGCGCCTTCAAGTGTCAATTCCGCGCCGCCAGTCGTGCCGATACGGGTGGCGGGAACGCCAGCCTTTGCGGCCCGCTCGAGAAAGGCGGTAGCGGAACTTTCCGGAAGGGTTACAGCATAGCGTGCCTGGTCTTCCGCGAATGCCCAGACATGGAGGGGAAGGGCGGTCTGTGGTGCGAGCGCCGCACCGATACCGCCGGCCATCGCCATTTCCGCAACAGCGACAAGCGCGCCGCCATCTGACAGATCATGAACAGCGGTCAGGTTGCCCCCCCGGATCTCGGTGCGGATGAAGTCGCCATTGCGGCGTTCCACGGCGAGGTCCACCGGCGGCGGCGCACTGCGGTCATTGGCTATACGGGCGATGTCGCGCAGATAAATCGACTGGCCGAGATGTCCCTTCGTCTCGCCAACAAGAATGATTGCTTCACCCGCCGCCTTGAAGGCGATGGTGGTGCGCACTGCAATGTCGGGCAGGAGACCCACGGCGCCGATGGCGGGCGTCGGCAGGATGCCCTTGCCGTTGGTCTCGTTGTAGAGCGAGACATTGCCGGAGACGACCGGGAAATCGAGCGCGCGGCAGGCTTCGCCGATGCCTTCGATGCAGCCGACGAACTGGCCCATGATCTCGGGCTTTTCCGGGTTACCGAAGTTCAGGTTGTCGGTGATGGCAAGCGGCTCGGCGCCTACGGCGGTTAGATTGCGCCAGCATTCGGCGACCGCCTGCTTGCCGCCTTCCTGCGGATCTGCGGCGCAATAGCGTGGGGTCACATCAAGCGTGAAAGCGAGGCCTTTCGGTCCATCGCCAATGCGCACGACAGCGGCGTCGCCGCCCGGACCGATTGCCGTATTGCCCTGAATGAGATGGTCATACTGCTCCCAGACCCAGCGGCGCGAGCACATATCGGGCAGGCCGAGCATCTTCGTCAGCACTTCCGCGATGTCATTCGGCGCCGGTACGTCGGAAGGCGCCAGCGGTGCAGGCTTGGCTGCCTTTACAAAGGGCCGGTCATATTCCGGCGCCTGGTCGCCAAGCTCCTTGATGGGGAGATCGGCCATGACCTCGCCATGCTGCTTGATACGGAAGCGCAGATCGTCCGTTGTCTTGCCGATGATTGCGAAGTCGAGGCCCCATTTGCGGAAAATCGCCTCGGCGTCCTTTTCGCGCGCGGGGTCGAGAACCATGAGCATGCGCTCCTGGCTTTCCGACAGCATCATCTCATAGGCCGTCATGCCGGCTTCGCGGCAGGGCACCTTGTCGAGATCGAGTTCGACGCCGAGATCGCCCTTCGCGCCCATCTCGACGGCAGAGCAGGTGAGTCCTGCTGCGCCCATGTCCTGAATGGCGATGACGGCGCCGGAGGCCATCAATTCGAGGCAGGCTTCAAGCAGAAGCTTTTCGGAGAAGGGGTCACCGATCTGAACGGTGGGGCGCTTTTCCTCGGAGTCTTCGCCAAATTCGGCAGAGGCCATCGTGGCGCCGTGTATACCGTCGCGGCCGGTCTTGGAGCCCAGATAGACGATGGGAAGGCCGACGCCTTTCGCCTGCGAATAGAAAATCTTGTCGGCATCGGCGAGGCCTGCCGCAAAGGCGTTCACAAGACAGTTGCCGTTGTAGCTCGGATCGAAGTTCACTTCGCCGCCGACAGTCGGGACGCCGAAGCTATTGCCGTAGCCGCCGATGCCTGCAACCACTCCCGACACGATATGACGCGTGCGCGGATGGTCCGGCTCGCCGAAGCGTAGCGCATTGAGCGCGGCAATGGGGCGCGCGCCCATGGTGAAGACGTCGCGCAGAATGCCGCCCACACCCGTTGCCGCGCCCTGATGGGGCTCGATATAGGAGGGGTGGTTGTGGCTTTCCATCTTGAAGATGATGGCCTGGCCGTCACCGATATCGACGACACCGGCATTTTCGCCGGGGCCGCAGATAACGCGGGGTCCCGTTGTCGGCAACGTGCGCAGCCATTTCTTGGATGACTTGTAGGAACAATGCTCGTTCCACATGGCCGAGAAGATGCCAAGCTCGGTCAGCGTCGGCTCGCGGCCGATCAGGTCGAGAATGCGCTGGTACTCGTCGGGCTTGAGCCCATGTTCTGCGACGAGTTCCGGCGTGATCCTGGTATCGTTCGGTATCACGCCACGGCCTCCATAATGCTTTCGAAAAGCGCGCGCCCGTCGGTCGCGCCGTTCAGCGGTTCGATCATGTTTTCGGGGTGCGGCATCATGCCGAAGACATTGCCGCGTTCGTTCAGGATGCCGGCAATGTCATTGAGCGAGCCGTTGGGATTCGTGCCTTCCGCATATCGGAGGCCTACGCGGCCCTCGCCCTCGAGACGTTTCAGTGTCTCGGTGTCAGCAAAGTAGTTGCCATCGCCATGCGCCACCGGGCAGCGCCAGATTTCGCCCGGACGGTATTTGCGGGTGAAATCGGTATCGGCATTGGCAACTTGGAGCTTCACTTCCTTGCAGACGAATTTGAGGCCGGCATTGCGCATGAGTACGCCGGGGAGGAGACCCGCTTCACAGAGGATCTGGAAGCCATTGCATATGCCAAGCACACGCACACCTTTTCCGGCCGCCCTTGCTATCGCCGGCATGATGTGTCCGCGCGCGGCGATGGCGCCAGTACGCAGATAGTCGCCATAGGAGAAGCCGCCGCACAGAACCACGAGGTCGAGGTCAGGCAGTTCGGTATCCGCGTGCCAGATATAAGCGGGCTTCTTGCCAGTGATTTTCTCGAGCGCGATCAGCATATCGCGTTCGCGGTTCGAGCCGGGGAAAACGACGACGCCTGACTTCATGCTCACTTCTCGTCGAGCTCAACGGCGTAATTCTCGATCACCGTGTTGGCCAGAAGCTTCTTGCTCATTTCTTCCAGAGCGGCCTTTGCCTTTGCGGGATCTGTTTCCATCAGCTCCACTTCGAAGAGTTTGCCCTGACGGACGCTGGCGACGCCGGAAAAGCCGAGCGAGCCCAGCGCGCCTTCTATTGCTTTGCCTTGCGGGTCCAGCACGCCGTTCTTCAGCGTGACCTTGATGCGCGCTTTCATGCTTCCTTATCTCTCGCGTAACTCATTTCACCAGCGTGGGGCCGCGACGCTTCGGCTCCGTATCGACAAGAACGCCAAGACGGCGCGCCACTTCCTGATAGGCTTCGACGAGGCCACCCATATCGCGGCGGAACCGGTCCTTGTCGAGCTTGTCGTTGGTGCGCGTATCCCAGAGGCGGCAGCAATCGGGACTGATTTCGTCGGCCAGAACCACGCGAACCATTTCGCCTTCATAGAGGCGGCCGAACTCGACCTTGAAGTCGACAAGGCGGATGCCGATGCCGAGGAAGAGGCCTGTCAGGAAGTCGTTGATGCGCAGGGCAAGTGCCATCATGTCGTCGATTTCCTGAGGCGTCGCCCAGCCGAATGCCGTGATGTGTTCTTCGGACACCATCGGATCGTGCAGCTCATCATTCTTGTAGTAGAATTCAATGATGGAGCGGGGCAGCACCGTGCCTTCGTCGATGCCGAGCTTCTTCGAGAGCGATCCCGCGGCAACATTGCGCACCACCACCTCGACGGGGATGATTTCGACTTCGCGGATCAGCTGTTCGCGCATGTTGAGCGCGCGTATGAAATGGGTGGGCACACCAATCTCGTTCAGCTTCGTGAAGATGAATTCGGAGATGCGGTTGTTCAGGACACCCTTGCCTTCGATGATCGCGCGCTTCGTCGCGTCGAAGGCGGTCGTGTCGTCCTTGAAGTGCTGGACGAGCGTGCCCGGTTCCGGGCCTTCGTACAGCACCTTCGCCTTGCCTTCATAAACGCGTCTGCGCCGGCTCATGTCATGAATTCCAATCGGTTAGCCCGGATGGAAGGTCCGGGGCTGGCGGGGGGCTCCGCACATATGTCGAGGGCCGCCTCGCGGCGGAAAAGAGCCGGATGGGCGGTTTCGGAATCGGCCCTTCGGCGAGCGCAAGGTAACTCAAGGCAGGGCCCGATACAATGAAGCTCTATTGCGTTGCAACTGTCATAAAAAGCGTCTGAAAATCATAGGGTTAGACATTTCGACGCGGGGCGTACAGGGATGGCCGATGGCGGTTGATTTGAATTGATGGGCCCGCTATGCCTAAGGCCAATTCCGGGAGTTCCCCGTGCCGGGGCCCCGCCCTATGACCCATTACGGAGTGCCAGGTTCCATGTCCAGCTTCGACAAGCGCGAGGAAGGTTTTGAAAAGAAGTTCGCTCACGACGAGGAGCTTCGCTTCAAGGCAAGTGCCCGCCGCAACAAGCTGCTGGGGCTGTGGGCGGCCGAAAAGCTTGGGCTCACCGGCGATGCGGCCGAAGCCTATGCGCAGGACGTCATCGCAGCCGATCTGAAGGAAGCTGGCGACCAGGATGTTTTCGACAAGATCCGGGCCGATTTCGACGCCAAGGGTGTGCAGCAGTCCGACCACCAGCTTCGCCGCACCATGGACGAGCTGATGGACGAGGCGGTCCGCCAGATTCAGGGTTGACGGTCAATTCTCGGCGAAAATCGAGATACAACCCAGCAGCATGATTTCCCGGTCATTCGCGCCTTCCATAGGCAAGTGAACGATCTCGAGGTTGAGGAAGTCCCGGTTTATCCCGGACAGGCGGCCCTGCGTGATGTGGGGCCGCTTTTCCTTTGTCACCATGCGATAGATGCCGGCATCCTTGTCGACGGTCGACGGGTGATAGATGTCCCGGATTGTCATGCCAGTCGGGTCGAAATCGAGCCAGCGTGTCAGCGTCGTGCCGACAACGCGGAGCCGCCAGTCATAGCCATCATCGTCCAGCGGCTCCAGCACGAAGACGCTTGGCAGGAAGGAAGCGGCTTCCCGGCAGGGAAGCTGCGAGCGGTTGAGCAGGCGACCATCCGTGCGGTGACGCTGCCAGAAATTGATGAGCTTGATGGATTGTGCGTGCAGGGGCTTATCGATCGGGACGACATTCGTCTCGATCCGCGTGGCGCGATCCTGCGTCGTGCGGGCTCCGGGCCTGGTTTCCACGAACATGGGGCCTGTCCTGCAAACAACGAGGCCTTCCCTCCGGCCCCTCCGTTACCCATGTCAGCAGCAAAGCCATAACAAGCTGTTAAATATCGGGCCTGTTTCTGCGTGAGCGCATCGCTGCGGTCGACAAGGTGACAGCAAAACTCTCCGCCGCGGTTTCACGCGCACCATCATCCCCAAGTCCTGCAATCGCATTGGTGCTGGATTCGCGAAGCCGGTGCATTGCGGCCCAGGCGACCGTCTCGATGGCGAGGCGTGCCGCCAGTTTTTGTTCCGGCGAGGGACCACTTGAGACCCCGGCCAATTTAAGAGCTATTTCGGCCAGTTGATCGCGGTGGCGCGCGCGCAGGTCCAGTGCGTGAAGCTGCTCGAATGCAGGGACTTCCCTGGCGCAGCGATCGACCAGCCATATGGCACGGCGGGCTTCATGCAGCATGTCGTAGAGTTCGCGTCCGATAGCGCTGAGCACGTCCATGCTGATTGAAACACTCCCGGCGAGGGCCGCATCGAAAGTGGGCCAGTGGCGGACTTCCTTCACGCGCGCGGCAAAGATTTCGACCGTTGCCCCGATGCCGGGGTCTTCGAGGGGCAGGGTGAGGCTGGCGAGCGGGCGGGCGCAAACCCTCAATATGGCGAGGTGCAGCAAGGCCTCCTTGCTGGAGACATAAAGGTAGAGCGTCCCAGCGGAGACGCCCGCCGCCTTTGCCACATCGGCCATCTCGGTACGCCTGATGCCGAGTTCGGAAAAGCAGGCGACTGCGGCATCTGCGATTTCCTCGAGTTTTCCTTCGGCTCGCTTGCGGGCCATGAGGCGGCATCTCCTTCAGGTTTTCGGCGTTTCACGTGAAGCAGCGCAAATCGTATTGACTTTAGATTATAAATGAATGATTCATTCAGTCAAATTTTATGGAGGAGTCAATGCGCTGCGTCCGGTTCGTGACCCTGGCTATTTTTCTCGCAGGGATTTCTGCAGGCGCGCCACTCCGGGCAGGGGCCAGTGGCGGCTGGCTTCATTATGGCGGTGATGCCGGAGGCAACCGCTATTCCGCTGCGGAAAAAATCACCGCCGAGAATGTGAAACGGCTGCGCGAGGTCTGGACATACCGAACGGGCGACATGGAGGCCCGTGCGGAGGACATGAAGCACAGCGCCTTTCAGACGACGCCGATCCTTTTCGCGGAATCGCTCGTTTTCTGTACGCCGTTCAACGAGGTGATTGCGCTTGATCCGGGAACGGGCGCGGAGAAGTGGCGCTACGACCCGAAGATCAAGACGGGGTACAGGCCGGGCAATCAATTCGTCTGCCGTGGCGTGACGCCGTGGGCCGATGCGGCTGCCGCGCCGGACGGGCTTTGCGCTTCGCGACTATTCATGGGAACGGTCGATGCGCGATTGATCGCGCTCGATGCGAAAACGGGACGGCCTTGTCCTGATTTCGGGGCAAACGGCGAAGTTTGGATCGACCCTGGCATGGAGCTGCAATGGCCGGGCGAATTCCAGATCACGTCGCCGCCTTCTGTTGCGGTTGGTGTTGTGGTGGTCGGTTCGTCGATCAGCGACAATCGGCGCGCCGATGCGCCAAAGGGAACGGTGCGCGCTTTCGATGCGCGGACGGGAAAGCCCATCTGGGAGTTTGATCCAGTCACGCGCGGCGCAAAGGATTTTCCTGAAAGCTGGCCGCGTGGCGGCGTTGCCGACCGCACGGGCCACGCAAATGTATGGGCGCCGATTGCGGCGGACGAGCGGCGCGGGCTTTTCTTCCTGCCAACATCTTCGCCGTCACCGGATTTCTTCGGCGGGCTGCGGGCGGGCGATAACCGCTATGCCAACTCCGTGGTCGCTGTCGAGGCGGCGAGCGGCAAGGTGCGCTGGCATTTCCAGGCAGTTCATCATGATGTCTGGGACTACGATCTGCCAGCGCAGCCGAGCCTTGTCACGCTGCAACGTGGAGGCAAACCTGTCGACGCAGTGGTGCAGGTGACGAAGATGGGCTTCGTTTTTGTGATCGACCGCGAGACGGGAAAACCGATCTTCGAGGTGGAAGAACGGCCGGTGCCGCAGGGTGGTGCGGCAGGTGAGTTCCTTTCGCCGACACAACCGTTTCCCGTTGCGCCGCCGCCGCTCGTGCCGCAGACACTGACGGCAGATGAGGCCTGGGGCTTGACCTGGTGGGACCGCAAGGCCTGCCGCGACAAGATTGCCAATTCGAGGTCGGAAGGCATCTACACCCCGCCTTCGGTACAAGGGACGATCATGTATCCCTTCACGGCGGGTGGAGCGAACTGGGGTGGAGTGGCCTATGACCCTGCGACACAGACGCTTTACGTCAATACAAACCGCGCCGCTCATCTCATAACGCTGATACCGTCGGAGAATTACGAGGCAGCGAAGGCGGAGGAGCCCAATGAGGAGATTTCACCGCAGGCGCCCGCGCGCTGGGCCGTGAAGCGCGAGCTGCTGCTGTCACCGCTCGGACTTCCCTGCACACCGCCCCCCTGGGGCATGCTCACAGCGGTCGATCTTTCCAGCGGCACGATCAAATGGGAGAGCATCCTCGGTACGGTGCGCGACATTGCGCCGGTTCCCATTCCGCTCAATTGGGGCGTACCGAATTTCGGCGGGCCGATCGTGACGGCGGGCGGCGTCGTCTTCATCGGTGCGGCGATGGATGACTATCTGCGTGCTTTCGATGCAGCTTCGGGGGAGGAGCTATGGAAAGGCCGTCTTCCCGCGGGCGGACAGGCAACGCCCATGACCTATGTCTGGAAAGGGAAGCAATATGTCGTCATCGCCGCGGGCGGGCATGCTCGCGCGGGTACCAGGCTCGGCGACTACATAATGGCCTATGCGCTGCCAGAATAGTCTAATCCGCTTGTAACTCTGTTATCTCTCCCCGCAGAATTACCCGACAATAACAACAGGGCGGGGAGACGGCCATGAGCGACTACAAGAACGTAACCATCGAGAAGCACGGTGCGGTGGCGCTGGTACGGTTCGACCGCAAGGGTGCGAGGAATGCCTTCAATCAGGAGACGATCCTCGAGCTGACGGATGTTGCGCGGCGCTTTCAGGACGATCTCGAGACGCAGGCTGTGGTGCTGACGGGAACGCGCGAGGCCTTTTCGGGTGGCATCGACCTGAAGGAGCGTGCGAGCCGTGCCGTGACGGTGGGAACCGATCTCGAACTCCGGCAGGTCTATTATCGCGGTGTGAAACTTTGTCAGGCTTGGGAAGACATGCCGCAGATCACCGTTGCAGCGATTGAGGGCATGGCTGTAGGCGCCGGTGTGGCGCTGCCCCTCGCGCTTGACTGGCGTGTGATGGGGAAGGATGCATTTCTCTATGTGCCGGAAGTGAAGATCGGCATCAACCTGCAATGGGGCGCGCTGCCACGACTCATCACATTGGTGGGGCCGGCGCGGGCAAAGCGCATCTGCATTCTTTGCGAGCGCATGAGCGCCTCACACGCACTGGATTGGGGACTTGTCGACGAAATTGCCGATGATGGCCATGTTGTCGAGAAGGCGATGGAGCTTGCGGCTACTGCCGCGTCTATGCCGGCGCCCGCTGTACGGATGGTGAAGGAGGCCGTCAATGCGACGGCATATGCGCTGCACAAGGCGACGAGCTATGCCGATGCCGACCAGAGCCAGCTCTCGACCAATTTCAGGTCGGCGCAGGAGGAAAGCGACAAGTTCGTGAAGGGCAGGCGCTAGCTCAGGCCGCACTTTCCTTGGCTCGGAGCCGCATGGCGATCTGTTCCAGCGACAGAAGGTGATTGCCTTCCTTGACGATGTCATAGACCGCAATGTTCATGGCGCGCACGGACTTGCGGACGATTTCGCGCGTTTCGGGATGCTCGTCGAAGTCGATGACGTTCAGACAGCAGGTGTTCTGGTCGATGGCGGCAAAGGTCTGCAGGCCGGTGCCAAAAGCCCAGCCAATGACCAGCCGGTTGATGCCGCCATGTGCGACGAGGGCGAGCGTATCCCATTCGGGTTCGGCAATAAGGCGCTCTAGCGCCGTCACCACGCGTGTGTTCACTTCCTCGAAGCTGTCACCACCATTGTAGCGCGCACCCGGCTTGTGGGCGTCGCGGAAGGAGTAGGCGATGTCATTCAGGTCGAGAATCCTGTCGCGGTAGGAGGGGTCGCTCTGCAGTTCGACGAAATCGGCATGACTTTCCACCGGCAGGTTACGGCCTGCAAGGATGATCTCCGCAGTTTCCACCGACCGTGGAAATGCTGATGCCACTGCGCGATCAAACGGGATGTTTGCGAGTGCCTTGGCTGTCATTTCAGCCTGCTCGCGTCCCCAGGGCGTCAGCGGGACAGCGGTCGAGTCCGCCACGCGGTTGCCCTTGTCGTCGACATAGGACACATCGCCATGACGGAACAGATAGATGCGGCGGCGGCGGGAGCCGTCGAAGGCGGTGCGAAGCATGCGGGAATCCTCAGAATAAGCGGAATGTCGTTGCCGCGCAGTATAGGGCGGAATGTGACGGTGAGGTGAAGGCTATTCCGCCGCCTTGCCCTTTGCTGCTGCGGCCATGGCTTCCTTCCCGAAAACACGGGCGAAGATCGTGTCCACATGCTTGGTATGGTACCCGAGATCGAAGCGTTCCTCGATTTCGGCGTCAGTGAGGTATTTCTTCACGTCGGCGTCCGACTTCAGTAGTTCGAGGAAATTGCCCTCTCCGTGCCAGACAGGCATGGCATTGCGCTGCACGAGGCGATAGGCGTCTTCGCGGGATGCGCCCTTCTGGGTCAGTGCAAGGAGCACACGCTGCGAATGAACGAGACCGCCGAGCTTGTCCAGGTTCTTCTGCATGTTTTCGGGATAGACGACGAGTTTGTCGATCACGCCGGTTAGGCGGGCAAGCGCGAAGTCGAGTGTCACCGTCGCGTCCGGGCCGATCATGCGTTCGACGGAGGAGTGGGAGATGTCACGCTCATGCCAGAGGGCAACATTCTCCATTGCAGGTATAGCCATGCCGCGCACTAGGCGGGCAAGGCCGGTCAGGTTTTCCGTCAGCACCGGGTTGCGCTTGTGCGGCATGGCGGAAGAGCCTTTCTGGCCTTCCGAGAAATATTCCTCCGCTTCCAGCACTTCGGTGCGCTGCAGGTGTCGGATTTCGGTCGCCACACGCTCGATCGAGGAGGCGATGACGCCGAGCGTCGCAAAGAACATGGCGTGACGATCACGCGGAATTACTTGCGTCGAGACGGGTTCGACTGCGAGTCCGAGCGCCTTTGCAACATGTTCTTCCACGCGCGGGTCGATATTCGCGAAGGTGCCGACGGCACCCGAAATGGCGCAGGTCGCGATTTCCTTGCGTGCATTGACGAGCCGCTCGCGGCAGCGCTCGAACTCGGCATAGGCTTCCGCCATTTTGAGGCCGAAGGTGACGGGCTCGGCATGGATGCCGTGGCTGCGACCAATGCAGACCGTGTCCTTGTGTTCGAAGGCGCGACGCTTGATGGCGGCGAGAAGTTCGTCCATGTCGCGGAGCAGGATGTCGCTCGCGCGGACAAGCTGTACATTGAGGCAGGTGTCGAGCACGTCAGACGAGGTCATGCCCTGATGGACGAAGCGCGAATCCTCGCCGATGAATTCCGCAAGATGCGTCAGGAAGGCGATGACGTCATGCTTCACCTCGCGCTCGATCTCGTCGATCCTGGCGACATCGAAGACCGCCTTGTCGCCCCGCTCGCGGATGTTCCGTGCGGCTTCCTTCGGAATCACGCCGATTTCCGCCAACGCCTCGCAGGCATGGGCCTCGATCTCGAACCAGATGCGGAATTTCGTGTCGGGTTCCCAGATGGCGACCATTTCGGGCCGCGAATAGCGCGGAATCATCAGGCGCCTCTCAAAGTTGGCGGGCAGGCATGAAGGAATGGGCAGGGTTTAGCACTTGGGGGGAGGCCCCTCAAGGGGCGGCTGCAGTGGCGCTGATACGAAGCGGTATGGCGCCTTGCAGGCAGTTGGAGCTAGGCTTTGGGAGACGGAAAAAGAACAAAGGGGAGGGGGCATGGACAGCAATCTGAAGGGTGGGAAGCCCATCATGCCGGAGCTTGCGAAGCTCGATGCGACGGCGCAGGCGGAACTGGTCGCCAAAGGCGATGTGACGGCGCTGGAGCTGGTGGAGGCGGGGATTTCCCGAATTGAGCAGGTGAACCCCAAGGTCAATGCGGTGGTCAGCACGTTTTACGACCGCGCATGCGAGGCGGCGAAGGGCAAGCTGCCTAAGGGGCCCTTCACCGGGGTGCCCAATCTCGTGAAGGATCTCGACAATCTGAAGGGCACGCTGGCCACCTCCGGTTCGCGCTTCCTTGCGCAGAACATCTCGCCGGAGACCGACCCGATCATCGCGGGCTGCGAGGCGGCGGGTTTCGTGATGGTCGGCAAGAGCAATACGCCGGAATTCGGCTTGCTCGGCACGACGGAGTCTCTGCTGCTGGGCCCATGCAACAACCCATGGGATGTGACGCGCTCGCCGGGCGGCTCGTCGGGCGGCGCGGCGGCGGCGGTTGCCTCCGGCATGGTGCCGGTCGCACATGCGACGGATGGGGGCGGCTCGATCCGCATTCCAGCGTCGTGCTGTGGCGTGTTCGGCCTCAAGCCGAGCCGCGGCCGCATCGAGCTCGGCGAGCGGCAATTGCCGGGCGATATCGGTTTCCAGCATTGCGTGAGCCGGAGCGTGCGCGACAGCGCGACGCTGCTCGACGCGACGGAGCGGAAGGGCGCCGCTTCCGTGCTGCCGCCCGTGGGCAAAGTTGAGGGACCGGCGAAGAAGCGGCTCAAGATCGCCTTTGCGACGATGGACTACAAGGGCAAGGAACCAGCACCGGATGTGAAGTCGGCGATCGAGGATGTGGCGAAGCTTTGCGCCTCGCTCGGCCATGAGATTGTGCCGGCGCGCAACCCGCTCGATGGCGAGGCGTTCGAGAATGCGTTTCTCGCCGCCTGGGCGTCTGGCCCGGCGGAGCTTCTTGCGCTGGTGACGCAGATGGGCCTCAAACCCGAAGATGTGCTGGAGCCGTGGACGCTCGGTCTTGCCGAGCTCTACAACAGGATGCCGAAGGACACGCTGGCAAAGTCGCTCGGACATTTCGAGAAGGTCACGGCGGAGACGCTGGCCTTTATGGCGGATTACGATGTATCGCTGACGCCAGTGCTCGCCGCCGCGCCGCCGAAGACCGGCGAGCAGGCGCCGACCGTTCCCTTCGATACGCTTTACGAGCGCGTGTTCAACTATGTGAGCTATACGCCGCTTCACAACGTGGTGGGTACGCCTGCCATGTCTGTGCCGCTCTCATGGAACGCGGAAGGGCTTCCCATCGGCTCGCAATTCGCGGCGCTGCCGGGGCAGGAACGGGTGCTGCTGGAACTTGCCTTCGAGCTCGAACAGGCGCGGCCCTGGGCGGAGAAATATCCGCCGGTGTTTGCGGGGTAGCTTCCCTTTGACGATCTGAGTTAAGGCCGCTCGTCAGAAATGGCGGACGGCCTTGCAATTTTTCGTACCGATATTTTTACATTGACAAGTCTAAGTATGGGCATAGAGTCGCCACCAGTCGTACAGGACGGAGGGTGCCATGACCTTGCTTGAACGGTTCATCGCTCAGCGCGGCGTGTTCGAAAAAGCCTATGAAACGGGTGACTGGAAGCCTCTCGGTGGATTCTTTCACGATGACATCACCTATGAAGTGATGAACATGCCGTTTCATTGCGTCATCAAGGGCAAGGATGCCGTGCTGGCGGGATTCCGCCGCTCGGTCGAACGTTTCGACAAGCTGTGCACACGCACCGTCGGCATAGATTCGGTTGTTTACGAGGAAGGCCCGAATGTTCTCGTCCATTCGGGCATCCGGTTCAGCCGCGACGGCAGCCCGTCGATTTATTCACGGCTCTGGGAGATTGCAACGTATCGCGGAAATTCGATCGAACGTCTGGTGGACATCTACGACCCCGGCTCGAGTGCCGCTTTCAAGATGTGGATGAAAGACTGGGGAGAGGGACTCGACCCGAGCTATGTCTGAGAGGAGACGCGGCTTTCATGCTCCAGAAGTCTCGCTGCCCATATGGCGAGGCATTCCCCGGCGTTCTTGCCAAGGCCGACACTCCGCCTGAGGGCATCACCCGCAAGAGCTTGGGAAAACGTGACCGCGCTCAGCACTGCAATCTCTCGTCGTGCGTCGGATTTGCGAGGCAGAGGCCGGCCACGTTCCTTCGCCTGATGCGTTCGTGCCTTGTGGAGCCAGTCAACGAGCGGCTCTAGCATTCCTGCACCTTCAGGAGACCAGCCTTCCAGGTTGAGCCACATGGCCAGACGCGCCGTACCTTTCCGGCCATAGAAATCGGAGAGAAGTATGGTGGCAGTTTCGAGGTTGAATGATTGAGGATCGTCTGTCTCAATGGCAGCGATCAACTCGCCGACGAAACGTCGGCCGGAGAAACGCAATAAGGCTTCCAGCAGCTTTCGTCGATTGCCGAAATGATAATGGACGGCAGCATCGGTGAGGCCGAGATCATGCGCGATGCGCTGAACTTTGACGCCATTAGGTCCCTCGGCGATCAGATATCGCTCGGCAGTATCCAGTATAAGCTGTTTCGACGCTTCGACACTGCGCCTCACCCGTTTGGTCGTACGAGTTGCCACGGTTCCTCCTGCACTTTGAGACTCCGGAAGGAATCCGATCCCGCCGGCTGCCGGTGCCACTACCACGATAAATCAAGGTGCGAAGGCGCGAAACGGGCATGTGCCTCCTCGAGGCCGGACACAGGGTGAGCCAATGTGGGAAAGGCGTTCCGCTGCTTGTGGTTTGTCCGGCGCGCTCACATCAGCCCAAGCGATCTGAAGCTTGCGTGGCGGCCTTTGCCGACGACGAGGTGGTCGTGGACCTCGATGCCGAGGGGTTTTGCGGTGTCGACGATCTGGCGGGTCATTTCGACATCGGCGCTGGACGGTGTCGGGTCGCCCGAAGGGTGATTGTGGACGAGGATGAGGGCGGAGGCATTCAACTCCAGCGCGCGTTTCACCACTTCGCGGGGATAGACGGGTGTGTGGTCGACCGTTCCCTTCTGCTGCACTTCGTCTGCAATCAGCACGTTCTTGCGGTCGAGGAAAAGGATGCGGAACTGCTCCACCGGATTATGCGACATGGAGGCGGCGCAGTAATCGATGAGCGCGTTCCATGAGCCGATCACTTCCTTCTTCATCACCTTGGCTTGCGCAAGGCGGAGGCCGGTTTCGCGGGCGATGCGGAATTCGGTGATAATGGCGTCCGACACGCCTTTCACTTCGCGGAGCCGCGCGGGCTCGGCATTGATCGCTTCGGCGAAGCCGCCGAATTTTGCGATCAGTTCCTTCGCCAGCGGTTTCACGTCGCGGCGGGGCACGGCGCGGAACAGGACGAGTTCGAGGAGCTCGTAGTCGGGCAGTGTTTCCGGCGCTTTCAGGAAGCGCGCGCGGAGCCGCTCGCGATGGCCTGTATAGTGGGGCTTCTCCTCATCCGCCGCCACGCGCTGCCGCCCGTCTAGGTGTAGGGCGGGCAATCGAGGCCCGCGGGGGACTTGGTGAAAATCTCGCAGCCATCGGCGGTGACGCCGACCGAATGTTCAAACTGGGCGGACAGCGAGCGGTCGCGCGTCACCGCGGTCCAGCCGTCCGACAAAATTTTCACGCCGGGTTTGCCGAGATTGATCATCGGCTCGATGGTGAAGAACATGCCTTCCTTGAGCGTCGCGCCCTGGCCCTTGCGGCCGTAGTGCAGCACGTTCGGCGCGTCGTGGAAGACGCGGCCGAGGCCGTGGCCGCAGAATTCGCGGACGACGGAGCAGCGCTGGCTCTCGGCATGTTCCTGAATGGCGTGGCCGATATCGCCCAATGTCGCGCCGGGTTTCACGGCGGCGATGCCGCGCATCAGCGACTCGTAGGTGACTTCGACGAGGCGCTGCGCCTTGCGGGGGGCTTCGCCTGCAAAATACATTCGGTTCGTGTCGCCATGCCAGCCGTCGAGGATGTAGGTGACGTCGACATTGACGGCATCGCCCTCGCGCAGCACGCGGTCGCCGGGGATGCCGTGGCAGACCACATGATTGATCGAGGTGCAGCAGGACTTGCGAAAGCCGCGATAGTTCAGCGGCGCGGGATAGGCACCGTGATCGAGGCCGAAATCATGCACCAGCCGGTCTATGTGATCGGTCGTGATGCCGGGCTTGATTTCCTTCACCAGCATGTCGAGCGCGGCGGCGGCAAGGCGCCCGACGCGGCGCATGCCTTCGAAGGCCTCGGCGTCGTGGATCTTGATCCGGCCGGTATTGCGGTCCGGGGCTTCGATGGCGTCGGTATAACTCATGGGAACGTCGGGACTTTCGCGAAATGGCGGCTTTTCCGTTGGAGCTAACATAGAGCGGGCGGACGGCATTTGAAAGCCGGGCGCCGGGCGCTATTCTCACTCACTCTCATGACCCGGGGACAAGTTTCATGGCCGACCAAGCGGCGCCCGCGCGCCCGAAAACCGTTACCGCCTGCGTTCTCACCATTGGCGATGAAATCCTCTCCGGGCGGACGCGGGATGCGAACCTTGCCTATATCGCCACCTATCTGAACCGGATCGGCATCCAGGTGCGCGAGGCCCGCGTGATCCCCGATGTGGAGGAGGTGATCGTCAATACGCTGAACGAGGTCCGCGCCCGCTACGACTATGTTTTCACCACGGGCGGCATCGGCCCGACGCATGACGACATCACGGCGGATGCGGTCGCCAAGGCCTTTGGCGTGGGCATCTCCCACCACCCGGAGGCGATGAAGATTCTCGAAGCGCATTACCGCCAGACGGGGGCGGAATTCACCCCGTCGCGCCAGCGCATGGCGCGGCTGCCTCACGGCGCCAGCATGATCGACAATCCGGTGAGCAAGGCGCCGGGCTTCCAGATCGGCAATGTCTTCGTGATGGCGGGCGTGCCGGCCGTCATGCAGGTGATGATGGACAGCCTGGCGGACCGCCTCGAAGGCGGGGCGACGATGCTGAGCCGCACCGTATCAGGCCAGATCGGGGAGGGGACAATCGCCGAAAAGCTGGGCGAATTGCAGGCCCGCCATGCCGATGTGGGGATCGGCAGCTATCCCTATTACCGGGGCCGGAATTTCGGCACGAGCATCGTCATGCGCGGCGTCGATTCGAGCGAACTCGACCGTGTGGCGGATGAAGTGGCGGCGCTCATGCGGGCGTTCGGTGTGGAGCCCGTCATGGGCGATCCGGCCTGAAAAACGGCGGAAACCGGGGCTTTTGTCGCATATCTGCAACAGATCGCCCCAACATTACGAAAGTTTCAGCATTTCCGCGATTTCCGCGCGATACAATTTCCAGCGGACCGATTACAGTTTCCAGCATGAAGGTCTGACGGTCGCAGCCAAGCGCGAAGACGCGAGGGGCCCGGCAGAGGGGGATAACAGGCTCCGACCTGATCGGCCTGAGAACAAAATTGGGGTCATGTGACCCGGAGGGAGAAACGACATGAAGAAGACCATCGGAATTCTTGGCCTTGTGGCAGGTGCGATGATGCTCTCGAGCGGCGCGCAGGCTCTCGACTCGAGCTTCGACGCGATGTCGAAGGCCGGCAACCACAAGTTCTATGTCTGGTGCACGGGCGGCCCGGATCGCGAAGCGAGCCAGCAGGGCTCGAACGCGAAGGAAGCCCAGGCGGCGCTCGCCGCTTCGGCCGGCAACAACTGCTGGCCGGTCTGGCAGGGCCTCGAAGGCTAAGCCATTCCCGCTCAAGCGGATTTCGGAACGGCGGTCCCCAGGGGCCGCCGTTTCTCTTTTCAGCATTTCCTTTTGCGAAGGACGGACCAAGCAGGCATAGGTAAGGCTGAAGCGAGCGCAGGGGCCCCTTGGCGAAACTGGTATACGCAGCGGACTTAAAATCCGCTTCCTGCAAGGGAGTGCGGGTTCGAGTCCCGCAGGGGCCACCATCCTCCGCCCTTTCGGGGGCGCCGGATGGCAGGCCATAACGGCTTGATTTTTCAGTAATTTCTCAGACGGCTTGCTTGCGCGGCTCGTGCCAGAGCGCCTCGGCGGGGACGCTTTCATCCGCCTTCAGCCCCGCATCATGGCGGTAGAGCGTGGAGCAATAGGGGCAGACGATCTCGCTGTCGCGGCCCATGTCGAGAAAGACATGCGGATGATCGAAGGGCGGCGCCGCGCCGATGCACTCGAACTCCTTCACACCGATGCGGATCTCGCGAACGCCCGCTTCATTGCAGAATTCCGGTGTTTTGCCGCCCGCCATATTCACAACTCCATCGCTCCGGGGATGGGGCGAAACTAGAGGGGCGGGCGCTCAAGGGCAAGGGGGCGCGGCGGCAAATCCGTTCCGGTACCGTTACGAGTGCGCCGGGTGCCAAGCCCTTGATTTCATTGGGAGCGGCCTCCGGCCCGAAATTCTGTCACCGGAATGTCATCATTCTGTCATGAGGCCCGCGCGCCGCCTCCGGCATGCCCCGCTCAGGCGTGGACTTCATATCATCCGTAGGCTGATCGATTGGCCGCATGGCACCCGCCCCGTCCGGCGCGTCATTCGCGCGATGCAGGAAGGGCACGCAGAGGCGCAGAGCCGCAGAGAGACGAAAAAAACTTATCCCCGGTTTTTTGGGTCGGAATCGAACCAGCCTGCCGAAGGGATGCATTGGGTGTCCCGACTGGCTAGTTTGGAGGGCTGAAAATTGCGATTCGAAGGGGAAGGCGTGGCCGATAAGGGAATAGTATTCAGGGGCAGTCTGTTTTCGCTCGATTTTCTGGGCGAAGCGATCCGCACCTTGCCTGAATGGAATGCCATCAGCGGCACTGAGGTGGACGCCTTTCGGGCGGATATTGATGCCATATTTTCCCGCTTCCCCCAGGACAAGGCGACAAACGAAAGCCAGACCGAAGACGACCTGATCTGGCCCGTTCTAAAACGGCTCGGATGGACCGCAACGCTACGGCAGCAGAATCTTGCGGCAAAGGGCAGGGACGACGTGCCCGACGGCATTCTCTTCGAGGATGACAGTGCCAAGGAAAGGGCGAATGCCCACCCTGAACAATGGAAGAGGTACGAGCACGGGCTGGCGCTGGTGGAGTCGAAACGCTGGCGGCGCCCGCTCGACAGGCGTTCTGGCAAGCTCGGAGAGGAGCTTGCACCTTCGACGCAGATGCTCCGCTATCTGCGACGTGTCGACGACCTAACGACCGGCGGGCTCCGCTGGGGCATCCTGACCAATGGCGCGACATGGCGTCTCTATTATCAGGGCGCCCGCTCCGTTTCCGAGCAGTTCTTCGAAATCGACCTTGCCGCCGTTCTCGGTCTCGATGGTATCGGCGATGGGCTGTTCTCGCTGGACGAGGATGAGAAGCGCCATGCCCTGCGCGTCTTCATGCTGGTTTTCGGCAGGGAATCGTTTGTTCCAAGGCCATCGGACAAGCGCAGCTTCCATCAGCGCGCGATCGATGAAGGCCGTTTTTACGAACAGCGGGTGGCGGAAAGCCTGTCCTCGCTCGTATTCGAGCAGGTGTTCCCCGAGCTTGTCCGGGCTATCGCGAAATCGGAGCCTTCAGCACCGCTCGATGAAGTCCGGAACGCGGCTCTGGTTCTGCTTTATCGGCTGCTTTTCCTTCTCTATGCGGAAGACCGCGACCTGCTGCCGGTCCGCGAAAGCCGCTATGACGATTACGGCCTGCGAGAGCGCGTACGCGGCGATGTCGGACGGCGGAAGGACAAGGGGGATGTTTTCTCGACATCGGCATCACGCTACTGGGGCGCCATTCAGGATCTGTCCCGCGCGATCGACAAGGGCGACGCCTCGATCGGTCTGCCCCCCTATAATGGCGGGCTCTTCGATGCGCTGCGTACACCGCTGCTCGAGAAGGTGCGCATTCCCGACGATGTGATGGCGGATGTCATCGACCGGCTTTCCTTCGAGCAGACGAAAGATGGCCGTAAATACATCAACTATCGCGATTTGAGTGTGCAGCAGCTTGGCTCGATCTATGAGCGGCTGCTGGAACATGAAGTTCGCAGGGAAGGGGATGAGATCACCATCCGGCCCAACATCTTCGCGCGCAAGGGTTCGGGCAGCTACTACACGCCGGACGATCTCGTTCGCCTGATTATCAACGAGACCTTGCAGCCGCTCATCGACGAAAGGATGGATGCGTTTCGCGGCAAGGCCGCGGAACTGGCGAAGGACAAGCGGCCAGCCGAATACCGGCTTGGCGCATTGAAACAGATCGATCCGGCGGAGAAGCTGCTCGAACTGCGTATATGCGATCCTGCGATGGGATCGGGGCACTTCCTCGTGTCGCTGGTCGACTATCTGACCGACAATGTGATTGCGGCCATGGCGGAAGCGGAAACCGCCGTCGAATGGGCGGCGGACGACATGCCCTATATTTCGCCGCTTGGCGAGCGCATCGAAAAGATTCGACAGACGATCCTTCACAATGCGGAGGAGAAGGGCTGGACCGTCGACGCGGCGCAGCTCGACGACAGGCATATCGTTCGCCGGATGGTTCTGAAACGCTGCGTCTATGGCGTGGACAAGAACCAGATGGCGGTGGAACTCGCAAAAGTCTCGCTCTGGCTTCACACGTTCACCGTAGGCGCGCCGCTCTCCTTCCTCGACCATCATCTGCGCTGCGGCGATTCATTGTTCGGATCGTGGGTCCGTCCGGCAATGGACAAGCTTGCCGACTGGGGCAGCGGGCTTCTTCTTCACGGTACACTCACGAAGGCGCGAACCGCGGCGGCGTCCATGCAGACCATCGAGGGGCTGACGGATGCGGAAATCGCGGAAGCACATCGCTCCGCCGATATTTTCGAGGGGATCGTCGAGGTGACGCGCCCACTCGATACGCTGCTGTCGATGGTTCATGCGATCGAGTGGCTCGGGATCAAGGACAAGGCCGACATGGCAGCCATTCAGGAATGGCTGAAGGAAGGGTTCGGCGATGTCGTGGCCGTGGCCACGGGGCGGAAGAAGATCGTCATTCCGCCTGCACCTCCGCCTCTTTCCGAGATCGAGAAGGCCAAACAGGCCAAGCAGAAGAAGAAAAGCTACAGCCCCCATGAAATCGCCACGCGCTTCAGCGAGATTTGCTCAAAGGCGCGCGAACTGATCGAGGAGGAGCGGTTCCTCAACTGGCAGGTCGCCTTTCCGGGCGTCTGGTCCGACTGGGAGAGCGGCGAGCGCAAGGGCGGTTTCGATGCGGTGATCGGCAATCCGCCCTGGGACCGGATGAAGCTGCAAGAGGTCGAATGGTTTGCCGTGCGGCGGCGCGAAATCGCGCTGGCGCAGCGCGCGGACGACCGCAAGAAGATGATAAAGAAGCTCGAAAAGGCGAAGGACCCGCTGGCGGCGGACTATGAGAAGGCGAGCGCGCGGGCCGAGGCGGGCGCCCGCGTGGCGCGCGACGGCGGCGACTATCCGCTGCTGTCCGGCGGCGACGTCAATCTCTATTCGCTGTTTGTTGAGCGGGCGCTTGCTCTTGTGAAGCCCAAGGGCGTGGTTGGCCTGCTGACGCCTTCGGGCATTGCATCCGACAAGACGGCATCCGCTTTCTTCAAAGGTGTGGCGACCGGCGGACGGCTGAAGGCGCTTTACGACTTTGAAAACAAGAAAGTCTTTTTCCCTGACGTTCATGCATCTTTCAAATTCTGCGTTATGGTCGTGAGCCCTGCGCGTCCGTTCGACAAGGCGATATGCGCTTTCTACGTGCATCATGTATCCGAGCTTGGCGACCCGGAAAGATGCTTTCCGGTGACGGCGGCGGACTTCGCGCGCGTCAATCCGAACACCGGCACGGCGCCGATCTTCCGTACAAGGCGCGATGCGGCGCTGACGACGGCGATCTATGGCCGCCTGCCTGTGCTGGTGGACCGCTCGGGCGGGGAGGAGCGGAAAACATGGCCTGTGCGATATGTGCGCATGTTCGATATGACCAACGATTCCGGCCTGTTCCGCACGAGGCAGGAGCTTGAGGAAAAGGAAGGCGCGTGGCCGGCAGGCGGCAATCGCTGGAAAAGCAAGAAGGGCGAGTGGCTGCCGCTCTATGTTGGGCGAATGATCCATCAGTTTGACCATCGCGCGGCATCGGTTGTTGTGAATGAAGAGAACCTTCACAATGCGGCGTTGAGCGACAGCGTTTCAGAGGAACAGAAACGCGACACCATCTTCAGTCCGACACCTCAATTTTGGATAGCTGGGGAGCACGTCGAGTATCCGCCCAAGCTCCATTGGGTGATCTGTTTTCGCGATATTGCGAGAGCGACCGACGCAAGGACGATGATAGCTTCAGCTGTCCCGAAAGTCGGACTTGGGAACACAGCTCCTGCTTTTTGGCCTGAGGAGGTCAGTGAATACCAGCTGCAAGGTGGCCTTTGGCTTTCTAACCTAAATGCGTTGATTTTCGATTTTGTTGTCAGGCAGAAAGCTCAAAGTACCCATCTCAACTGGTACATTGTCGAGCAGCTTCCGGTCGTGCCGCCTGACACCTATGAGAAGGTGAAGTTCGGCAAGAAGACCGCCGGAGAGCTTGTCCGCGAGGCAGTGCTGGAGCTGACCTATACGGCACATGACATGGCGCCCTTTGCCAGGGACATGGGCCATGTGGACGGCAAGGGCGAGGTGCTGCCGCCCTTCACATGGGACGAGGAGCGGCGGCTGAAGCTGCGGGCGAAGCTCGACGCGATCTATTTCAACCTTTATGGCATCACGGACCGGGACGACATCCGCTATATCTATTCGACTTTCCCCATCGTGGAGCGGGAGGAGATGGAGGCCTATGGCAGCTTCCGCTCGCGCGACCTCTGCCTTGCCTGGATGAACGCGCTCAAGGCCGGGGATACAGAAGCTGAAATCGGCATTTGAGGCAGGCGCGACCCCACCCCCGCCGGCCGGACGCGCGGTCAGTTTGGCGTCATGACATTGTCATGGGCGCCGTCACGGGCGTCATGAGCGACGGAATTCCCTGCAAACTTCATTCAAACTTACGAAAATGTGAGACTCGCCCTTCCGATGCCGCTTGGAGCGCGCGGGGCGGTCAGTATAATTGACGTAATGTCATCATGGGGTTGGGAGCGGGCCGCAAGAGCCCGAGCCGGCTTTCGGGAGGAGGAACCCATATGAAGGATGCGGCCGCAACCGGCCCGGACGCCCGCGAGGCGCGCCGGCCCCTTTCGCGCTGGACGCTGTTTGCCTTTGCGCTGCCCGCAGCGCCCATATCGGCCATGGGGCTGCCGCTCGCCGTTCATCTGCCGCCCTTCTATGCCGGCACGCTGGGGCTCGGCCTTGCGGTGGTCGGCACGATCTTCATGTTCGCCCGCTTCTGGGACGTGTTCACGGACCCGGTGCTCGGCATCGTCTCCGACAAATACGAGACGCGCTTCGGAAGGCGGCGGCACTGGATCGTGATCGCCGTGCCGATCATGATGCTCTCCGTCTACATGATCTTCATGCCGCCGGGCGAGGTGAGCGCGCTCTATCTCATCGGCTGGCTGTTCGTGCTCTATGTCGGATGGACGCTGCTCACCATCTCGCATATGAGCTGGGGCGCGGAACTCACGCCCGACTATCACGAAAGATCGCGCGTGCAGGGCGCGCGCGAGGTGGCGCTCATTCTCGGCATGGTGCTGGTGCTGACGCTGCCCATCCTGATCGAAATGACGGCGCCGGAAGACCCGGCCTCGGCGCGCGTCGCCTCGATGGGCTGGTTCGTGCTGATCCTGCTGCCCATCGCCGTCGGCCTTGCGGTGTGGAAAGTGCCGGAGCGGCCGACGCCGCCGCCCGTCCATGTGCCGATGCGCGAGGCCATCGGCGCGCTGGTCAGCAGCAAGCCGCTGCAGAACGTGCTCGCCGCCGATCTCATTTCCGGCATTTCCGGCGGCCTCGTCGCCTCCATGTTCATCTTCCTCGCCGAGGACGCGCTTCAGCTTCACCGCTATTCGAGCCTGATGCTGCTCGGCTATTTCATCTCGGGCGTGAGCTTCATTCCGGTGATGCTCTGGCTCAGCCGGAAATTCGGCAAGCATCGCACGGCCGCCTATTCGGCGCTGTTCAACGCCGCATCCGTGCCGCTCATCCTGCTGGTGCCGGTGGGCAATGCCTGGGCGGCGATGGCGGTGTGGATTCTCTGCGGCGTGAACATGGCGGCGGGGCCGTTCCTGTTCCGCTCGATCATGGCCGATGTCGCCGATCACGACACGGTGCGCACCGGGCAGCAGCGCACGGGGCTCTTCTATTCGATGCTGACCATGACCAACAAGATCGGCGTGGCCGTGGCGATCTTCGGCGCCTATACGATGCTCGACATGATCGGCTTCGTGCCGCGCGGCGAGAATTCGCAGGCCGTGCTCGATGCGCTGCGCGCCGTCTATGTCTGGCCGGCCTGCATCATCAGCATCGGCGTCGCGGCCATTCTCTGGTTCTATCCGATCGACGAGAACAAGCAGCGCGAGAACCGCGAAATTCTCGAGCGGCGCGGTCTGGAGCGGATCGAGATCGAAGCCGCCGCCACCGCCATTGCGGCACGCACGGCCCATCCTTCCGATGCGCAATCTTCCGGCGTGCCGGCGGATTGACGGGCATGGGCGAGTTCGTTTCGGGCGGCGTGCCGATCGCCTATGATGTGGAAGGCGAGGGGCGGCCGATCCTGCTGATCCACGGCTTCTCGGCGACGGCGCATGACAACTGGGTGCGGACGGGCTGGGTGCAGGCGCTCACCCGCGCGCGCTTCAAGGTCATCACCTACGATCTGCGCGGCCATGGCAGGAGCGGCAAGCTGCACGATCCGGCCGGTTACGGCCATGCGAAACATGCAGGCGATGCGCTGGCGCTTCTCGACCATCTCGGCATCGCGGAAGCGGACCTGATGGGCTTTTCCATGGGGGCGGGGATCGCCATGCGGCTCGCGGCGGAACATGGCAGCCGCTTCGGGCTCGTGGTGCTTGCGGGCGTGGGCGGCAGGGCGCTGGAGCCTGCCTCCTCCTTCGGCACGAAAACGGCCGACGCGCTCGAAGCGGCCGACCCGGACACGATCGAGGACCGCACCGCCAAGGCCTTCCGGCTCTATGCGGAAAATCTCGGACAGGATCTGAAATCCATCGCCGCCTGCGCGCGGGCGCCGCGCGAGGGCAGCGCCGCCGATCTCGTGCCGCTGATCCGCAACCGCACGCTCGTGATTGCAGGGGCGCGGGACGATCTCGCGGGCGACCCGAATACGCTCGCGGCGCTGATGGCGAATGCGCGCGCCGAAATCATTCCCGGTACGGATCACATGTTCGCGCTGCCGAACCCGATGTTCAAGGGCGCGGTGATGGATTTCCTCACCGGCTACAGTTGAAGCCCTGGCGCGGCACCCCATCTGACAGTTTCGTTTTCCCTTTCGGTACATGGCAGGACAAATGACTTCTTCGGACAGTTCCGCGAACAATGCCGCGGGAAATGGCGGACGGCTTTCCGGCTGGCGGCTTTCCGCCTTTTCAGGCCCCGCCATTCCCATCGCCGCGCTGGGGCTGCCGATCGGCGTCTATCTGCCGCAATTCTATGCGGGGCCGATGGGGCTCGGGCTTGCCGCTGTCGGCACGATCTTCATGCTGGCGCGGCTTTGGGACGTCGTCACCGATCCGATGATGGGCGTGCTGTCCGACAAGTATCCCTCGCGCTGGGGCCGGCGGCGGCACTGGCTCGTGCTCTCCGTGCCCCTGCTGATGGGCTGCGCCTATATGGTGTTCGTGCCGACGGCGCCGGTGTCGAGCCTCTATCTCATCGGCTGGATGTTCTTCCTCTATATCGGCTGGACCATGCTGACCATTTCGCACATGGCATGGGCGGCGGAGCTGAGCGAGAACTACAATGAACGCTCGCGCATCCAGGGCTACCGCGAGGCGTTCCAGCTTCTCGGCGTGCCGCTGGTGCTGCTGATTCCGGCGATCATCGAACAGATCGGCGCCGACAACATGGAGTCGGCGCGCGTGGCCGCCATCGGCTGGTTCATCGTCATCACGCTGCCCATCGCGGTCGGCATCAACATTCTCTTCGTGCCGGAGCGCAAGGCGAAGCCGCAGCCGCCGGTGCAGCTTGGTGCGGCGGTGAAGGCGATCCTGCGCAATGTGCCGCTGCGGCGGCTGCTCGCGGCGGATTTCCTGTCGGGCTTCGCGGGCGCGGCGCTTGCCTCGATGTATATCTACGAGGCGACCTATGTGTGGGGAATCGGCTCGGTCGCAAGTTTCCTGCTGCTGCTCTATTTCTTCGGCGGCATCATCTTCATTCCGGTGGTGCTGAAGCTCTCCTACCGCTTCGGCAAGCACATGACGGTGGTGATGGCGGGGCTGTTCAATGTGGTCTTCCCGCCCGTCATCTTTCTCATTCCCGAGGGGAACTACTACATCGCGGCACTGGTGCTGCTGTTCCTCGGGGTGAATGTCGGCACGACAACGACGCTCTACCGCTCGATCATGGCGGATGTGGCCGATATCGACGAGCTGGAAACCGGGCAGCGGCGGACGGGGCTTTTCTATGCGCTGCTCACGCTGACGCAGAAGCTCGGCGGGGCCTTTGCCGTCGGCGTCGTGTTCTGGACGCTGGCGCTGATCGGCTTCGACCCGCAGGGCGAAAATTCACCGGCGACGCTGACCGGGCTTTCCATCGTCTTTGTGGCGACGCCGATGATCTGCAACGGGATCGTCGCGCTCATCATGTGGAAGTTCCCCATCGGGCTCAGGGAGCAGGAGGAACTGCGCCGCAAGCTCGACGAACGCTTCGTCGAGGAAGTGGAACAGACGGAGCGGCTGCCGAACCTGCCGTAAAAGCGCCAGGCAAGCGTTGCGCTGTGGGGTATTGGAAAGTGTTCGATTGCGGCAGAATGGTTAACGTGGCATTAACCGTTCGCGCTCGATAGTCCGGGTTGCAGCTTCAGAGGGGGCCGAGATGACGATCTGCACGATTGGATACGAGGGGTCCGATTTGGAAGACTTCGTAGCAGCGCTAAAGATGGCGGAGATTGCGGTTCTCCTCGATGTTAGGGAACTTCCTATTTCCCGCCGAAAAGGCTTTTCCAAGAACAAACTGGCCGTTCGCCTTAGTGAAGCTGGAATCGAATACGTCCACATCAAGGGGTTGGGCGACCCGAAGGCGGGTCGCGAGGCCGCTCGCGCTGGCCGTATGGACGAGTTCCGACGCGTGTTCAATGCCCATAAAAAGTCACTTGAATACAAGTCGGGACTTGAGATTGCGAGTAATAGGGCGCATTCCCAGAAAGTTTGCCTAATGTGTTACGAACGTAGTCCAAGTGAATGCCACAGGACTATTGTTGCCAGTGATCTTTCTAATATACTGAATCTTTCCATAAAGCATTTGGGTGTGCCGGAGGGATTGGCGCGTGACGCTTCAAAGGGAAGGACGAGACCGCGTCTTGGTGTTGGTCAAGGCGCTGCCGCACGTAGGTAAAGAACACGGCGAAACCGTCTGTTGTGCAGGTGTTACCATTGATGGAGAGTGGAGACGGTTATTTCCGGTGCCGTTCCGGCGTTTGGACAACAAGTTCAAGAGGTGGAACTGGATCGAGTTTCAGTGGCGGACCGCTTACCCGAAGGACAAGCGACCAGAGAGTCGCAGATTGCAAGAACACACAATCAAAATTGCTGGGACGCTAAGATCGGCTGAAAGAGCAAAGTTTCTTAGCCGTGTAATTGTTTCCTCTGTGAATGAGGCGGCTGATCGAGGACAGACACTTGCTTTAATACGGCCGACACGCGTCAAATTTTCGGCAACGAAAAAATCTCTACAAGATATGGACTTTGAAAAACGCGCATATGCTGCAGCGGCTGCGCAGTCATCATTTTTAGACGATGAGCTTCGGGCTCTGGAGCCCTGTCCATATGCGTTCAATTTTCGCTACGAGTCTTCAGATGGTCGTTCCCATCAGGCTACAAGCGATGATTGGGAGACTGCAGCGATGTTTTACAAATTTCGGCGGCTCTATGGCGAGAGCAAGGCCCTCGCCATGATGAAGGAAACCTTTGAGGTTACCTACCCGAGCAAAGGAATGGCATTTGCGATGGGCACCCACTCTCGGTATCCAAAGACGTGGTTACTTGTCGGCATAATTAGAATCGACGAAGAACCTCAGTCCTCATTGCTTCTTTGATCACCCCGCACTTCTACGAGCAGCCGCAGCCGCCGATATGGGCGAGGCCGTTCGGGTCGTAGGCGGCGGCGACGGAGCGGGCGGAGGCTTCCGCCGTGGCCGCGAAATCGGCCTTTGCCTGCGCGCGCATTCCTTCATCCGTCATGAAGTCGATTGCCGTCATGGCGAGCGCCTTGGCGCCGTCGATGCAGGCCTTGTCGCCGAGATCGGACGCCGCCCATCGCGCAAATTCCGGGTTGTGGATCACGACATGGGGCGGGGCGGAGGCGATCATCGGATGGATCGAGGGCACGCGGTGGCTGATATTGCCCATGTCGGTGCTGCCCGACGAACCCGCCGGCATTTTCGACAGGGGGAAGAAATCGCGGCCGAGAGATTTCGCGTTCGCCTCATAGGCGTTCGCCAGCGGCATGCTGGTCTTGAGGTCGAGATAATCGGCTTTCGCCCATTTGATTTCCGCAGTGCAGCCGCTTGCCAGCGCGCCCGCCTCGAAGCAGGCCTGGACGCGCTTCTTCAGCGGCGCGAGATCTTCGGCATTGGCGGCGCGGACATAGAAGAGCGCCATGGTTTCGTCCGGCACGATGTTGGGCGCCATGCCGCCCTTTTTGATGATGCCGTGGATACGCTCTGTCGGACGGATGTGCTGGCGGAGCTGCGCAATCGCCTGATAGGCGGTGATGAGCGCATCGAGCGCGTTCAATCCCATATGCGGCATGGCGGAGGCATGTGCCGAGCGGCCGTGATAGGTGACGGCGACTTCCGAAACGCAGATGCAGGGCATGGTGACGAGATCGACGCCTGCGGGATGAACCATCATGGCGGCGTCGAGACGGTCGAAGGCGCCTTCCTGGGCCATGAGTTCCTTGCCGCCGCCTTGCTCCTCAGCGGGCGTGCCGAGATAGCGGACGCGGCCGGGAAGGCGGCCCCCGAGCTTCGCCAGCGCGAGCGCGGCGCCGAGGCCCGTCGTCGCAATGATGTTGTGGCCGCAGGCATGGCCGATGCCGGGCAGTGCGTCATATTCGGAGAGGATGGCGACTTCGGCGCCCTTGTTGCCGAAGCTCGAGGCATAGGCGGTGGGAAGGCCGAAGGCGCCGCGCGTGACGGGAAGGTCCGCGCGGTCGAGCGCGGCGGTGAGGATGCGGACCGCTTCATGCTCGTGGAAGGCAAGTTCCGGCTTGGCATGAATCTCGTGGCTGATGGCGAGAAGTTCACCCGACATCGCGTCGATCGCGTTGCAGACCTCGCGTTTCAGGGCGGCGGCATCGGTCATGGTTCTCTCTCCCCGGTGTTTTGCCAAAAGCGTAGCCCTATCGCCGGGGGATTTCCACCGGGGCGCGGGTCGCGCGGCGGGAAATGGCTCGCTATTGTGAGCATGGCCGGGGCCTGCGGAGTCTGACAGTGGATCATTTCGTTTCCGATGACGGCATGAAGATCGCCTATGCGGTGGAGGGCGAGGGGAGCGCCATGCTGCTTGCGCATGGCTTTGCCTCGACGCACCGGGTGAACTGGGTGGCGACGGGCTGGACGAAGGCGCTCGTTCAGGCGGGATACCGCGTCATCATGCCGGACATGCGCGGGCATGGGGAAAGCGGCAGGAGCCACGACAGGGCGGACTACACGCTTTCCGCGATGGCGGGCGATCTCGTGGCGCTGCTCGATCATCTGGGCGAGCCGGGGGCGGACCTGATGGGCTATTCGATGGGCGCGATGGTCGCGCTTGTCGCGGCGATGGAAGCGCCGGAGCGTTTCGACCGGATCATCGCGGCGGGCGTCGGCGCGCGGCTGCTCGATCCGGACCGCGATCCGGGGCCGGTGGTCGAGGCGCTGCTGGCGGACGATCCCTCGACGGTGACGAACAAGGGCGCGCTGCTCTTCCGCGTGTTCGCCGATCAGAACGGGCAGGACCGAGAGGCGCTCGCCGCCTGTTTCGAGGCGGTGCGCGCGCCCTTTCCGGTGGAGGGTCTCGCAGCGATCAGGCGGCCGGTGCTTGTGGTCGCGGGCGAAACGGATGTGCAGGCGGGCGAGGCGGCGCCGCTTGCCGCGCGCATACCGGCCGCGCGGGCCTTCACCGTGCCGAAGCGCGACCATATGAAAACGGTGGGCGACCGGGCCTACAAGGAAGCGGTGCTGGAATTTCTGGCGGAATGAGATTTTCCCGCTGCACGAACAACAAAAGCTTCACCCCGGCACTTGTTGCCGGGGTCCAACCGATCCCCCGAAAAATTGGCGAAGCCGATGGGTCCCGGGAATAAATCCCGGGATGACGTTTTTGGTTGTGGCTGGTGCCAACGAAATCCGGGAAGGTCAGCGCGCCGTCAGCGGGGCGAAGCCGAGATGCATTCCCGCATCGGTGATGAGCGTTTCGCCGGTGATGTGATCGGAACCTTCGCCGCAGAAGAAAACGACGGCGGTGGCGATGTCTTCCGGCGTACCGGCGCGGCCGAGCGGCGTCGACTGTTCCTGCTGGCGCTTGATGCCCTCGAAGGTCTGCTGACCGAAACGGTCGGAGAACCAGCGCGTGCCGATGAAGCCGGGGCAGACAGCATTGACGCGGATCTTCGGCGCGAGCGAGCGGGCGAGCGAAAGCGTCATGGTGTTGAGCGCGCCTTTCGACGCGGCATAGGCGACCGAGGAGCCGATGCCGGTGACGCCGGCGATGGACGACACATTCACGACCGAGCCCTTGCCCGCCTCGCGCATATGCGGCGCGCAGGCGCGGATCATCTGATAGGCGCCGACGACATTGACCTTGTAGATCCAGAGGAAGTCTTCGGCGTTCAGCTCGTCAAGCTCGGCATGATTGGCGAATTTCGTGCCGCCCGCATTGTTGACCAGCACATCGACGCGGCCCCATTTCTTCACCGTCTCATCGACGATGCGGCGGCAATCGGCATCCTCGCCGACATCGCCCTGGGCGAGGATCGCCTCGACGCCCTTCGCCTGACAGGCGGCGAGCGTTTCCTTCGCTTCCTTCTCGCTCTTCGTATAGTTGATGACGACGTTGCAGCCCTTGTCCGCGAGTTGCAGCGCGACGGCGGCGCCGAGGCCGGTGGCGGAGCCCGTGACGATGGCGGCCTTGCCCTTGAGCGATGACATGGTGTTCTCCCCTGTTGCGATTTGCGGGGAGTGTAGCGGGCGCGAGGCCCGATCCCAAACGGAGATCGGAAGGAGACGGCGCTTCCGACTATTCGTCAGCGAGGGGCGGATTGCGGAAGGCGGCGAGGATCAGCCGGTCGTTCAGCCGGTCGCGGCGGGCGGGCGGCGTGTCGAGGTCGATCGAGACTGTCGGGCCGTCATGGCGCATGGCGCGGCCGCGGGCGAAGCCGACGCCCGGCACTTCAAGCGCCACATCCGCACCGATGGCGGGGAGAGGCGAGGTTTCCACGATGGCGCCGGTGGCGGACATTTCATGGATCAGACATTCGGCATCGACGCCCGCAAAGACGATCCGGCCCTCGATGCGCGTGGCAATGCGGCGGAAGCGGCGGCGTTCCGCTTCCGTCTGATTTTCCTGAGGGTTTTCCGGTCCGGCTTCGGACGGTATGGCCATGGTCTGCGCCTCCGGCTTGCAGGCTAGAGGCGGGAGATTGCCAAATCCTTGACGCGGACCGGAGGCGCCTAGGCGGGCTTCTTCTGGTCTTCCGGCAGGGAAGCGAGGAATTCGCCGATCACCTTTTCGAAGTCGATGCGCTTGCCGAGCGTCGCCATCGGCCCCGCCGTCAGGCCGCCATCGACGGCGATGGTCTGGCCGTTGACGAAGGTGGATTCGTCGCTGGCAAGGAAGAGGGCGGCATTGGCGATGTCTTCGGGCAGGCCCGAGCGCGGCGTCGGCTGGATTTTCGCCAGATGCTGTTTCATCACTTCGGCGAACTGGTCCGCCACCTGCGTGCCGAGGCCGAGGCCCGAACCGAAGATCGAGGTGGCGATGCCGCCGGGGCAGATCGCATTGGAGCGCACGAAGAAGGGCGCAAGCTCGAGCGCGGCACAGCGCGAGAAGTGATGCACCGCCGCCTTGCAGGCGGAATAGACGAGCGGGCCATAGCCTGCCTGGAGGCCGGCGACGGAGGCGGTCGAGATGATCGAGCCGGATTTCTGCGCCTTCATGTGGGGCACGGCATATTTGTAGCCGAGGACGACGCCTTTCAGCAGCACGCCGACGGTTTCGTCAAAGCCGTTCATGTCGATTTCGGCGAGTTCGCCGCCGACGCCGCCATAGCCCGCATTGTTGAACAGGATGTCGAGGCGGCCAAACTTCTTCACGGTGTGATCGACGAGGTTCTTCACTTCGTCTTCATGGGCGACATTGGTGCGGCAATAGGAGAAGGCGGCACCCAGCTCGCGCTCCATCGCCTCGCCCTTGTGATCCTGCAGGTCGGCGGCGACGACTTTCGCGCCTTCCTTCAGAAAGAGATCGACCGTGCCGCGGCCGATGCCGCTGGTGCCGCCGGTGATGATGGCGACCTTGCCGTCGAGACGTCCCATGATGTTTCTCCCTGTTTGTATTTTTATTTGCCCCTGAAAACGGGCTTTCGCTTTTCCATGAAGGCGGCGCGGCCTTCCTTGTAGTCGTCGCTCGCAAAGCAGCGGGCGATGAGGGCGTCGCATTTTCCGCTGTCGAAGCCGGCGGGCGCCTTCGTGAATTCATCCACCACCTGCTTGGCGGTGTTGACGGTCATGGGCGCGTTTTCGGCGATGAGGGCGCAATAATCGCGGACGAAATTTTCCAGCGCCTCTTTCGTTGTCACGCGGTTTACGAGGCCCATCGAGAGCGCCTCGTCATGCGTGAAACGGCGGGCGGTGAAGAAGATTTCCTTGGCGAAGGAGGGGCCGACGACATTGACGAGGCGGCCGGTGCCGGAAGCGCCATAGGCGAGACCGAGTTTCGCGGCGGGGATGCCGAAGGTCGAACCTTCGGCGGCGATGCGCATGTCGCAGGAGAGCGCGATGCCAAGGCCGCCGCCGATGCAGAAGCCGGAGATCATGGCGATGGTGGGCTTCTGCGCTTCGGCAATGGCGTTGAAGGCACGCTCGGTCGCCTGCTCATAGGCGAGGATGCCTTCCGCCGTGGAGCGGCTTTCGCCGAACTGCGAAATATCCGCGCCCGCGACGAAGGCGCGCTCGCCCGCGCCGGTGAGCACGATGACGCGGATCTCCGGGTCGGCATCGAAGGCGGAGACGATGGCGGGGACGGCCTCCCACATGTCGAGGCTGACGGCATTCAGCCGCTCGGGATTGTTGAAGATCATCCAGCCGATCGCACCGTCCTTGCGGGCGATCATGCGGGGCGTGGGGGAGAGGATGGTCAAAGGTCTGTTCCAGCCGGTGTTGCTCTTGCCGACTGGGATACAGGCGGGGCGGGGTGCTGGCAACCGATCAAAAATGGCCCCCCGGGATTCATTCCCGGGGGTCCATTGGCAGCTGCGGCAAGAAGAAGGGCGAGTGGGTCCCGGGGACAAGCCCCGGGATGACATATTGTTTTAGACCGGCGCGACGCATTCGAGGCGGGGCGTACGGGCGGGGGGCTCGGCGTCCCTCAGGTCGGCGAGAAGGTCGGATTTGAGTTTCGCATAGGCCGGGTCGTTCCAGAGATTGCGGAACTGCTGCGGGTCTTCCCTGTGATCGTAAAGCTCGCCCTCCGTGCCGTCATAGATGGTGCCGGGGAGATAGGCGGTGATGGTGTAGCCGTCGCGGTAGATGGTGCGCAGGCCGACGGTCGTGCCATCGACATGCTGGCAGTCCCATTCGGTGAAAACGCGCTCGCGCTTCTGCCTTTCGGCTTCGGCTTCCGATTTCGGCATGGGCTTGCCCTGCATCCATTCGGGCACAGGGAGGCCTGCGATCTCGCAGAAGGTGGGCGCGAGATCGACCTGGCCGACGGGGCGGGCGACGGTCGTGGGCGAGACCTTCGCCGATTTCGCGGGGCGCCAGATCATGGGCAGGCGCATCAGCGCATCAACGTGATAGGGGCCCTTGAAGAGCAGGCCGAATTCGCCCTGAAACTCGCCGTGATCTGTGGTGAAGACGACATCGACATCGTCGCCCCAGCCGCGCTTTTCGACATAGGCCATGACTTTCGCAATC
>JAHBYK010000049.1 GCA_019635965.1 Parvibaculum sp. | reverse complement strand
CCAGGCCGTGATCGGCACGCCGGACGATGCGATCGAGCAGATCAAGCGGCTTCAGGCAAAGCAGGGTCAGTTCGGCGCCTTCCTCCAGCTCGCCCATAACTGGGCGCCGTGGGATGCGACGATAAATTCATACCGTCTCTGGGCGGAGCATGTGGCGCCGGTGTTCAAGCGTGCGAATGAAAGCCGTCAGGCATCCTATCAATGGGTGACGGAGAATGGCGCGAACTTCATGGGGCAGGCCATGCAGGCCGCCGGCGCCATGATTCAGAAGCACGCCGACGAACGCGCAGCCAAGGCGCAGAAGAAGGCTGGCGAATAGTCAGGACTGTCGTGGGGCGCGCCGCCGGAGCTGTCCGGGCGGCGCGCCTGCACGATGTCAGGCGAAGCGCGTCGAAACCTCGCCGAGTCCCTGATCGAAGCGGCAGGTGAATTCATCTCCCGCTGCGACGGGCAGCACGCGCACGAAGGAGCCGGTGAGGATGGTGTCGCCCGGTTCGAAAGACGTGCCGAATTCGCTGAGCTTGTTGGCAAGCCATGCAACCGCCGTGACCGGATTGCCGAGAACGGCAGAGGCCTCGCCTTCGAGCTCTTTTGTTCCGTTCTTGTAGATCGCGCCTTGCACGCGGCGAATGTCGATCTGGTCGAGCCGGCGCGGATTTGCGCCCAGCACCACCGCGCCGCAAAAGGCGAGATCGGCGATATTGTCGATGACGTTGAGCCCGGGCCCGCGCTCGACGCGGAAATCCACGATCTCGATGGCGGGAAGCACGAAATCCGTCGCCCGGATCACATCGACGGGCAGGACGCCCGGCCCTTTCAGCGGCTCCTTCATCACGAAGGCGATTTCCATTTCGATCATCGGCGCAAAGAAGCGTGCCATGGGAATGGGCGTTGCCTCCGGCACGAAGAGATCGTCGGTGACGGCGCTGAAATCGGGCTCGGTCGTGCCTGCGAAATCCTGCATGGCCTTCGATGTGAGTCCGACCTTGTACCCCTTCACCTTGCCGCCCGAGGCGACCTTGCGGGCAACGAAAGCCTGCTGGATGCGATAGGCATCCTCCACCTCGATGCCCGGCCAGGTCTGTGACGGCAGCGGCATGGGTTTCCGGTTGCGATAGGTGTCGAACAGGGCATCGACAATCCTTTCGCGCGTGGCCTGGTCGAGCATCTCATTCACCCTTCTGCGCGGCGGTTCTTACGGCTTCAAGGTCGCTCCGGGCGGCCATGGAAAGCGCGTTGATGTCGGTGGTTGTCGAGATCATGCGGAAACCCTGCTCGATGCGGAGCGGGGCCACTCTGGCGTTGGAGAGTACCGCCGTCGCAATTTTCGCGGCGCGGGCCGCCGCCGAAACCTTTGCGATAGCGGCATCGAAGGCGGGCTTGCCGTCATTGTCGCCGGGCGGCAGGCCGAGCGCGATGGAAAGGTCGAAGGGCCCGACGAAAAGAGCATCGACGCCCGGTACGGCGGCGATTTGCTCGACATTGGCAAGCGCCTCCGGCGTCTCGATCATCGGAATGACGGCGACGCGGTCATTCGCTTCCATGAAATAGCCCGGCCCGTCCCTCAGACCGGCGCGCACCGGGCCGAAACTGCGGCGCCCCTTCGGCGCATAGAGGCAGGCATCGACCGCCCGCCGCGCATCATCCGCGGTCTGGATCATCGGGATGATGATGCCGAGTGCGCCCGCATCGAGCGCACGTCCGATAATGCCGGGATCGTTCCAGGGTACGCGCAGCACGGGCAGGGCGGGTGTCGTGTCGATGGCGCGGATCATGTTGAGCGCCGTCTGGTAGTCCATGCAGCCATGCTGCATGTCGACCAGCACCCAGTCGAAGCCCGCGCGGCCGAGCGCCTCGGCGGTGAGCGGCTCCGGGATCATGCACCAGGCACCCAGCGTGACTTCGTCCTTTGCCCAGCGCGCCTTGAGCGGCGTCGTCATGATGCTCCTCCCTCGTTCCGGCGGCCTGATGGCCGTCAAATACTGAGTGGCATCATAAATGAGGTAAGTCAATAATTGACGCGGCGCGCGTCAGGATTTTCTGCTCCGCGTGGGGCGGCCGGCCGGGGCGGTCTCCGCGGCCGCAACCCGCAATCCGTCGATCGACAGGGCGAGCTTCGCCCTCAAGCGTTTCAGGAAGGCTTGTTTCGTCATGTGTCCGTTCAGCCAGCCGATAAGGCCAACATAGTAGATGCCGAACAGCGCCTCTCCGACAAGCACGAGGTCGATGCCGGTGCGGATCCTTTCCCTTGCCCGCGCCGCCGTGATGACATCGCCGATACCGCCATAGATGATCCGCATCAACTCACGAACGTCTTCCTTCCGGTCGGGGCCCGACAGGATCGTGATTTCGCGGATGAGCGCGCGTGCGAGCGGCAGATCGCGGTTGTGATAGGCCACCATCGCACCGAATACCTGCATCAGCTGATCGACAAGCGGCATATCCGGCGAAACCTTGCGGAACGCTGTCTGCGACGTTTCGATCATCTCATCCTTGAAGACCATGATGAGCAGGTCTTCCTTGCTCTTCGCATAAAGGAAAAGCGTGCCTGTACCGATATCGGCGCGTTCGGCAATTTCCTGCGTGGTCGTTTCGCTGAAGCCCTTGGCCGCAAAGAGATCGCGCGCGGCGGCGAGGATGCGGCCGAGCTTTTCCTGCTTGTTCCGCTCCCGGCGGCCGATGGGCAAAGTCTTTTCCGCTTCGCCTTTTGCCGTGCGCTTCTGGGCCGCTTGTTTCACGCCGAACCTGCTCTTTCCTGCGAATCCGTAAGAAGTTCCGATATCCCGACAACTTGGCCGATCGCTCTGCATTGTCAATCGAGCCCTTCGCTTGTGCAGCAAGCTTGCCGCTTGACTCGCGTCACAAAACTGAGTGTAGTCATAAATGAACTGAATCACAAACGGCGCGTCAGGCAGGCGCCGCCGGAAGAGGGAGGAAGGGCGAAATGGCTGCGAGGACAGGCGAGCAGTTTCTGAAAGGGCTGAAGGGCAAGCGGGAAATCTGGCTGGGCTCCGAAAAGGTGACGGATATCGTCGATCACCCGGCATTTGCGGGTGCCGCGCGCGGGCTCGCGGCCCTCTTCGATCTTCAGCACGAATTCGCGGATGATTGCCTCATTCCCGATCCGGAAACCGGCGAAAAGATCAATGCAAGTCATATGATCCCCCGCTCGAAGGAGGACATTCTGCGGCGTCACAAGGCGCTGCAGCGCCACGCCGAATATACGGTGGGCGTCATGGGCCGCTCGCCGGACTACATGAATGTCACCTATGCGGGCTTTGCCGGCCGCGCCGATGAATGGGGTGCAAACGGCAATGAGGAAGGCGCGGAAAACCTCGTCAATTATCAGAAATTCCTCCGCCGCAACGACATCTCTCTCACCCACACCATCATCCATCCGACCATCGACAAGGCGTCGGGCGATCTGGTCGGCCCGCCGAACGAAGTGCCGCTTCACAAGGTCGGCGAGACGGAGCACGGCATCATCGTCCGTGGTGCCCGCGTTCTGGCGACGCTGGCCCCCTTCGCGGACGAACTTGCCGTTTATCCGGCGCATCCCGTGCGGCCGGATGCGCATGATTATGCGCTTGCCTTCTGCATCCCGATGGACACGCCGGGCCTCAAATTCCTCTGCCGCGACAGTTGTTCGGGCACGTTGAATGTCCACGATCACCCGCTTTCGTCGCGTTTCGACGAACAGGATGCCTTTGCGATCTTCGATGATGTCGAAGTGCCCTGGGACCGTATCCACATCAACTGCAACGTGCAGGTCTACAATCAGGTCATGTCGACCGGCTGGTTCCCGAACGTCATGCAGCAGACCATGATCCGGGCCCAGACCAAGCTCGAATTTGCCTGGGGTGTCGCAACCCGCATGACGGAGGCGGTCGGCGGGCTTCAGCCGCCTTCGGTGCAGATGCTCGGCGAGCTCTGGAGCTATGGCGAGTTTGCCCGCTCCTGCATCCAGACCGCCGAAGAGAACGCTTATGAATTCGGCAATGGTGTCTGGTTCCCGCATGGCGCGCCGATGACCGCGCTGAAGTCGATGCTGCCGACCTGGTTCCCGCGTGTGAACGAGATCATCCGGCTGCTCGGTTCGCATAATCTCCTCGCGGCACCCACCCAATCGCAGCTCGATAATCCGGAGCTTCGGCCGCTGATCGACCGCTACATGCATGGCGCAAACGGCATCGACGCGGAAACCCGCGCGCGTCTCTTCCGTCTCGCATGGGATTTCACGGGAAGTGCCCTTGGCAGCCGTGGCGAGCAGTATGAGCGCTTCTATCTCGCTTCCGGGGCCCGCAATCAGCAGCTCGCCCACATGATCGCAGACAGGTCGCGCGCCGACCGGCTTGTCGACCGCTTCCTGAAGGAAGACGCCGTTCTTGCACCGGAACTCAAACTCGCGGAGGCGGTGTGATGAGCGGAAACAGGGTGAAGGTCGCAGGCGTCGAGGTGTCCACCGATCACTGGATCGGTGGGCGGCGCGTAGCGTCGAAGGAAAAATTCTCGAACTTCTCGCCGATTGACGGCTCGCATCTCGCGGATGTGTCGGCCGGCGGCAAGGCGGAGGCCGATGCCGCCGTCGAAGCGGCGCGCAAGGCCTTTCCCGCCTGGGCGGCGCTCGGGCCGAAAGGGCGGCTTCCCTATCTCAAGAAGTTCGCCGAGGGCATCAAGGCGCGGGTGAACGATCTCGCCGCCATCGAGACGATGGACAACGGCTCGCTCCTCATGGGCAATGTCCATCGTGTCGTCCCCCGCGCGGCGCAGAACATCGAGTTCTTTGCTGAATGGGCATTGACGCTCGATGGTCATACGATCGACTCGCCCGAAGTCGTGAACCATGTGAAATACGATCCGGCCGGCGTCGCCGTTCTCATCACACCGTGGAACGCGCCCCTCATGCTGACCACATGGAAGGTCGGCCCGGCACTGGCGGCGGGTAACACCGTTGTCGTGAAGCCGCCGGAATGGGCGCCGCTCACCTGCTCGCTCATGGCCGACATCGCGCATGAAGCGGGCCTGCCGCCCGGCGTGCTCAACGTGGTGCAGGGCATTGGCGAGGTCGCGGGCGATGCGCTGGTGAACCATCCCGATGTTGACCGCATCAGCTTCACCGGCTCGACCGACACCGCGAAGATCATCGGCCGTGCTGCGGCAAGCTCCATCACGCCGCTCAGCGCCGAGCTTGGCGGCAAGTCGCCCTTCATCGTCTGCGCCGACGCCGATCTCGAGGCCGCCGCGCAAACCGTCGCCGCGCAATACATGAATGCCGGGCAGGTCTGCCTCGCGGGCACCCGCATCATGGTGGAAAAGAAGATCGAGGAGCCGTTCCTCGAAATGGTACGCGGTGCGGCGAGCCAAATGGTCGTCGGTGATCCGCGCGACAAGGACACGCGCGTCGGCCCGCTCATTCACAAGGAACATTTCGATCGCGTTGCAGGCTTTGTCGACCGGGCAAAGGCGGATGGCGCGGTTCCCTTGTGGGGCGGCAGCCGCGCGAATTTCGGCGAGCTTTATTTCGAGCCGACGCTCTTTGCCCATGTCACGCCCGAACTGGAGATCGCGCAGCGCGAGGTCTTTGGTCCGGTTCTCACCTGGCAGAGCTTTTCGTCGGATGACGAGGTGGTGGAGCTTGCGAACAACACCCGCTACGGCCTTGCCGGCACGCTTTTCAGCCGTAATGAGAAGCGTGCGATGGACATCGCCTCGCGTGTGACGGCAGGCACCATCTGGGTCAACTGCTTCTTCATCCGCGATCTCGCGGCGCCTTTCGGCGGCGCGAAGGACTCCGGCCTCGGCCGGGAGGGCGGTACCTGGAGCTTCGATTTCTACACAGACATAAAGAACATTTCGGTCCGCAAGGGATCGTTCGCCTGAAGGGAGGAAAATATGGTTCAGGTAACGGAGCTCGGTTACATGGGGCTCGGCGTGAAGAGCCTCAAGGACTGGAAGGACTACGCAACGAAAATCCTCGCGCTCGAAGTGGCCGATGAGGGAGAGCCGGGCCGCTGCTATCTGCGGATGGATTATTGGCACCACCGCTTCATTCTCGAGGAAGACGGCACCGACGATCTCAACTTTCTGGGATTCCGTGTTGCCGGACAGGAAGAGTTCCGCGAGATGTATCGCAAGCTCACCAATGCCGGCATCGAGGTCCGCATCGGGTCCGACGCCGAGGCGGCAGACCGGCGCGTGCTGGAAGTGATGAAGCTCAAGGACGCGAGCGGCTTCCCGATCGAGATTTTCCACGGGCCGCAGGTGCAGTTCGACAAGCCGTTTCATCCCGGCCGCCGGATGCATGGCCGCTTCAAGACGGGTGATGGCGGCATGGGCCATCTCATCCAGAAGGAAACCGTCGGCTTCGAAAAGACCTATGAGTTCTACAAGCTGCTCGGTATGCGCGGCGGTATCGAATACCGGATTCCGTTCCCCGGCCTCGACAAGCCCTTCGATCTCATGTTCATGCATTGTAATGCGCGCGATCATACCGTCGCCTTTGGCCCCCCCGGCGAGAAGCGCATCAATCACATGATGATCGAGGTGGAGGAGTTCGACGATGTCGGCCTCACCTACGAGATAGTCCGGCAGGCGGGCATCCCCATCACCATGATGCCAGGGCGCCACGCGAACGATCACATGTATTCCTTCTACTTCATGAATCCGTCCGGCTGGATGTGCGAAGTGGGCTGGGGTGCGAGGCCCGCGACGCATCAGTCGGAATACTACCAGCGCGACACTTACGGCCATGAACAAAACCAGGAAGTCATGAAAAAGGGGCTGATGGAGGTCTGACCGGAAGGTCGGCCCCATGCCGCGCATGAAGCAAGCAAGGAGAGGAAGTATGTCGGTTCTTGAAGGTCCGCGCGAAGAGTGGCGGCGCATCCTGCATCAGGGAACGCCGGTCTGGGTGAAACCGGAGGAGGGCGGCAGGCTCCGTCTCGGCGATGGGCGAACGGTGGATGAGGCAAGCGCGACATATCTGCCGCCTTGCGATCCGACCAAGATCATCTGCATCCACCTGAACTACGATTCCCGCCGCGTCGAGTTCAAGGCGCCGCCGCTCGTCACGCCGACCTATTTCCAGAAGCCGTTGACGACGCTCAATTCGCATCGCGGTTATCTGAACCGCCCGGCGGATTGCCAGTATCTGAACTACGAGGGCGAGATCGCCGCCATCGTCGGAAAGCCGATGCGGAATGTGGCGCCCGACGATGTCTGGGATCATCTGGCGGGCTTTGCCCCGGCAAATGATGTCGGCGCGCAGGACTTCCGTGATACGGATGCCGGCTCCATGCTGCGCGTGAAGGGGCAGGACGGCTTCTGCCCCGTCGGCCCCGGCATCGTCCGCGGCGTCGATATCCGCAAGGAGCGTGTTCGCACCTATATCAACGGCAAGGTGGTGCAGGACGGGCCGGTGAGCGAGATGACCTTCCCGATTGACTACATCTTCGCCGATCTGTCGCGGCACATCACCTTCCTGCCGGGCGACATCGTGCTGACCGGCACACCGGCCAATTCGCGGCCCATGAATATCGGCGATGTGGTCGAGGTGGAAGTGACCGGCATTGGGCGCATCTCCAATACGGTGCAGGAAGCGCCCGCGCCGGCACACAAGGTTGGCCACCAGCCGACCGATAGCGAGGCGGTGCGCCGCGTGGCGCTCGGCCAGTTCTGACCCCCGGGGAATTTGCGCGGCCGGGACGGCAGTATCCCGGCCGCCAATTTTCATGTGCATTGCAAGCGGAATGAGGGATACAACAGCCTGAAAGTGACCATCCGAATCCTGGCTGGGACTGGCCAAGCTGTTGATCTTGAAGAGAAAACCGATTTCCGTCGCGCCCATGATGGATTGGACCGATCGCCACGACCGGTTCTTCCTGCGCCTCATTTCGCGCCGCGCGCTTCTCTATACCGAGATGGTGACGACGGGTGCCGTGCTGCATGGCGACCGCCAGCGCCTGCTTGGCTTCGATGCGAGCGAACATCCCGTCGCCGTCCAGCTTGGCGGCTCCGAGCCCGCGGAACTCGCAGAGGCCGCGCGCATCGCCGCGGATTTCGGTTATGACGAGGTGAACCTCAATGTCGGCTGCCCGTCCGACCGTGTGCAGTCGGGGCGCTTCGGCGCCTGCCTCATGCGCGAGCCGGATCTCGTCGCGCGCTGTGTCGAGGCGATGCGCAGCGCCGTCACAATTCCCGTCACGGTGAAATGCCGCATCGGTGTCGATGAGCAGGAACCGGAGGAGGCGCTCCCGGCAATGGCCCGCGCGGTCCGCGCGGCCGGTTGCGAAACGCTGATCGTTCATGCGCGCAAGGCATGGCTCGAAGGACTGTCGCCAAAGGAGAACCGCGACATTCCCCCGCTTGATTATCCGCTGGTCTATCGCCTGAAACAGTCGATGCCGGACATGGAAATCATCATCAATGGCGGCATTGCCACTCTCGACGAAGCTGCCGCTCACATGGCATACGTCGATGGCGCCATGCTGGGGCGGGCCGCCTATCAGAACCCCTGGCTGCTCGCCGAAGTGGACAGCCGCTTCCATGGCGAGAGCGCCGCGCCGCGCTCGCGCCTTGAGGTGCTGGAAGCATTTCTGCCTTATGTGGAAAGGGAACTCGCGCGGGGCACGCATCTCCACGCCATGACGCGCCACATACTGGGTCTCTTTCAGGGCCAGCCCGGCGCACGCGCCTTCCGCCGCCACATCTCGGAAAATGCGCCCCGTCCCGGCGCCGGTATTGAAGTCATCCGCGAAGCCATGCAGAAGGTGGCGTCCGTTCCGGCCGCTGCCGCCGCCCAATAGAGAACCGCAACTCCATGCCCATCGAATCCATGTCGCTCATCGAACTGGCGCCCTTCGCCGCGGGCCTCGTCGTCACGGGCCTCGTCGCGGGTGTGCTGGCGGGCCTGCTCGGCGTCGGCGGCGGCATCGTCATCGTGCCGGTCCTCTATCACGTCTTCACGCTGCTCGGCATCGACGAGGCTGTGCGGATGCATCTTGCCGTCGGCACCTCGCTCGGCACCATCATCCTCACTTCCATCCGCTCCGTCCGCGCCCATGCAAAACGCGGCGCCGTCGATTGGGCATTGCTGCGGTCATGGGCGCTCCCCATTCTCGTGGGTGTCGTCAGCGGCACTTTGATTGCGGCTTGGGTGAGCGGCGATGTTCTTACCGCCGTCTTTGCCACCATTGCGCTTCTCGTTGCGGCCAATCTCGCCTTCGGCAAGGAAAGCTGGCGGCTCGGTACCCAGCTTCCCGGTATGCCTGCGCAATATTCCGTGGCTGGCGTTATCGGTGTTCTGTCGGCCCTCATGGGCATTGGCGGCGGCACATTCGCGGTCAGTTTCATGACGCTTTATGGCAAGGACGCGCGCGAAGCCGTCGCCACCTCATCTGGCCTCGGCGTGCTGATTGCCGCGCCCGCCGTGATCGGCTTCGTCTGGGCAGGCTGGAACGATCCGGCCCTGCCGCCTTTCAGCCTCGGCTATGTGAACCTGGTCGGCATGGCGCTCATCGCGCCGCTCTCTGTGCTGGCCGCGCCCTGGGGTGCCGCGCTCGCTCATGCCATCAGCCAGAAGGCGCTCATCCGCGCCTTCGCCTTCTTCCTCGTGCTGACATCCTTCCAGATGTTCTACCGGCTGTTCGGTTGAACCTCACCGGAGAAACCAGTCCGCGATCCGCGCATTTTCCTCGGACGGGTAGGTGTGCGAGAGATCGGCAATCTCGCGGTAGGTGACATTCGCGCCGGCGGCTGAAAGTTCGGCATAGGCAAGCCGGGCCATGTCGGCGGCGAACATCCAGTCGAGCGCTCCATGCGTGATGTAGATCGGTAGCCCCGCAATCCGCGAAGGGTTCGCCATCCCCATAAGCATCGGGTGCCACGCCGCGGAGACAGGCGCGAGATGCGTGAAAGGTCCGCCCGCCAGCCCCGCAAGATAGGTGAATGTGCCGCCATCGCTCATGCCGGTGAGAAGAATACGAGCCTCATCCACGCGCCACGTCTCGCGGATATGCGCCATCATCCGCATCAGCGAGGAGCGGTCCGCGTCCGGCTCCATCAGCGACCATGTCGCATCGAGCGATGTCGGCGAGAGCAGAAGGCAGCCCCGTGCACGCGCCGTCCTGAGCCAGCTCCAGAGAAATCCGCGTCCATGCCCGCTGCCGCCATGACAGGCAATGATGAGCGGCAGCGCATCGGTGCCGTCATATGTCTCCGGCACATAAAGCGAAAATCCCCCGCGATCTCCTTTTGCATTGCCGAAATGATGCACACCCGTGTCCGCGCGCGCCGCGCCATCCGTCAGCCGCCCGATCAGCGCCATATCGTTACGCTTTTCGTCATCGAGGAAGAACCGGCTCACAGGCGCCAGCATCGGTGAAACGGGGTAAAGCGCCTCCATGGCGCGGGGAGCATGGCGAAGAGCGCGATAGGCCGCAAAGACCGGCCCGCCCGAAGCTGCTGCCGCGCGATCATCCGCCGCCGCGCGCAATCCCTCGAAGCCCGCCTCCGTCTCGTCCACGGCCTCGCGCACATGAGTGGCGAAGGCGCGAAGCTCCTCCGGCCAGTCGATGGCATCGAATGGTGCCCGCGCCTGCCGGAGCTTCTCCGCGATCGGCGCCGCCTGCTCGGCAAGCGACGGCAGCAGCGGCGGATGCAGATGCCGCGCGATGAATGACATCGCGTCCATCCCCTGCAACAGCGCCGGCAGCAGCGTGTCGATCGCGTCGATCAGTTTTTCCTGTGGCGTGGCGGGCATGAAATCCCGTCTCCCGGTCCGGTCATCTCTTGTCGAAGAGTGACCGCCGGCCGGGAGGAAGGCAAGCGCCTCGCGACTGCTTCATTCGCGCTCGCCGCCGCAGGATCAGAAACGGATCTCCAGCCGCGCCTGGAGGCCGAGTGCCGCCGTGTTCTGGGATAGCTGCATATCGCCCGACAGACCAAACCGCGTATTCTCGCTGATGGCCATTTCGGCACTCGCCTTTGCCACCATTGCATGGCGCGGAACGGGCAGGCCGTCGATGCGATAGGCCCCGCTGCCATCGATTTCGAAATCGCGACGAGGCGTCGTGTCGCCGGAAGCGTGCCGCCAGCCCAGCGTTCCCTTCAAGGCCGTTTCCATCGCACGAATTTGAACGGTATCGCTCAGATGCACACCGAGCGTCGACAGGACGAGGCGTGTATCGCCGCCATGCGCGGTAAGTGCCGCCGCCCCGCCGCTTTCGCTGAAATCGCCCGTGCGGTTGTCCGCATAGGCGATGTTGATGAACGGCTCGACTTTGTCTTTCGTTGCAGCGATGCGATAGCTTGCCTCGCCGAACAGCTGCGTCGTCCGCGCATGATAATCGGCGTCGAGATGATTGCGGAGACCGGCGAAATCGACTGTCCGGCTCGCCGAAACATGGTGCCATGTGCGCGTCGCGCCGAGCTTGATCGACGTCTGGCCGGGATGTATCCCCGCATAGATGCCGAGGTGATAGTCGTCGCTCGTCGCAGACGATGCGCGGTCCTTCATCTCGAAATCCGACATGCCATATCCGGCCAGCACACCCACACGCAAGACTTTATCAAGCGTTGTATCCATACCAAGGAGAATGCCACCCGTCATGCGGTTCATGGACGCCACGCCGCCTTCGCTTTCGCTATTGGCCCAGGCGCCGATGGCGTTTCCCCAGAACCGCAAGGCATTGCCTCTGCAATCTTCGGCCGCGCCGTCTCGAGGCGGGCGGGCACCGGCACAGGGCTCGTCCTGCAAACGGCCGATGGCCGCGTTGCGCACATGGCGGCTGTCATCCAGCATTGCGCCCGCAATCGAAGGATAAATCTCGCCGGTCAGTTGCTGCAGGGCAGAGCCCAGCGCCGCAAGGCTCGGCAGGTTTGTCAGCGCGGTGAAGACAGGGCCTGTCCCCGCCGTCTGGATGGCAGTCGCCAATGCAAGCTGGTTCGCGGATGGGTTCTGCACACCGGCATTCAACGACAACACCTGCTCGACCTGCAGATAGCCAATATCAGGCCCGTAGTAATCCGCCAGCGCAAGGAAAGGCGAGATGGCAAGATCGCCCGTCACGATATAGCTGCCGGTCACGCCGCCGGCCGCGCTCAGAAATACATATTGCGTACCGACCTGATAGGGCGCGCTGCCGGTCCGGTTGATATTGAGGATCGCGCCATTGTCGATGGTCGCCATCCCGCTGACATTGATCTGGTCGTAAAGCCCGCTATCCGTGTCGATCTCGGCAACGAAGGTCGATCCGGCTGTCTGCGTATAGTCGCCGGCGATGTTGAGAACGCCGGGACTGTTGCCCGGCGCCACCTCGCCATCGGCCACCACATTGCCGAAGATCGTGCCGGAGCCGCCGAGCCGCGCCCCGAAGCTCACATGCACATCGCCGGTGAGTGTGCCCTGGCCACCGGCGCCGACAATGAGCCCGCCCGACGTCACATGGGTCTCGCCGGTTACAAGATCCTTGTCGATCGTCCATGTGCCTGCGCCCTGTTTCGTCAGCAGGCCGCCGAAGAAAATGTCGCCCGTCACGGCATCGGACAAAAACTGATCGCCCGCGCCGTCGAATGTCAGCGCCGAACCGGCACGATCATTGATGGTGAGATTGCCGTCGATGCTGCCGCCGGTGTAGAGCGTGACGTGATTGTCATCGTCCGCGCTCAACGCTACATCGCCGGCAATGTGGCCCGCATTGCTGAGAGAGGTAGTGCCCCCATCGGCGTAGATTCCCTGGATATTGCCCCCGATCGTCGAGCCGGCGCCATTGGTCACGCTGCCGCCCTCGAGCAAAACGATCGCGGCATTTTCTGAAACAATCGACGCGCCGTTCGTGTTGACGACTGTGCCGGGGCCACCCTGCAGCCAGATACCCGCCGTCGCGCCCCTGATCGTGCTGCCTTCGCCGGTATTGGTAATGATGCCGCCATTGAAGCTCACAGCGCCCATGCCGGTATCGCCGATGATCGTCGCTCCACCCTCATTCAGGAGTTCGGTCGAGAAATCGAGCAGAATGCCGTTTTCGCCGCCATGCATGGTGGCGCCATCGGCATTGTTCACCGATCCGCCGCCCGCCCATGTCTGCACGGCCGTCCCGTCGGACGTGATGGCGCTGCCGCTGCCCGTATTCGTGATGTCCGCGCCTGTTCCTTCCACGCCGCGAAATGTGCCGAAGATCGTCGCACCGCTTCGATTGTTAAGCGTACCGCCATTCACGATCACCACGCCGACGCCGTCATTGTTCGTGGCGCCGATCCGTGCCCCCGTCGAGTTGGTCACGCTGCCGCCATTCTCGAGGCTGATCGCCACACTGCCGCCGGTGGCGTTTGCGCCATCACGAATGATGATGGTCGCTGCTTCATCGGCACGGATCGCTGTGTTGTCGCCGTGGATCAGCGTATCTTCGCCCTCATTGGTGAAGCTGCCGCCTTCCTTCATCCACGCGCCGAAGCGCAGGCCGGATATTGAGGCACCATCCGAATTCGTGATGGTCGCCGCACCTTCTGCATAAATGGCATCGGCTTCCGTCACCACGCCGGAGCCCATCGCGGTGATGGTGCTTCCCGCGCCAGTGTTGATCACGGTGTAGTCCTGATCCTCGCGCAGCAGCAGCCCTGCCACCACACCGGAAATGACGCCGCCGGAGCGATTGGTGACTGAGCCGCCGGAATCCATGTCGATGGCCGTACCGGCGAGGCTGTTGATCGCCGCGCCGGTTTGGTTGACCACCTCGCCACGGCCGCCTTCAAACATGATGCCGTAGGAATTGGCGGTGATTTCCGCACCGCTCTCGTTCAGCACCGTGCCTTCCGTGAAGAAGAAAGCGGCGCCGGCATAGGCGCCATTGATGGTGGCCTTGTCCGAATTGGTCAGGGCGAACACGCTGTCGATGTCGAACTGGTTGAAGGTCACGGCATAGTTGCCGCCGGTAATGCTGGAGCCCTCGCCGCTGTTCGTCACGCTGCCATAGATCCAGACTTCAACGCCCGTACTCACGCCGCCGCTCGCGAGAATGGATGAGCCGCCGGTATTGTGGACATCGCCGCCGTCATACATCTCCACGGCAATACCGGCGCCCTCAATTTCCGCGCCGTTTTCGTTGCGCAGCGTGGCTCCCCCCTGTGTCCGCGCGCCGGTAATGCCGCCGCTGATCCTGCTGCCCGCGCCGGTATTCGTTATGTCGCCAAAGATATCGGCGCCCGTTGTCGCGCCATGAATGGTTGCGCCGTCCGCATTGACGAGCGAGCCGCCCGCTCCCTGGATTTCCACGCCGACATCGCCATTGATGCCGGTGCCGGCGCCTGTGTTGAGCACCGTGCCTTCCGCCGTTAGCAGGATGCCGGTTTCGTCCGATGTGATCGTGCCCCCGGCCTGGTTGGTGACACGTCCAGAGCCGGTATCGCCGGTGACGCCGTGATTGCTGGCGCCACTGCGCAGGATCGAACCTTCGTTGATGAGAAGGCCGCCATTGTTGACGATGATGTCCTTGCTGAATGTCACGCCACTGTTGATCTGCAGCGTCGCATCGTCATCGGCCGAATTGTCCACGACCACGCGGTCTTCGGGAACGTCGCCGGGTGCCGTGACGGTGAAAGTGCCGCTCGTCACGTTGAGGTCGGCGGCGCCGGCGGGCAGGACAGTTGCCGCAAGGTAAGTGGTGATAGGCAGGATCGGGACAGTCTGGATGATGTAACGGCGTAATTTGCGATTGACTTTGTTTCCCTGTGAGAAATTTCCAATCGGCATCGTCCCGTCCTGCAACTTGCTCATCCTGAAAATATGCTTCGCGGCGATCGGGAATCACCGGATTTTGAACTTTCACATGAGTAAGTGTTTGAGCACACTGATGCGCGTTCAAAAACGCACCTGATCTTTTGGCTGGCGGCTTGTGACGAGCGTGAATATCGATAAATCATCCTCTTTGGATGAAATGCAGATGCGGCAGAAAGCGAAGCTGTTCCGCGCCTCGCGGCATTTCGCTTCGGTGTTGCGCGACTATACGGCGGCGCTCGTCGCCTTTCGCCGCGACCCGCGCGTCGTCAACAAGCTCATTTCGCAGGAGACGCGCTATCGCGTGGCAAATCACTTTCTCAGCCTTCATGCGGGGAAAGTGCTGGCGGGTGGTGACGGCGGCGTCACATATGGTGAGATGCTGGAACTCTGCAGCGCGTTTCCGGAAATCGGCTCGCGTGTTCTGAAAACCATGCTGGCGATGATGGTATTGACGGGCTATGCCCGTTCCGAGCGTAGTCCCGCCGACAGGCGCGTGAAGATCTACATGCCGTCGTCCAAACTCATCGATGTTGCATGTTCGCGCCTTGTGCCGATCGTCGAAGCATTGCATGTGCTGGAGCCTGATCTTTCCCGCGTTGCTGCGCTGCGTGACGATCCGGCTTTCCAGATGCGCGCCATGCACCGCAATGGCCGCCCTCAGCTCGAAAGCGAGTTGCTGCGCAGCCAGATGCCCGAATTCGTCGGCTTTGCCGCGGGGCGCGAAGGTGCGGCACAGGTCGTTTATGCCGTTACGCTGGCCGATATGGATGCCGTGCCCTTGCCCAGCCGCTCTGCACTGGCAAGACAGTTCGGCTTGTCCAAGACGCAGGTCTGGTCCGTTTTCGCGGAAGGCGAGCGCCTTGGCTATTTTTCAGCCGGAGACGGCGGGGCGCCCGTGGCGACGGATAAGTTGCGCGACCAATATGGCGAGTGGACGTCGCTCGAACTTGCTTTCTGCGCCGGTGTTCTGGCGCAGATATAGCCATTGTCCGGCGGCTGCCGCCACGCGCTTCAGATCTTCTGGTCGTATTCGCCGACTTCCGGCTGCGCCGAGAGCCGCTTGTCGATCTCGGCGAACATGGCGCGCATATTCGCTTCCGATGCCGGGCTTTCCACCACGACCACAAGACCCGGCTTGTTCGACGAGGCGCGCACAAGCCCCCATGTGCCGTCTTCCACCGTCACGCGCACGCCGTTCACCGTCACGATGTCGCGGATCTTCTGGCCGATAAGCGTTTCGCCCTTCGTCTCCATTTCCTCGAAGAGCCGCACCATGCGGTCCACGACTTCGTATTTCTTTTCGTCCGCGCAATAGGGCGACATGGTGGGCGAGCCCCATGTCTTGGGCAGCGCCTCGCGCAGATCGGACATCTTCTTGCCGGGGTTGCGGTCCAGCATGTCGCAAATCGCAATCGCCGAAACGAGACCGTCGTCATAGCCACGCCCGATCGGCGGATTGAAGAAATAGTGGCCGGACTTCTCGAAACCGACCAGCGCCTTCAGCTCATGGGCGCGCCGCTTGATGTAGGAATGGCCCGTCTTCCAGTAATCCGTCTTTGCGCCATTGGCGATCAGAACCGGATCGGTCAGGAAGAGCCCCGTCGATTTCACGTCGACCACGAATTGTGCGTGTGGATGTTGCGCCGAAAGATCGCGCGCCAGCATCACGCCCACCTTGTCGGCAAAGATTTCCTCGCCCGTATCGTCCACCACGCCGCAGCGGTCGCCATCGCCGTCGAAGCCGAGGCCCACATCGGCGCCCGTCTCCTTCACCTTTGCGGCCAGTGCATGGAGCATTTCCATGTCTTCCGGGTTCGGGTTGTAGCGCGGGAAGGTCCAGTCGAGATCGCAATCGAGCGGGATCACTTCCACGCCGATGCCTTCGAGAACCTTCGGCGCAAAGGCACCTGCCGTTCCGTTGCCGCAGGCAGCCACAACACGCAGCTTCCGCTTCACCTTCGGCCGGTCGGTCAGGTCGGCGATATAGCGCGCCGCCATGTCCTCCACGCGGACATAGCGCCCGCCGTCCCGTGCCTTGCCATTGCCCGAAAGCACGATCTCCTTGAGACGGCTCATCTCGTCCGGCCCGAAGGTCAGCGGCCGCTGCGCGCCCATCTTCACTCCCGTCCAGCCGTTCTCGTTGTGGCTCGCCGTCACCATCGCAACGCAGGGCACGTCGAGCGCGAATTGCGCAAAATAGGCGACGGGCGAAAGCGCAAGCCCGATGTCATGCACCTCGCAGCCCGCATTCATCAGCCCGATGATGAGCGCCTGCTTGATCGAGGCCGAGTAGGAACGGAAGTCGTGACCCACGGCGATTTTCGGTGTCACGCCCATCTCATGGATCAGCGTCCCGAGCCCGAGCCCCAGCGCCTGCACGCCATTGAGATTGATTTCCTTCTCGAAAAGCCAGCGCGCGTCATATTCACGAAAGCCGTTCGGCGAGACGAGCGGCAGGTTCTCGAAGTCGGGCGTGTTGGGTTTCAGATCGGCGCGGGGCTTGGGCGTCATGGGGTCTCCGAGAGGGGAATTGCCGGAATCTGGCGTTTTATATACCGGAACGGCGAGGCGGGGAGCAGGTCAAGATGTTGGTTATGTGGGCCTTGATTGCGGCGGCAGTTGGGCAGCTATTCGCGCAGGACAAGCCGCTCGCCACGCACTTCGACGGCATTGAGCCGCCCGAGAAAGCTCATGCCGAGCAGCGACACCTGAAGCCCGTCGCCCTCCGTCACCGAGGCTTGCACATTGCGGAGGGAGATCGCGCCCACCTTCACTTCGTCGAGCATCACCCGCGCGCCAAGGATGACGCCATTCGCCGTCTGGTAGGAGATCGTGTAGTTGAGCGCCGAAGGGTCGATGCCGAGGCGGCGCGCATCCGATTGCGTCAGCGCCACATCGCTCGCGCCCGTATCCACGAGAAAGCGTATATGCGTTCCATTGACCATCGCATCCGCGTGGAAATGGCCGCCCATCCCGCGCGAGAGATAGGCCGTGCCGGGCTCCCGCTCCACGGGCGAGGAGGGCACAAGCTCCGACTGCACCCTCATTCCCATGTCGGAGAAGACGTCGCGGTAGGAATAGCCGATCACGAGAACGAGCCCGATCGCCACCCAGGCGAGCGCCTGTTTCAGCGCCAGGCCCGCCCGCTCGCGCCAGCCGAGGATCACGCTGCCGCCCACGAATGTCAGCAGCAGCAGGCTGTAGACGAGCCGCATCTGCTTGTCCTCGCTGTCCAGCGCGTCCGGAAAGCGGTTCATCAGGAAAAGCACCAGCGCCGCAAGCCCCAGCAGAAAGAGTGCGGCCCATGTCCAGTTGTTCTGTCTCATGGGCGGGAGTCTAGCGCAGGAGGGTGAGAAATGCGTAACAGGCGGCCTGCTTTTGCCCCTTGGAACAGCCGCGACAGGCTCATATTTACATGCTACAGTTGCAACCAGCCATAAATACCGAAAAAATTAAGTGAAATGAAGGACGGCAAGGTCATATCGCTCGGCCGCAGCCCCGCACCGGCAGGTGCGGTGGAAGCGGCATCGCGCCTTGGCCTGCCGGATTTCGAGCCGGGCTGGGTCTGGCTCGTCGGCGCCGGGCCGGGCGATCCGGGTCTTCTCACCCTTCATGCGCTGAACGCGCTCCGTCAGGCCGATGTCGTCGTCTATGACGCGCTGGTCGATGAAGCCGTCCTTCAATTCGCAAATCCC
>JAHBYK010000048.1 GCA_019635965.1 Parvibaculum sp. | reverse complement strand
ATCGACTTCGAGATAGTGGTCCGCGAAGGCGTTGTTCTGTTCGGGATCGAGCACCTCGAGCAGGGCCGCCGAGGGATCGCCACGGAAATCCGAGCCCATCTTGTCGATCTCGTCGAGCAGGAAGAGCGGGTTCGTGTGCTTCACCTTCTTCATCGACTGAATGACCTTGCCGGGCATCGAGCCGATATAGGTGCGGCGATGACCACGGATCTCGGCCTCGTCGCGCACGCCGCCAAGCGACATGCGCACGAAGTCGCGGCCGGTCGCTTTGGCGATCGACTTGCCGAGCGAGGTCTTGCCGACGCCGGGCGGGCCGACGAGGCAGAGGATCGGACCCTTGAGCTTGTTCGACCGGCTCTGGACCGCGAGATATTCGAGGATGCGTTCCTTGACCTTGTCGAGACCGTAATGCTCGGCATCCAGGATCTTCTGCGCGTTGACGAGATCCTTCTTCACCCGGCTCTTCTGCTTCCAGGGAACGGAAAGCAGCCAGTCGAGATAGTTGCGCACGACGGTCGCTTCGGCCGACATGGGACTCATCTGCTTGAGCTTCTTCAGCTCGGCCATGGCCTTTTCGTGGGCTTCCTTCGAGAGCTTCGTCTTCTGGATGCGCTCCTCAAGCTCGCGCATCTCGTCCTTGCCCTCGTCGCCGTCGCCGAGTTCCTTCTGAATGGCCTTGAGCTGCTCGTTCAGATAATACTCGCGCTGCGTCTTCTCCATCTGGCGCTTCACGCGCGAGCGGATGCGCTTCTCCACCTGGAGGACGCTGATCTCGCCTTCCATGAGCGAGTAGACGCGCTCCAGCCGTTCGCTGACGGAGGACATTTCGAGAAGCTCCTGCTTCTCGGGAATCTTGATGTTGAGGTGGCTCGCAATGGTGTCGGCGAGCTTGGCAGGGTCGTCGATCTGACCGATCGAGCCCAGCACCTCCGGCGGCACCTTCTTGTTGAGCTTCACATAGCCGTCGAACTGCGAGACGACCGAACGCGCGAGCCCTTCGAGCTGCTCGGCATCGCCTTCCGTTTCCTCGATCAGCTCGACTTCGGCTTCGAAAAATTCCTCATTGCCGGTGTAGCGCTTCACGCGGGCGCGGCGCACACCTTCGACCAGCACCTTCACGGTGTTGTCAGGCAGCTTGAGAAGCTGGAGAACGGTGCCGACGGCGCCGATCTCGTAGATGTCGTTCGTGTCCGGGTTGTCGTCTGCGGCGTTCTTCTGCGAGACGAGCAGGATCTGCTTGTCGTCCTGCATCACGTTCTCGAGGGCGCGAACGGATTTCTCGCGGCCGACGAAAAGCGGGACGATCATGTGGGGGAAGACGACGATGTCGCGCAGCGGGAGCACCGGAAGAACCAGGGTCTCGCCCTTGTCCGATCCGCCTGCCTGCCTGTTTTCGTCCATGTCTGTCATGCTCGGATACCTGCCTTACAAATGTCTGCCGCCCACCGCGAGTGACAGCCTACCATTCGAATCTGAATGAATGCTGATCTGCCGACCGTCCTGTCAGGATAGCGGGATTCGGGGGATTGCTCCCCGCGATCGCCGCTCTTTCAGACGATTGCCTGTGGAACATTTCTTCCACCGGCGCGGCGCGGATGGGCCTGCTGGTTAAAAAGAAAATGGCCCCGAAAGCACCCGCTTTCAAGGCCACCTTCAATTCTCAAAAAACGCAGCGTTTCCGCGCCTTTGTTCAGGCGCTGGTGCCCACATCCCCCTGCCGCTCGGCATAGATGTAGAGGGGACGCGCCTTGCCTTCGACCACTTCGGCACTGATGACGACTTCCTCGACGCCCTCAAGGGTCGGCAGGTCGAACATCGTGTCGAGCAGGATCGCTTCCAGAATGGAGCGCAGGCCACGGGCGCCGGTCTTGCGTTCGATCGCCTTGCGGGCGACGGCACGCAGCGCCTCGTCGGAGAAGGTGAGACGCACATTCTCCATCTCGAACAGCCGCTCATACTGCTTCACCAGCGCGTTTTTCGGCTGGGTCAGAATGGTGACGAGCGCCTCTTCGTCGAGATCCTCAAGCGTTGCCAGAACCGGCATACGGCCGACAAATTCCGGGATCAGGCCGAATTTCAGGAGGTCTTCAGGCTCCAGATCCTTCAGCACATCGCCGGTGCGCCGCTCCTCGACATCCTTCACGGTGGCACCGAAGCCGATGCCCGCGCCCTTGCCGCGCTGACCGATGATCTTTTCGAGGCCCGCAAAGGCGCCGCCGCAGATGAACAGGATGTTGGTCGTGTCGACCTGCAGGAATTCCTGCTGCGGGTGCTTGCGGCCGCCCTGCGGCGGAACGGAGGCAACCGTGCCTTCCATGATCTTCAGCAGGGCCTGCTGTACGCCTTCGCCAGACACGTCGCGTGTGATCGACGGGTTGTCGGACTTGCGGCTGATCTTGTCGACTTCGTCGATATAGACGATGCCGCGCTGCGCCCGCTCGACATTGTAGTCGGCGGCCTGGAGCAGCTTCAGAATGATGTTCTCGACGTCCTCGCCGACATAGCCGGCTTCGGTCAGCGTCGTCGCATCGGCCATCGTGAAAGGCACGTCGAGGATGCGGGCGAGCGTCTGCGCGAGCAGCGTCTTGCCGCAGCCGGTCGGGCCGATCAGCAGGATGTTCGACTTCGCGAGTTCGACGTCGTTGTTTTTCGCGGCGTGGTTCAGGCGCTTGTAGTGATTGTGGACCGCGACCGAGAGCACGCGCTTTGCGTGCTTCTGGCCGATCACATAATCATCCAGCACTCCACAGATTTCCTGCGGCGAGGGAACACCGTCACGCGACTTCACCAGCGAGGATTTGTTTTCCTCACGGATGATGTCCATGCAGAGTTCGACGCACTCGTCGCAGATAAAGACGGTCGGTCCCGCGATCAGCTTCCTGACCTCATGCTGGCTCTTGCCGCAGAAGGAACAGTAGAGCGTGTTCTTGGAGTCGCCGCCGCTCACCTTGCTCATAAGAACTCCTTAGTAACCCACAGGCCCGGCCGGACATGCCTGGCTAAATTCCGATGCACCAACCGTGCCTGCCATCCGGGGCCCTTTCAAGGCGCCCGTTTCGTGTACGCCCGCCACTGCGAAACGGATGCCGGAAACCTTCACCCCACTGCCATACGAGCATGTTATTCGCGGGGGGATCAACATTTCATTACCCGCGAAAAGCCCCGCCTGGCCTTGAAAAATGGCGGTTCGCCGCGCTCCACGGGCCCAAATCATGGGCATCCGCCGCCCATCGGGGCGGCAGGTGCGAGGCGAAATGCCGCAAACTGGCGCTGATTTCAGCCTTTTTTCGCGCCGTCCGAGGCCCGCTCGACGCCGATATGGTCGATAAGGCCGAATTCCTTGGCGCGTTCCGGGCTCATGAAGTTGTCGCGTTCCAGCGCATCTTCCACGGCTTTCAGCGGCTGGCCCGTGTGCTTCACATAGATATTGTTGAGGCGCTCGCGAATCGCAATCGTCTCGCGCGCATGGATTTCGATGTCGGTCGCCTGGCCCTGAAAGCCGCCAGACGGCTGATGGACCATGATGCGGGCATTGGGGAGCGCGTGGCGCATGCCCTTTTCGCCGGCGGCGAGAAGGAGCGAGCCCATCGACGCGGCCTGACCCATGCAGACCGTCGCAACAGGCGGACGGATGTGCTGCATCGTGTCGTAGATCGCGAGACCCGATGTCACAATGCCGCCCGGCGAATTGATGTACATCGAGATTTCCTTCTTCGGGTTTTCGGCCTCGAGGAAGAGAAGCTGCGCGGTGACGAGCATCGCCATGCCATCCTCGATCGGACCGGCCACGAAGATGATGTGCTCCTTGAGGAGGCGCGAGAAAATGTCGTAGGCGCGCTCACCCCGGTTGGTCTGCTCGACCACCATCGGCACGAGGTTCATGTAGGTATCGATGGGGTCTTTCATTTTCTCTCCTGGGCATCGGACCGGAATGCCTGTTTAGCAGGCCGCGCCGCCCTCGTGCAAAGGGCCCGGCGGGCGCTTTTCCATGCGGGCGCAGGAAAAGGCTTAGTCCGATTCGGTAAATGGACGGTTCAGAACACTAGCGCAAGGAATATAGGTGCGGGAACGGCGGATTTCGCCCCCTCACGCTTCATGGTCTTGCCGCAGCGTCACGCGGCCTTGCCGACCTTCTCCGCCTCGCCTGCCCGGCCGACCATACCGGATACGCCTGCTAGCGCGCCTGCGACGAGTTCGCGGCCGAGGAAGCGCGCGGGATCGACCCAGCCCGGCAGTTCGAGCCGGCGGGCAAGCGCGCGGGTGAAACCGAAGCGGCAGTAATAGGGCTCGTCGCCGACCAGAATGACGATGCGGTGGCCCTGCGCCGTGGCGCGGGCGAGGCCCGCCTTCATCAGCCGGCTGCCGATGCCCTCGCCCTGACGCGAGGGCGCGGTGACGAGCGGGCCGAGCAGAAGCGCCGTGACGCCGCCCTCGATCTCGACCGGCCAGAAGCGGAGTGTGCCGACGACCTCTCCCTTGTCGAGCGCGACAAGCGAGAGCGATGCGATGGCGTCCACGCCGTCGCGGAACCGGTAGACGGTTTTCTCGAAGCGGTCCGGCCCGAAGGCTTCGGCGACCAGCTTTTCCACGGCGGGGCCGTGGGCGCGTTCTTCCTGAACGATCTTCATGTGCTTAATCCATATGGCGGGCGGGCGGCGGCAGATGCCGCGCCCTTCCCTTTCCATCCATGCGCGTTGCGATCAGATGCAGACGCTGGCGAGCGGCGGGAAGCCGTTGAACGCGACCGCCGAATAGGTGGTCGTGTAGGCGCCCGTTGCGAGGATCCAGACCTTGTCGCCCGCTTCGAGGCTCGACGGGAGACGGTAATCCGTCTTCTCGTAGAGAATGTCGGCGCTGTCGCAGGTCGGACCGGCGAGGACGACGGGCGAGGTGTCGCCGCCATCCTTCGAGGTCAGCAGGCGGTACTTGATCGCCTCATCCATCGTCTCGGCAAGGCCGTGGAACTTGCCGGCATCGAGATAGACCCAGCGCCGTGCATCGTCGCCGCCCTTTTCGGAGACGAGGACGACTTCGGCCTGGATGACGCCGGCATCGCCGACGACGCCGCGGCCGGGCTCGACGATCACGTCCGGCTGGTTGTCGCCGAAGTGACGCTGGAGCGCCTCGCGGATCGCCGCGCCATAGGCTGCGATCGAGGGCACGTCGGTGCGATAGCGCGACGGGAAGCCGCCGCCCATGTTGACCATGCGCAGGTTCACGCCGCGCGCCTCAAGCGTGCGGAAGAGCGAGAGCGAGAGCGCCAGCGCCTTGTCGTACTGCGTGAGGTCGGTCTGCTGCGAGCCGACATGGAAGGACACGCCATAGGCATCGAGGCCGAGTTCCTTCGCGCGCACGAGCAGGTCCGCAGCCATGTCGGGCTCGCAGCCGAACTTGCGCGAGAGCGGCCATTCGGCGCCTTCGCATTCCATCAGCACACGGCAATAGACCTTCGAGCCGGGCGCCGAACGGGCGATCTTGTCGAGCTCGGCGGCGCTGTCGAAGGCGTACATGCGCACGCCCTTCGCATAGGCTTCCGCGATGTCGCGTTCCTTCTTGATCGTGTTGCCGAAAGAGAGGCGGTCGGGCGACACGCCATGGCTCAGGCAGAGATCGATCTCGCCCATGCTGGCCGTGTCGAAGGCCGAGCCGAGGCCCGCCAGCCGCGAGACGATTTCGTCGGCCGGGTTCGCCTTCACGGCATAGAAGATGCGCGCCGCCGGCAGCGAGCGGGCAAGCTCCTCGAAATTATGGGCGACGATGTCGACATCGACCACAAGGCAAGGCGAGGGAATTTCGGCGGTGGCGAGGAAGCGCGCGATCTTGGGCGGCAGGCCGCCGCGCTCGAGCGGCAGCTCGGCCGCCTTGGGCACGAGGCGAAGGCGCGGCTTGCGGCGCGATGCGGCCTTGCCAGATGCGGGCTTCGAGGCCGGGGCGGACTTGGCAGCGGATTTCGTGGAGATGCGCGAGCGGGCACGTCGGCCCGAATCGGTAGCGAACATCGTAAACACCCTTTTTCAGACCCGGCTCTTTCAGAGTCCGGCGTGATCCAAAAAGGACGCTTTCCGTCGTTGCATAAACCTGCGATGGGCCAGTGGCACGTGCGTGTGCGTCTTGTGATGCGCGGAGATATAGGTATCGCCGAGTCCGCGCAACAGGTTTTTCTGCGGCGGGCCAAATTTTTTACTAACGAAATCTTAACCGGCGCCGCCGCATTTGCGCCTCAATTCAGCAACGCGGAATGAAAAAGGCCCGGCGGTGAACCGGGCCCTTTCCGTTCGGTGCGAGAACGTGCCGCTCAGTCTTCCTTCTTCTTCTTGGGCGCGGCCTTCCTGGCGGCCGGCTTTTTCGCTGCGGCCTTCTTTGCCGGCTTCTCATCGCCATGATCGTGGTCATGGTCGTGATCGCAGTTCTCGTCATGCACATGGTCATGATCGTGGTCGTGATCATGGTGGTGATGATCGTGCTCATCCGCGTCCGGGTCGGTGAAGAGCTCGTCGCGGCTCACCACCTTGTCGGTCACGGTCGCAAGCTCGGCGATGAAGTCCACCACCTTGTCCTCGAAGATCGGGGCGCGCAGTTCCTGCACGGCCTGCGGGTTCTGCTGATAGAACTGGAACACCTGCCGCTCCTGACCGGGGAACTGGCGGGCGCGCTGGGCGAGCGCCTGGTTCAGCTCCTGCTCGGTGACGGTGATCGCGTTCTTCTCGCCGACTTCGGCCAGCACGAGACCGAGGCGGACGCGGCGCTCGGCGATCTTGCGGTATTCGGCGCGGATTTCCTCTTCCGGCTCATCGAGATCGGCGGCGGTCTTGTTCTGGTGCTGCAGCTCATGCTCGAACTGCTGCCAGATCTGGTTGAACTCCTGCTCGACCATGGTCGGCGGCAGCTCGAAGCTGTGCAGCTCGTCGAGCTTGTCGAGCATGGCGCGCTTCAGATGCTGGCGCGACATGCGGGCATAATCGTTCTTCATCTGCTCGGCGAGCGCTTCGCGGAGCTTCTCGAGGCTTTCAAGGCCGAAGCGCTTGGCGAACTCGTCGTCCACCTTCACTTCCGCCGGCGCCTTCACTTCCTTCACCTTCACATCGAAGACGGCATCCTTGCCGGCGAGATGTTCGGCGCCGTATTCGGCCGGGAAAGTCACCTTCACTTCGACATCGTCGCCCACCTTGGCGCCGACAAGCTGTTCCTCGAAGCCGGGGATGAAGCGGCCCGAACCGATCTCCAGATTGGCGTCTTCAGCGGAACCGCCATCGAAAGCGACACCGTCGATCTTGCCCACGAAGTCGATGGTGAGCAGGTCGCCATGCTCGGCCTTCGCGCCTTCGGCACGGGCTTCGAAATTCTTCTGGTTCTCGGCGAGGCGCTTCAGGGCCTCATCGATCTCCTCATCCTTCACTTCGGAGGTGAGGCGTTCCAGCGAAACCTTTGAAAAGTCCGCGAGATCGAAAGTCGGGATGACTTCGAAGCTCATCTTGAAGGTGAGGTCGGACTTGCCGTCGATCACATCCTGGATTTCGCCTTCGAGGTCGATCGCGGGCTGGAAAGCGGGACGGAGGGATTCACCCTCGATCGCCTTCTGGGTCGATTCGCCGACCGTCTCCTGGATCACCTCGCCCATGACCTGCTTGCCGAAGGTCTTGCGCAGGTGGCTGAGCGGCACCTTGCCGGGGCGGAAGCCCTTGAGACGGACCTGGTTCTTCAGCTCGTCGAGCTTGGCACCAAGCTTGGCTTCAAGATCCTTGGCCGGAACCTGAATCTTCAATTCGCGCTTCAATCCGTCCGCGTTCGTAACCGTGACCTGCATCGTCCAATCCATTTTCATGTGCCGGGCTTCCGGCCTGGTGCGGGCGGAGGGACTCGAACCCCCACGCCTTGCGGCACTGGAACCTAAATCCAGCGCGTCTACCAATTCCGCCACGCCCGCGAGAAGGGCGCAGGCGTGCCCCGAAAGGCCAGCCGGTCCCCAATTTGGCGCTCTCTATATCAAGGGGATCAGGGGAACGCCAGCAAAAGCCGCTGGTTCCCGGAGAGTGGCTCAAAGGGCCGGGATCAGGTCCCTGAGGACGGCAGGTAGCATCTCGGGCAAGTCCTCGGAAATGAGGCCGGGACCGAAACAGCGGCCGGCCTCGCCATGGAGCCAGACGGCGGCTGCGGCGGCCTCGAAGGGCGGCATCCCCTGCGCAAGATGAGCGAGGACGATGCCGGCGAGCACATCGCCGGAACCGGCGGTGGCAAGCTCCGGCCCGGCATTGCGGGCGATGGCGGCGCGGCCATCGGGGCTTGCGACCACCGTGTCCGCCCCTTTGAGGATGATGGTGGCTGCGGCCTCGGCAGCGGCCTTGCGGGCGCGGTCGAGCTTGGAGCCGCCCTCCTCGACGATTTTCGGGAAAAGACGGGCGAACTCGCCCTCATGCGGCGTCATCACCACCGGCCCGGCAAAATAGCCCTTGATGGCGACGAAGAGGTCGCGCGGGATTTCGGCAAATGAGGTCAGCGCGTCGGCATCGAGTACCACGGCAGCGCCGGAAAGAAGCGCGGCCAGCACATTCTCGCGCGTGGCAGGACCGACGCCCGCACCGGGGCCGATGAGCAGCGCATTCTTGCGCTTGTCCTCGAGAATGGCGGTGAGATCGTCCGCGCCGTCGAACACCTGAAGCATGATCGATGTGAGATGCGCGGCGTTGATGAGGAGAGCCGAAGGCGGCGAGGCCACGGTGACGAGGCCTGCGCCGGCACGGAGCGCGCCGCGCGCGGCAAGACGCGCGGCCCCCGTGTGCGAGGCACCGCCCGAGACGACGACGGCATGGCCTTTCGAATATTTGTGGCTGTCGAGACGCGGGCGCGGAAAGACATGGGACCAGAGCGGCGGCTCATTCACGAATGTCGCGGGCTTGATGTCGGCCAGCAAGGCGGCATCGATGCCGATATTCGCAACCTTCAGCTCGCCGCAATAAAGACGTCCGGGCAGCAGCAGATGGCCGGGCTTCGCACGGAAGAAGGTGACGGTGAGCGCGGCGGCGAAGGCCGCGCCGCGCACCGCGCCGGTGTCGCCGTCGATACCGCTCGGCACATCGACCGCGACGACGGGGATGCGTGCCTCATTGATGCGCGCGATCGCTTCGGCCGCGACGCCCGCAACATCGCGCGCGAGACCGGCACCAAAGATCGCATCGACCACGAGCGAAGCGCCGCGCCCGGCATCCGCATCGAGCGGATGGATCGCACCCGGCCAGCGGTCGGCCGCGATGGCGGCATCACCTTTCAGCGCATCGCGGCGGCCGAGCAGGAAGAGCGTGACGGGCCAGCCCTGCTCCGCGAGCAGACGCGCCACGACGAAACCGTCGCCGCCATTGTTGCCCGGCCCGCAGAGAACCGAGACGGGGCCCTGACGAAAGCGCGCGACGATTTCGCGCGCGACCGCCGCGCCCGCATTCTCCATAAGGGTGATGCCCGCCTTGCCGCGCGCGATGGTCATGGCATCGGCGCGGGTCATTTCGGCGACGGAGAGAAGTTCGATGGAATCAGGGCTCTGTTTCATGGCTGCATCATAGCCATGCGAATGCGGCAGGAAAGCGGGGCGATGTATCGCCTCGCCTTCCTGCCTGAGCGATCGCCGCCTTATTGCTGCGCTTCCGCAGCGCGGACCTGCGAAATCGTTTCACCGCGAAGCGCGGGCATGTCCGGCAAGGTGAAGGTGACGGTGTGGATGCGGCCCGGATAGGCGAAAGGTTCGCGGTAGTCGCCGCAGACGGGCGCATAGCTCTTGCCGATATCCATGCCGATGCTGGAAATGAGGAAGAGGAGCTGCGGGATCCTGCCCGAGGCGACGGGTACCCCATCGACCGAAATCGAGGCATCGCCACCGCCATCGCTGCGGCGTTCGACGGCAAGGCCGATCTTGCGGCGTCCCGGTGCGACAGGCGCCGCGCCGGCCAGCCTGGTATGGTCGTGGAAGGCATTGTAGTCGAAATGGAGCCGGCCATCCTTGATATAGAGGACGAAGCCGCTGTTGATGCTGCCGCGGGCGACAAGAGCGCCATCGCCGCCGCCCGACGGATGCTCAAGATCGACCTCCGTCACCCAGCCGCGCGCGACCGGCGGGCAGACGTCGGAAACGATGTGCGAGACCGGCGGCCGATAGACGAAGCGGCGGCGCGCGGCCGGCATACCAGGACGGCGCGAGGCGAGGAAGAGTCCCAATGCCCGGCGGTCATCGAGCGGAAGAACGCCGTGGCGTTCCGCTTCCTGCCACCAAAGATCGATCATCTCCTTCAGACGCGCCGGCTCGGCGGCGGCGAGATCGTCACATTCGGAAAAATCGCTGTCGAGATTGTAAAGTTCCCAACAGTCCTGATCGAAAGGCACGCCGTGCTCGTGATGCGTGACGGCCTTCCAGCCGTCTTTCCAGATGCCGCGATGACCGAGCATTTCGAAATACTGAGCCGGGCGCGGCAATTTCGCCTCCGGTTCGTCCAGCACCGGCTTGAGGCTCGTGCCATGTATGGGCATCTGCGGCACGCCGCCGACGACCGGGGGTTGTTCGATCCCGATGATGTCGAGCACGGTGGGCGTGATGTCGATGGCATGACAGAATTGGGGACGGATGCCGCCCGGCGCCGCAAGCCTGCCGGGGAAATGCATGACGAGCGGATCGCGCACACCGCCGCCATGCGTGTTCTGCTTATACCATTTGAGCGGCGTGTTGCCCGCCTGCGCCCAGCCCCAGGGAATATTGCTGTGGCTGTTGAGCGTGCCGATGTCGTCCAGCCGTTCGACGGCCTGATCGACGTTCTCACCGATGCCATTGAACCATTTCATCTCGTCGAGCACGCCGGTCGCGCCGCCTTCCTGGCTAGCGCCATTGTCCGACATGACGATGAAGAGCGTATTGTCCCACTGGCCGATTTCCTTGAGGAAGGCGACGAGCCGGCCGATCTGCTCGTCGGTATGTTCGAGCATGGCGGCGAAGGCCTCCTGCAATCGCGCGGCGAAACGCTGTTCATTGGCCGAAAGCGCGTTCCATGGCCTCACGCCCGGATTATGCGGCGCAAGTTTCGTATCCGGCGGGACGATGCCCATCTGCTTCTGGCGGGCGAACCATTCCTCGCGGGCGGCATCCCAGCCGGCATCGAACTTGCCGCGCCATTTATCGAGATAACGCTGCGGCGCCTGATGCGGCGCGTGCATGGCGCCAAAAGCGAGATAGAGGAAGAAGGGCTTTTCCGGCACGAGCGAGGTCGTGTCGCGGATCATGGCGGCCGATTTGTCCACGATGTCCTCGGACACATGGTAGCCATCTTCCGGCGTGCCCGGCACCGGCACGAAATGATTGTCGCAGGTCAGCTCCGGATAGAACTGATCCGTCTCCCCTTGCAGGAAACCGTAATAACGATCGAAGCCCTTTTGCAGCGGCCAGTTGGCGAAGGGACCGGCGGCCGAACATTCCGACATGGGCGCGAGATGCCATTTGCCGGTGGCGAAGGTTGCATAGCCATTGTCGCGCAGGATCTCGGCGAGGGTGGCGGCGCTTTTCGGAACCGCACCGCGCATATTGGGAAAGCCCGTGTCGAAATTCGAAACGCCGCGCATCCCGACCGCGTGAGGATTTCGCCCCGTCAGCACGCAGGCGCGCGTCGGCGAACAGAGGGCCGTCGTATGGAAGCCGGAGAAGCGGACGCCGTCACCGGCCAAGGCGTCGATATTCGGCGTTGCGAGCGTCGAGCCATAGCAGCCGAGATGGGCAAAGCCCGTATCGTCGAGCACGACCAGCACGACATTGGGCGCGCCCTGCCGGATTTTCGACTCCGGCCACCACGGCTTCGACTCTTCGATCGTCCGTCCGATGACGCCCTGAAACTCCTCGCCCGAGGGATGCTTGTAGCTCATCCGGTCCTCCCATCTGATTAATGGATCCCATTATTCAGCTTGGGTGCGCCGGGCACAAGGCGATGTTTGCGCAATTTCGCCCTACGGAACCCGGAGCGCCTAATTCACCTTGGTGTCGGCTTCCCTGCCCTGCTCGACAAGCCTGATCCGCTTGCCGGAGGTCTCAAGGACGGTGACCGAGCAGTTGTCGGGGCGGAAGCACACGAGGCGGTCATCGCCGGTGGCGAGGCCCGCCGCGACATTGATGGCGATGAAATGGGAAAAGATCACCGTGTCTTCGGTGAGTTCAGTCAGCGCCTCGCCGACGGCATCGCGCCAGGCAATGAGATCGAGCGCGCCATTGCCGTTGTTTTCCGGCAGGTTCGCTTCCGCCCAGGTGCCAGCCATGAGGCGGCGGAGCCAGGCGCCGCGCGCGGCGAGGTCTTCGACGGCGGACGGGACTTCGGCAACGCGGGGCTCGATATAGGGCACCCGGCCCCAGAGCGTTGCCAGCGGCTCACTCGTCTCGCGGCAGCGGCGCAGCGGCGAGGTCAGGATCGGCAGCTTCCGGCCCACCCGTGCCTCGATCTCGCGGGCGACGGCCTCCGACTGGGCGCGGCCCTTTTCGGAGAGGCCGGGGTCCATGTCGGCGTCCCAGCCGGCGGCCGCTTCACCGTGGCGGATCATGTAGATGGTGGGCATTTGGCTGGTTCCTCCCGACAACGGCATCGTTACCGCAGGGAGGTAAAGGCTAATAGAGGTAGCGGCAAGACAGTATTTCGAGCGCCCTGCCGCCCTTGCCACCGGCGAGACGGTAGAAGAGATGATGTTCGCCGCTGATCCGGCGCGACCACCATCCCGACAGATCGCCTTTCAGCGGCTCGGGCTTTCCGACACCGGCGAAGGGGTCTGCCTCCATGGCTTCAATCAATTCAAGGATGCGGCGGTAAATGCGGAGGTCTTTCCGCTTCCAATGTTCGAAATCGCGGGCAGCCGATTTCGTGAACAGCAATCTCCTCGGTTGCGGAACTCGGCAGGCGTGACGAATTCGCCCTCGTCGGCCTCCTTCAACGCCTTCGCCAGATGGCGCGCATTGGCAGGCGTGCGCAGCAGATGGAGCGTCTCTTTGTGCTCACATCCTGTACGCCAAAAAATTCAAGGCGTCCGTGGCGCCGGGAAGCGAGAGCCGTTAGCCTTTCCATAAGCGACTCATCAGAGGAGGCCAGCATGTCCGAGACACAGCCGCCCGCCATCCGGCCCGCTTCCGGCGAACTCGATGCGGCGAAGCTCGTCTATATTCTATATTTCGTGAGCGTTGCCGCCGGTATCACCGCCATTGCGGGGGTAATCGTTGCCTATCTGAAGCGCGGCGAGGCGACGGCCACGGCCGCCTCGCATTTCACCTTCCAGATCCGTACCTTCTGGATCGGGCTTCTGTTCGGCGTGGTGAGCGCATTGACGCTCATTATCGGCATCGGCTTCCTGCTCGGCTTTGCCACGCTGATCTGGTTTCTCGTCCGCGCGATCAAGGGTTTCATGCTGGCGCTGGACGGCAAGCCCATCGCCGATCCCGAAACCTGGCTCTGGTAAGAAAATCGCCGCCGGAACATCTCCGGCGGCGGTTTTCATGAGGATCGTCCGGACTGCGGTTCAGAAGGAATAGCCGAACCGCACACCGATATTGGTCAAGCCGTCATTCTTGCTGCACAGCGAGCCGTTCGACATATGCTCGATGCTCGCCATCACCGAAAGCTCCGGCGTGATGCGGTAGCCGATCGAGCCGCTCTGGTGGAAATTCGCCCGGCAGCCGAAATAGAGTTTGCCCGGCACATTGCCGTTCAGATCGCCATCGTGAATGGCGCCGCCGAGCCCGAAATCGGCGAACACATTGCCGCCCAGGTCGAACGTCCATCCGAGGACATCAAGATAGACGAGGCTCGTGCCGCCGCTGCCGCTCAAGGTGCCGCCGAGGCGCGGACGCGGCTTTCCTGCCCAGGAAAGAATGGCAGGCGATTCAAATACCATTTCGACGTTGATATCGGCGTGGTCGCTCTCGCGGCCAGACCGGAACGGATCATGCGCGAAAACACCGCCACGCACTTCATCGACAAAGGCAGAGGCCGGCGCGGCAAACGCCGCCAGGCCGAGGCCAAGGACGAGGCAACCAGCCGCGACCCGGCGTCCGAAAAGCTGAATTGACACGGGAACCCCCTGAAAAGGATGCAAGCTCGATACTGCCTATGCTCATTCAAGGGCAAGGCGCTCCCGGAACGCATCCTTGCCATCGCAAACAGCTAAGCCGAATCAAACATATCACTCCGGACGGGCCTTCCGGCAGAGGGAATTTTCACACCTGCCGCCTTCCCGACCCGGAATTACTCTGGCGTGAATATGTTAACGCCACCTTCCGCGCTCGCCTTGACGGTGCCGGCACGGCCAAGCTGGTCGCGGGTCAGCATGTCTTGAAGCGTCGCCGGATCGTTCGGCGTGTGGGCGACGAAGCGGGCGTCGTTCTCGGCCAGCCGGCCGAAGACGATGGCGAATTCCGCGCCGCCGCGGCCATGCACAACCGTGTAGGTCTCGATCTTCGCCTTGCCGTTCGGCTTTTCCTCGACCCTCGGATGCTTCTCCGCGTCGATCTCTGCCTGATAGGTGGCCGGGTTCTCGCGTTCCCATTTGCCTTCGCGCGGCGCCGTCGAATAGAGGCCGATGCCGTGCTTCGTCACATACCAGCCATTCGAGGTGACGAGACCTTTCGTGCCGGGCTTGGCGCGGAGCTTGTCCATCATGGTGGCGATGGAGTGCATGACGTAGTTGTTACCGGCGCCGCCGAAATAAGGCAGGCCGCCGGTGACGGTAAGCGCGCGGGGATCGTCCTCGGCGATACCGAGCTCGTTGCGGCCGATCTGCACGGCGGAGGGGAAGCAGGAATAGAGATCGAAATAGTCGATCTGATCGACCGACCAGCCCGACATGGCAAATGCCTTCTTGCCCATCATGCGGATGGCGGGCGAGGAGTGATAATTCACGCGCTCGGTCGGATACCACAGGTCGTTTGCATCGGCGCAGCCATGCAGGAAAACCCATTTCGACTGCGGCACACCGAGCTCGCGCGCCTTCTTCACCGACATCATTACCACGGCGGCGGCCTGATCGACCTGCATGATGGCGTTCATATACTTCGTGTACGGAAAACCGACATAGCGGTTGTCGTCGGTCGGCGTGGCGATCTCCTCCGCCGTGCGGGCGACGGGGAACCAGGCCTGCGGATGCTTCGCGGCAATCTCGGTGAACGGGGCCATGAGCCGGCCGATGGCAAGCTGGTGATCCTTCACGCTGCGCCCTGCCTTGCCGCGGATCGCGTTTTCGAACATCGGATAGATGTTGACCGGGAATTGCAGCTTGTGGCGCTTTTCGACTTCGGTGACGCCGAGCTTTTCGACGCCGATGTCGATGCGTTCGCCGCCCGGATTTTCATCATGCCAGGGGAGCATCTTGCCCTGCCCCAGCGCGCGCATCAGTGTGCCGAAACATTCAGAGCCCGCGACAAGGGCAACCTCGGTTTCGCCGCGGGAAATGAGTTCCGCCGTATGGTTCACGAGGAGCTGGGGCGTATTGCCGCCGGTCGGGCCGTAGCAGGTTTTCGAGGGGGTCGCGCCCAGCAGGTTCGCCAGTGTCTTTGCCGCATTCGGATAGCGGCCGAAGGGAAGGCGCGCGGAGTCCGGGCTGTCGGTGATGAAGCGGACCGTCGTCACATTGTCCACCACGTCCCAGAGCTTCTTGCCGAGGCCGGTATCGGCGGCGGCGGCTTCCGCCGCATCCGCCATCAGATGCATGGGCGACTTCGCCTTCTCGACATCCTTTTCCTTCTGGACGAGCTGGCCGCAGCCCACCAGCACGGGCATGCGGTCGTCGAGCTTGATGTCGGACATCGGAAGTCTCCCTGAATGCTTATTAGTTCGTGGCGCTAACCATTTGCCGGGAAGAATAGCGGCTGCATCCGGCCTGTCCAGCAGGCCTTGATGCGGCGCGGCGCCGCTGCGTCAGGCGCCGTGCTTCTCGCGGAAGGCGAAGGCGGAGAGAAGGAAGCGGGCGCCGTAGATCAGCGCATCGGCATTCACGGCATGGCCGAGGTTCGGCAGCGGCACGCCCTGACAGACGATGCCCGCTTCCGACATGGCCTTCACCGACGTCATCATGCCGTAGAGCGGCGCGAGCTCGTCCTGTTCGCCATGCACCAGCATGACGGGCGGCTTCGATGTCATTTCGGTGGCGAGCCTGTCCGCGCCGACAAGGCCGCCAGAATAGCCGAGCAAGGCGGCAGGCGCGACGGCGCGGCGAAGACCGAGATGCAGCGCCATCACCGTGCCCTGGCTGAAGCCGGCCAGCGCAAGGCGCGAGGCATCGAGATTTTCACGCGCAAGTTCGGCGTCGATGAAGGCATGGAGTTGCGGCGCGGCGTCCACCGCATCGTCATAGAGTTTCGGGTCGCCCGCCGGACGCTTGCCGATCCATTGAAAGCCGCCATCCTTCGCAGGCGTGGGACCATCCGGCGCGACGAAGGCGACATTGGGCATCGAGCCCTGCCAGTAATCCGCAAAGGCCATGAGGTCCGCGCCGTGCGAGCCATAGCCATGCAGGAAAACGACAAGCCATTCGGCCTTGCCGGAGGCGGCGGGACGGCGGAGCGCGTTCAGCGTCACGCTGCACCGCCCTTCGCGTAAGCCTTCAGCCGCGTGCTTGCTTCCTTCAGGATCGCGTCCTGTTTGCAGAAGCAGAAGCGCACGAGATGACGCGGTGCGCCGGGCGTCGAATAGAAGGCGGAGAGCGGGATGGCGGCGACCTTTGCCTTCACCGTGATCTCGCGGCAGAACTCGTCATCCGTGCCGTTGAAGCCGAGAGAGCGGAAATCGGCGCTCACGAAATAGGTGCCGTCGGCGGGCAACACGCCGAAGCCTGCTGCGCGCAGACCATCCGAAAGGAGATCGCGCTTCGCCTCAAGCGAGGAGGCAAGGCCCGCGAAATAGTCATCGCCCTTGGAGAGACCGAAGGCGACGGCGGATTGCAGCGCGGGCGGCGTGGTGAAGGTGATGAATTGATGCGTCTTGCCGACGACGTCCATCAGATGCGCGGGGCCGGTGACATAGCCGATCTTCCAGCCGGTGAGGGAGAAGGTCTTGCCCGCCGAGCCGATACGGAGCGTGCGCTCGCGCATACCGGGCAGCGTCATCAGCGGGACATGCTTGTGGCCGGAAAAGACGAGATGCTCATAGACCTCGTCGCAGACGGCATAGGCGTCGTTCGCGACGATGAGTTCGGCGAGGCGCGCAAGCTCTGCGCGGGAGAAGACCTTGCCGACCGGGTTCATCGGCGAATTGAGGAGGACGAGCTTGGTGCGCGCCGTGAAGGCGCCCTCGATCTTCTCGAAAGGGAACGACCAGTCCGGCGGCGAGAGCGGCACGGGGACGACTTTCGCGCCCGCCGCCTCGATCACCGGCCTGTAGCTGTCATAGGCGGGTTCGAAGATGATCGCCTCGTCGCCCGGATTGAGCAGCGCGATCAGGCAGTCGGCCAGCGCCTCGGTGGCGCCGGAGGTCACCATGACTTCCTTCTGCCAGTCGACATCGAGGCCATAGAAACGCTTGTTGGCGGCGGCGACGGCCTGGCGGAGCGCGGGAAGGCCCATCATGGGCGGATACTGGTTCGGGCCGTCGATGATGGCCTTGGCGGCGGCGGCGCGGACATCGTCCGGCCCCTCATCGTCCGGGAAGCCCTGGCCGAGATTGATCGCACCATGCTCGGTGGCGAGCGCCGACATGACCGTGAAGATGGTGGTGCCGAGACCCGAAAAGACGCCGTTTGCCGCCCGCATGCCGCATGCCTCTTTGCATCGAGAAAGCCTGATTGCCTGCCCTTGTCGCGGCGCGGTGGGCCGCTGTCAATCGGCTCCGCCCTGCCCGCCAGCTGGCGGATTTCCTCAGGTCTGGAAGGTTCGATTAACGCGTAGCCACAATTTTAGCCAACACGCCTATATTTTGTGCATTTGTTCTGCATAAAATAACGGCACGCTGCAACGCGCAGGAATTCAACCTTTTGATTTCACTAGGATTTCGCCCTCCGGTGCGGTTGGCATGAGCCGTGCTAACCAGTTTGTACGTGGTTGCGGGCGGCGAGCCCATGAACAAGGAAGTGAGCGAATGAAAAAGATCGAGGCAATCATCAAGCCGTTCAAGCTCGACGAAGTGAAAGAGGCGCTGCAGGAAGTGGGTCTTCAGGGCATCACCGTGACGGAAGCCAAGGGCTTCGGCCGGCAGAAGGGACATACGGAGCTTTATCGCGGCGCCGAATATGTCGTCGACTTTCTGCCCAAGGTGAAAATCGAGGTGGTGCTGAACGACGAGATGGTGGCGAAGGCCGTCGAAGCCATCCAGCAGGCCGCGCGCACAGGCCGCATCGGCGACGGCAAGATTTTCATTTCCAATGTCGAGGAAGCGATCCGCATCCGCACCGGCGAAACCGGATCGGAAGCCATCTAGCGGACACGAAGGAGCGGCAATCACGATTACGCATTGACCCCCACTACGGCGCGCAGCGGCAATCACACCGCCGCGCGATACATCCACGAGAGGGCGAAAGCCCAACGCAA
>JAHBYK010000047.1 GCA_019635965.1 Parvibaculum sp. | reverse complement strand
CGCAGGTCATCAATGAAGTGACCATGGAGATCGAGGGCCAGGAACGCCCGGCCATGATCGCCGAAACGATCAGCCTGATCTTCGAATAAGCGATAGCGGGGCGCGCCGCTTGTCCGTGCGGCGCGCCCCTCCCATATCTTTCGCAGCGGCTACCGGAACGGAAGACAGCATGGCAGACGAAAAGATCGTGAAAGACGACAGCGAGTGGCGTCAGAATCTCACGCCCGAGCAATATGCGATCACGCGCTGTTCGGCGACGGAGCGGCCCTTCACCGGCCCCTGGCTCGACGAGAAGCGCGAGGGCACCTTCGTCTGCGTCTGCTGCGGCTCCGAGCTTTTCCGCTCCGACACAAAATATGAAAGCGGCTCGGGCTGGCCGAGCTTCTTCGACGCGATCGGCCCCGGCGTCATCGCCACGAAGGAAGATCTCAGCCACGGTATGCGGCGGATCGAAATCCTCTGTGCGAAATGCGATGCCCATCTCGGCCATGTCTTCCCCGACGGGCCGAAGCCGACGGGGCTTCGCTATTGCACCAATGGCCACGCGCTCGACTTCAAGCCCGACGCGGCCGATTGACCGTTCGATGAAACTGACACCCCCCGCCACCGCGCCGCGCGCCGGCAAGAGGCCGCAGCCGGACACGCATCATGGCATCACGCGCATCGACGATTATGCCTGGCTGCGCGATGCAAACTGGCGCGAGGTGATGCGCAATCCCGATGCGCTCGACCGCGACATCCGCGCCTATCTCGAAGCCGAAAACGCCTATACGGAGGCCGCCCTCGAACCGCTGGCCGGGCTCCGCGAGACGCTCTTCAAGGAGATGAAGGCACGGATCAAGGAAGACGACAGCTCCGTTCCCTCGCCCGACGGTCCTTTTGCCTATTTCACGCGCTATCTCGAAGGGGCGCAGCATCCCTTGTTCTGCCGCCGCCCGCGCGAGGCGGAAAGCGGCGAAACGGTGCTGCTCGATGCGAACAAGGAAGCCGAGGGCGAGGCCTATTTCAAGATCGGCGATGTCGATCATTCACCTGATCATCGCCTGCTTGCCTGGTCGGCGGACCGCAAGGGCTCGGAATATTTCTCCGTCCGCATCCGCGATCTCGGCACGGGGCATGATCTCGCGGACGAGGTGCCCGACACTTCGCCCGGCATCGCATGGGACGCGGCGGGCAAGAGCTTTCTCTATACGCAGGTCGATGACGAGCACCGCCCGCTCAAGGTCTTTCGCCATGTGGTGGGTACACCGGCCTCCGCCGACACGCTTGTCTATGAAGAAAGGGACGAAGGGTTCTTCGTCGGCGTCGGCAAGACGCAGAGCGGCAAATGGCTGGTCATTTCAAGCCATGACCATCAGACGAGCGAATGCTGGCTGATCCCTGCCGATGCGCCCGGCACGCCGCCCATGCTCGTCGCGCCGCGCGAGGATGGCATCGAATATGATCTCGAGCATGATGCGGCGCGCAACCGCTTCCTCATTCTCACCAATGCCGATGGCGCCGAGGACTTCAAGATCATGGAGGCGCCGGAGGCAGATCCTTCCCGCGCGAACTGGCGCGATGTCATTGCGCACCGGCCGGGCATCCTGATCCTCAATCATGTCGCCTTCCGCGATCATCACATCCGGCTCGAGAGACAGGGCGGCCTGCCGCGCATCGTGGTGCGGCGCCTTGCCGATGGCGCCGAGCACGAAATCGCCTTTGCCGAGGAAGCCTATGACCTCAACATGGGCGCAGGCTATGAATACGAAACCGCAAACCTGCGCTTTTCCTATAGCTCGATGACGACGCCGGCCGAGGTCTATGATTACGGCTTGGAAACGCGCGAGCGTGTGTTGCGCAAGCGGCAGGAAATACCTTCCGGGCACAATCCCGCTGATTATGTGACGCGGCGCATCTTCGCAAAGGCGGCCGACGGCGAGGAGGTTCCGATCTCGCTCGTTCATCGCAAGGGCCTTGCGCTGGATGGCAGCGCGCCCTGCCTTCTCTATGGCTATGGCTCCTACGGCATCAGCATCCCCGCATCCTTTTCCACGACCTGCCTTTCGCTCGTCGATCGCGGTTTCGTCTATGCCATCGCCCATATTCGCGGCGGCAAGGAAAAGGGCTATCGCTGGTACACGGAGGGCAAGCGCCTCAAGAAGCGCAACACCTTCACGGATTTCATCGCCGCTGGCGAATATCTCGCAAAGCAAGGTTTTACATCGCGCGGAAACATCGTTGCACAGGGCGGCAGCGCGGGCGGCATGTTGATGGGCGCCGTCGCCAACATGGCGCCGGATCTCTTTAAGGGCATCATCGCGGAAGTGCCCTTCGTCGATGTGCTGGCGACGATCCTCGATGCCTCGCTGCCGCTCACACCGCCCGAATGGAACGAATGGGGCAATCCCATCGAGAGCCGCGAAGCCTATGAATACATGGCCTCCTACAGCCCTTACGACAATGTGCGCCCGCAGGCCTATCCGCATATCTTCGCGCTGGGCGGGCTCACCGATCCGCGCGTGACCTATTGGGAACCGGCGAAATGGGTGGCGAAGCTCCGCGAAGCGCGAACGAATGACGGCGTGACACTTCTCCATATCAATATGGATGCGGGCCATGGCGGCGCGTCCGGCCGTTTCGAGCGGCTGAAGGAAGTGGCGCGCGTCTATGCTTTCGCCCTCGCCGTCACGGAAAAGGCATAAGGCCGGGCTTCGCTGCGCATTGCCGCTGGACACGGTATAGTGCTTGGGCCGGAAGGTCGGCGGAATGTCCAGGAGTCACGCGTGAAGCCATATTTGTCCGGATTCCTGTTTGCACTTCTTGTTGCGCTTCTCGCACTGCCCGCTGCCGCGAGCGACAAGCCCGTGGTGGCGGCCGCGGCCGATCTGCAATTCGCGCTGACCGATATTGCCGCCGCCTTCACCAAGGCGACGGGCAAGGAGGTGCGTCTCACCTTCGGCTCATCGGGAAATTTCTACCGCCAGATCGGACAGGGTGCGCCATTCGACCTGTTCTTCTCGGCAGATGAGGATTTCGTCTTCAATCTGGCAAAGGAGGGGCGCACGGAGGATGAGGGCGCGCTTTATGCCATCGGGCGCATCGTGCTGCTGCTGCCGCATGGGTCGCCGCTCAAGGCCGATCCGGCACTGGGCGATCTCCGCGCCGCGATCGGCGACGGGCGCCTGCGGCGCTTTGCCATCGCCAATCCCGAACATGCGCCCTATGGCCTGCGCGCCGAGGAGGCGCTGCGCCGGGCTGGCATCTGGGATGCGATCAAGGACCGGCTGGTGCTCGGCGAGAATGTCTCTCAGGCGGCGCAGTTCGCACTGTCCGGCAATGCGCAGGGCGGCATCGTCGCCTATTCGCTGGCGCTCGCGCCGGAGCTTGCCGCCAAAGCCGATCATGTGCTGATACCGGAAGACATGCACGAGCCGCTCCGCCAGCGCATGGTCGCGCTCAAGGGCGCGAGCCCCACGGCAAGGGAGTTTCTCGCCTTCATGCAAAGGGAAGAGGCCCGCGCCGTCATGCGCCATTATGGCTTCGTGCTGCCCGGCGAGGAAATGTAGGACGCGATGGATTGGGACGCCTTCAACCTCAGTCTCCGGCTTGGCGGATTGACCGTCCTTATTCTCATTCCGCTCGCCATTCTCGCAGGCCGCGTCCTTGCCGGTTCGCAGACAAGGGCGAAGCCCGCCATCGAGGCGCTGTTTGCGCTGCCGCTCGTCCTGCCGCCGACGGTGATCGGCTTCTACCTCATGTCGGCTTTCGGCTCCGGCCACGCTTTCGGACGTTTCTACGAAAGCGTGTTCGGCCACTCGCTCGTCTTCAGCTTCGAGGGGCTGCTCATCGCCTCGATCATCGTCAACATCCCCTTTGCAATGCAGCCGATCCAGCGCGCCTTCGAGGCGGTCGGCGCGGAGCTGCATGAGGCATCCGCCAGTTGCGGCAATGGCTGGTGGCGCACGTTGTTGCGGGTCGATCTGCCGCTGGCCTGGCCCGGCATCCTCACAGGCACGGCCCTCACCTTCGCGCATACGCTTGGCGAGTTCGGCGTGGTGCTGATGGTGGGCGGCTCCATTCCCGGCGAAACGCGCACCATATCCATCGCCATCTATGACCGCGTGCAGGCATTCGACGATGCGGCGGCGGGCGAAATGGCGGCCGTTCTGCTCGCCCTGTCTTTGACGACCATCGCTCTCACCTTCTTCCTGACGCAACGCATCGGGCGGCGCCGTGGATAGGGGGCTTTCCGTTCATATCGCGCAGGATGCGCCCTTCCCGCTCGAGGCCGCGTTCGATGTGGCGCCGGGCGAAGTCATGGCGCTGGTCGGTCCCTCGGGCAGCGGCAAGACGACGGTGCTGCGCTCCATCGCCGGTTTCCACCAGCCGCAAAGGGGCCGCATCGCCTGCAATGGCACGGTCTGGTTCGACGCTGCGGCGCGTATCGCCGTGCCGCCGCGCGAGCGCCGGGCGGGCTTCGTGTTCCAGTCCTATGCGCTCTTTCCGCACATGACAGCGATTCAAAACGTCATGGAGGCTCTCGGCGATCTGCCCCCATCCGGGCGGATGGAAGCGGCGCGCGCACTTCTCGCCCGCGTTCATCTCGATACGCATGGCGAGCGGCACCCCGCCGAACTTTCGGGCGGCGAGCAGCAGCGCGTTGCGGTTGCGCGGGCGCTGGCGCGGCGCCCGGACGTTCTTCTGATGGACGAGCCCTTTTCCGCCGTCGACCGGATGACGCGGCGCAAGCTCCGTCAGGAACTGGAGGAGCTGCGGCGCGAGCTTCCCATGCCCATCGTCCTCGTGACGCATGACCTCGACGATGTGCGCAGGCTCGCCGACCGGCTCTGCGTCATGCATCGCGGACAGGTTCTTCAACGCGGGACAACGCAGGACGTGCTGGCCCGCCCCGCCAGCGCCACCGTCGCGGAACTTCTCGACATCGGTTAGGCCGTGTGCCTGCGTCAGCGCGGGCGGTCGCCGATGATCGTCACCCGCTCCATGCGCCGTACAGCCGGCCAGTAATCCGACACGGCATAGTGCTGGCAGGCGCGGTTATCCCAGAAGGCGATGGAATTCTTCTGCCAGCGGAAGCGGCACTGATATTCCGGGATCGCCGCCTGCGCATAGAGATGAGCGAGCAGCGCATCCGACTCCGCGCGATCCATGCCCGCGATATATTGCGTGAAGGCCGTGTTGACATAGATGCCCTTGCGGCCCGTTTCAGGATGCGTGCGCACCACCGGGTGTTCGGCCATCGGGTATTTCCGGTTCATTTCCTCGATCTCGGCCTCCGACTTGCCGCGGCTGCGCATCAGCTTGCGGAAATGCGCGAAGTCGTGGATCGCAACCGCGCCGTCGATCTTTTCCTTCACCTCGTCGGAAAGGCCTTCATAAGCGGCATACATGTCGGAAAAGAGCGTGTCGCCGCCGACTTCCGGCACTTCAATCGCGCGCAGCACCGAGCCGAGCGAAGGGCAGAGACGCCAGGTCACATCGCTGTGCCAGACATTCTCGCGGCCCTTGCTGTCCCGGTCATGGGTGATTGCCAGAACTTCGGGATAACCGGGCTTGTGCGGCGCGAAGGGATGAACCTCCAGCTCACCGAACTGGCGCGCAAAGGCGAGATGTTCCTCTGTCGTGATGTCCTGATCGCGGAAGAAGATCACCTTCCATTCGAGAAGCGCCTGACGGAGCGCGGCGAGCAGGTCCGCCGTCATCGGCTTCGACAGGTCGATGCCGGAAATCTCCGCGCCGATCGTCGGCGTCAGCGGTGCGATGGAAAGGGCTGCGGGCGCCGCCGCTCTTGCTGCCTGGCTCATGATGTCCTCCCTGAAAATCCGTCTCCCGTCCTCTGGATGTCAGCCTAGCGGGAATGCCGGGGCGCTTCCCCCGGAAAGTTTGGTTATTCCACGTCACGGAATTATAGTGAGGCCCTCACATGCCGGAGACCGCCATGCCGAAGCCCGCCGGAAATGCCGAAGGTGTGCAGCCCGTATTGCGCAGTTTCGCGCTGCTTGAGGCGCTGAATGGCGCGGGCCGGGCCACGCTTGCGCGTTTGCATGAGGCGACCGGCCTGCCGAAACCGACCCTTGTGCGGCTGCTCGATACGCTGATCGAGGCAGGCTATGTGCGCCGCGTGTCGCGCGTTGCAGGCTATGAACTGACGGAGCGCGTGCTCAGGCTCTCGAGCGGCTTCCGCCACACCGATCTGGTGGTGGAGGCAGCCCGGCCCTTTCTCTCCGCGCTCACCGCCGAATACAAATGGCCGGTGGCGCTCGCCACATTCGACCGCGACGCGATGCTGGTGCGCATATCGACGCGGCATGAAAGTCCCTTCAGCACCGATCCCGACTGGCTCAACAAACGGCTCGCCATGCTGCTCTCGGCGCTCGGCCGCGCCTATCTCGCCTATTGCCCGGACGAGGAGCGCGAGCTGATCCTTGCCGTACTTCGCTCCTCCAAGGCCGCGATGAACGCTACGGCGCGCGACGGGAAATATGTTTCGGCGCTGCTCGCCGGCATCCGGCGTCAGGGCTATGCGACAACCGCCCCGATGCGCGGCGACCCGGCCATGGGCATCGCCGTTCCGGTCATGGAAGGTGAGAAGGTCGCTGCCTGCATCACCATGCGTTATCTCGGCTCGACCATGAACGAGGCGCAAGCGGTGAGGCGCTATCTCCTGCCGATGCAGCGCGCGGCTCAGGGTATTGCCGCCGCCCATCAAAGGCTTGTCAGCGCCGCGTGATGGTGATGCCCACCTTGTCCGAACCCACCGCATGAACGAAGAGGCGCTGGTTCGCCTCGTCGCGTCTCAGTTCGCCGCCCTCCACATCCACATCATAACCGTCCGGATACTGGATCGCGGGCACGAAGATTTCCGTCTCGCCATCGCCATCCACCTCATAGACGAAACGGAAGGTGCCGGTTTCGCGCTTGAACTTCATTTTCAGCGGACGGCCCGCAACGATGCGCGCATAGGGCCGCACGAAACCCTTGAGCGCCCGGCCGCCGCTGTTGATGTCGGACGGATTCTCCCGCTGGTCGATGCTGTAGATCGAGAGATCTTCCTGGTTCCAGCCATCGCCGATTGCCTGGTCGTTGCGGTTCGAGGCGGTGTAGTTCCACTGCGTCGAATTCATGAGCAGCTGATCGAGCGCGTTGTACATGAGATCGAGCGCGATGATGTGCTTTTCCCATGGCGCGTCGCTGCGGTCGCCCTTGTTCCAGGCCTTGTAGGCGGCGGCATCGTCGAGATCGTAGGGGATGCCGAATTCGCCGAGCAGCGTCGGCGCGCCGGTGCCGAGGTTGAGGGCGTGCGAGGCTTGTTTCAGATGTCCGAGCTGGCGCACATAGGAGGCTTCGATCGCTTCCGCGCCCTCGGTCGTCCGCCCGGTATAGGGATTGATCTTGACCGGAAAGTCGAAGCGCTTGGTCGAAAGCGTCACGATGTCGTACCAGTGGCTTGCATTGACGGTGCGCGGCGGCGTGTCCTGCGGAAAGCCGCGGCCGAGCCCCGCGCCCGGATCGAGTTCGGCAAAGAGCAGCCAGTCGTCGTTCACCGCGCGGACGCGCTCCGCCACGCGGGCAAAGAACGGCCCCATGAAATCATGTTCCATGTCGTAGCGGTCGCCGCCGTCGCGCTTCACGAAGAAATCTTCCTTGAGCGCCTCGATCTGCCCGCCTGCGATCCGGTAGGCGCCGGCGCGCTCGAAGGGACAGGCGCGCCCCTGGCGCCAGATCGACACGCCGTCGCCATTCACGAGCACATCGCGTTTCTTCACGACCGCGCGCTGTTCCCAGTCGATCCCGAGTTCCGGGATCTCGCGGGCAAGGCCCCGCGCGGCGGCGAAGCCGTCGAGCGGCGACCAGGCAAGCCCCGGCCGCGCCGGAAAGGGATGCCGCTCGCTCGGGCCGAGATGCCGGTAGCTCAGATATTGTCCGACATAGCCCGAACCCGGCTCGTTCAGCGAGTCGAAGCCGATGACGTTCGGCAGATCCTTGAGGCGCTTTGCCACCGCTTCCATCGCGCCGAGATAATGCTCCTGCAAATAGTCCTGCGCCGGGCGGCCTTCGACGAGGAAATCGGGGCAGAAGGTGTTTCCGGCGAAGAACAGCGTCCACATGATCGCGTTCGCCGGATATTTGTAGTTCTGCGACCAGGTCATGGTCGGGTAGTTTTCTTCCTGCCGTCCGCCGCGCGCGAAGTCGTATTTGTATTGCATGACATGCGCCGCGCCTGCCGCATGGAACTTCGTGAAGTCGAGTCCCACCGCATCGAAAAGCCAGCCCGGCGCGCCATCGCCGCCCGTCATGCGGCTCCACACGTCCTGATGGAAGTCGATGAAGACATACATGCCGTAATCGCCGGCCATCCGGCAGAGCGTGGCGAAATAATCGAGATAGGCCTCGTCGTAGCGGCCGGGCCCCTCATGCTCCACCGCTTCCCATGTCGTCAGCAGGCGCAGGCAGTTGAAGCCCCATTCTTTCAGCCGCGAGAAATGCTCATCGGCTTCGGCGAGCGGAAAGGGCCGGCCGACGAAAGAGACCGTGCGGTGATCGGAGAAATCGGTCGGGATATTGGTATGCCCGTTCGGCGTGAAAGGCACCTTGCAGTCGCCGCCCAGATTGACGCCGCGCAGGATGCGCCGCCGCCCTTCCGCATCGCGAAACCATTCCCCGTCGATTCCGAGCCTCGGCAGCGCCATCATGTCCTCCCCTTCTCCCTTGTTGGATTCGAGGATAGCGGGCACCATCGGCGCACACAAACCGGGGGACGATCATGACGGTATTGCCGCCTTTGCCTGCACAGCCCGCCGACACGCCCTGGCCGTCCGGCGACTGGCCGCGAGGCGATTTGCCCGCCGCGATGGACCGGGCGCGCTTCCAGCGGCTGATGGATCATGCCTTTGCGCCGGTGCCGCCCGCCGATCTCGGCGAGACATTCGGCGTTGTCGTCATCAAGGGCGGCAGGCTCATTCATGAGCAATATGCCGCGAGCCACGGGCCGGATGCGACCTGCCCGTCATGGTCGAAAGCCAAAAGCATCACCCATGCGCTTGTCGGTCTGCTGGTGAAGGACGGCAGGATCGACATTCATGCTCCGGCCGATGTTCCCGAATGGCAGCAGGCGGGCGATCCGCGCCGCGCCATCACGCTCGATCAGCTGTTGCGCATGTCGAGCGGCCTTGCTTTCCGCGAAGACTATGTGCCGGAGCATCCTTCCGATGTGATCGAGATGCTTTGGGGCGCGGGCAAGGACGACGTGGCGCATTTTGCCGCCTCCTTCCCGCTCGAGCATGAGCCGGGCAGCTTCTGGTCCTATGCGAGCGGCACCACGAATATCGTCGCCCGCCTGGCGGCGCGCGCGGCAAATGCCTTCGGGACGGATTTCGAGGCTTTCATGCGCGCGCGCCTGTTCGGCCCGCTCGGCATGGCCTCGCCCATCCCGAAATTCGACAAGGCGGGCACCTTCATCGGCTCCTCCTTCTGCTATTGCACGCCGCGCGATTTCGCACGCTTCGGACTTCTCTATCTCCGCGACGGCGTGTGGGAGGGAAGGCGCCTGCTTCCCGAAGGCTGGGTGGACTATGCCCGCTCGCCCACCTGGCAGCAGGCAGGCGCGGAAGAGCCCTATGGCGCGCATTGGTGGCTTGACCTTGCCGGACCCGGCAGCTTTTCGGCCAATGGCTATGAAGGGCAATACACGGTCGTCATTCCCGATCTCGATATGGTGGTCGTCAGAAACGGCAAGACGCCGCTCGAGATGAAGCAGAATCCGAAGAAATGGATCGCGGACGTGGTAGACTGCTTCCGGTAATTCCAGACGGTCATCAAGGCCGCAGGCCTGGGGAGGAAATGGACGATGAACATCATGACGCGGATGACGAAACCTGAAGATGTAGGCCTTGATGGCGCGCGGCTTGCGCTCATCCCCGAATATTTCTCGTCCTATGTCGATCGCGGCAAGATCGCCGGCTTCCAGACGCTCGTCGCGCGGCATGGCGAGATCGCCCATTTCGAGGTGCGCGGCAATCGTGACCGCGAGCGCGGACTGCCGATGGAGCGCGACACGATCTTCCGCATCTATTCGATGACGAAGCCCATCACCAGCCTCGCGCTGATGATGCTCTACGAGGAAGGCCACTTGCAGCTCAACCATCCGGTCTCGCGCTACATCCCCTCATTCGCGAATCTTCGCGTCTGGGCGGGCGGCACGGTGGAGAAATACGAGACCGTGGAATGTGAGCGGGAAATGACGATCCGCGATCTCCTCACGCATACATCCGGCCTCACCTATGGCTTCATGCAGGAACATCCCGTCGATGCGCTCTACCGCAAGGCCGGCATCGAAGGCGCGAACACGGTGAAGCTCACGCTGAAGGAAACGGTCGAGGCTATCGCCGGCTTGCCGCTTCTCTTCTCGCCCGGCCAGTACTGGAACTATTCCGTCTCGACCGATGTCTGCGGCTATCTCGTGGAAGTGCTGTCGGGCCGTCCGCTCGACGAGTTTCTCGCCGCGCGCATCTTCGCGCCGCTCGGCATGGTGGATACGGGCTTCTTCGTGCCGAAGGAAAAGCTCGGCCGCTTTGCCACCAATTATTTCCGCAACCCGGTGACGAAGAAATCCGGCATCATGGATATGGGCGACGAGACAAGCTCCTATGCCCAGCCGCCGCGTTTCCTCTCCGGCGGCGGCGGCCTCACCTCGACCATGACGGACTATTACCGCTTCTGCCAGATGCTGCTGAATGGCGGCGAGCTCGATGGCGTGCGCATCTGCTCGCCCAAGACCATCGAATTCATGACCATGAACCATCTGCCCGGCGGCAAGACGATGAAGCAGATGTCGCGCTCGGCCTTCAGCGAGCTTGCGGCAGAGGGCGCGGGCTTCGGCCTCGGCTTCCAGGTCACGCTCGATCCGGCGGAAGCGCAGCATATCGGCTCGCCCGGCAATTTCTCATGGGGCGGCGCCGCCTCCACCTATTTCTGGATCGACCCGGAAGAGGACCTCATCGCCATTTTCATGACGCAGCTCTACCCCTCCTCCACCTATCCGTTCCGGCCGCAATATCAGCAGCTCGTCTACGGCGCGATCACCGAATAGCGCGAAAGCCCGCCTCTCATCATGCCGCTCTGGATTGCGCTCACCATTGCGGCCGCATTTTTGCAGAACCTTCGTTCGGCGCTGCAGAAGCGGCTGACCGGCGGCATGTCGGCAACGGGCGCGACCTATGTGCGCTTTCTCTATGGCGTGCCGGTCGCCGCGCTCTATCTCGCCATCGTCATCGGCGTGACGGGCGCCGCCCTGCCGCAGCCGGATGGTTCGTTTCTTCTCTATGCGGTGGCGGGCGGGCTCGCGCAGATCTGGGGCACGGTGCTTCTCGTCGCGCTCTATACGTTGCGCAATTTCGCCGTCGGCACGACCTATTCAAAGACCGAGACGATCCAGACTGCCCTTTTCGGCATCATCGTGCTTGGCGATCATCTGAGCCTTGGTGCCTTTCTCGCCATTCTCATCAGCCTTGCGGGCGTGATCGCGATTTCCATGGCGCAATCACATCTGACGCTTACGAGCTTCTGGCGTGCGCTCGGCGAAAAGCCGACGCTGATGGGCATCGGCTCTGGCGCCTGCTACGGCATTGCCGCCGTCTGCTACCGCGCGGCCTCGCTGTCGCTCGATCATCCGGATTTTCTCGTCGCGGCCGGCTACACGCTCGTCGCCGTCCTCATGATCCAGACGGTGGCGATGACCGTCTGGCTCGCGGCGCGGCGGCGAAACGACCTTCGTGCCGCGATGGATACATGGCGCGTGAGTTCGCTTGTCGGACTTGCCGGTGCGCTTGCCTCGATCGGCTGGTTCACCGCCATGACGATCCAGAACGCCGCCTATGTGCGCGCGCTCGGCCAGATCGAACTCGTCTTCGCCTTCATCTCCTCGCATTTCCTGTTCCGGGAAAAAACAAGCCCGCTCGAGCTTGCAGGCATCGCGCTGGTGATCGGCGGCATCGTCATGCTGGTTCTGTGGCGGTGAGGCGGTCGCCCGCCCCGCTTCCCCGGGGCGCGGCAGAACGCCGGCCCCGGGGGCTGGCGGATCGTGGAGTAAAGGGCTGCCGCGGCGTGGGGGGGCAAGGGGTCGCCGGCAACTCTTCCGCGTCCGCCGCGCGGACATGCTCGGGTGGCATGCCGGCGGAGTGGGTGCCGTCTGATCGTCCCCAAGCGAAGCGGAACGCCTTCGCCTAAGCGCGAAAATCACACGGCATTCTTCAGTCTGGAACAACTATCGGACCTTGCCCGGACGGGGTCTGGGGGCTAGGGCGCCGGACAACTCCCGATGGAGTTACACTAGATCAGCCAATACGCCTGTCAAAGCAGATTCGTCCGTGGACGCACGATTCTACCATCACATCCGAAATGATGTGCCAGCGCGGAACAGATGCACATGAATTGGGCAGAAAACCTGTCTCACTTAATGGGGCGCATCACCCGCGACGGTCGTGCGATGCATCACACGCAGATGTCCGTCATAGCCGCCATCGGCAAAATGCAGCGTGCATCTGTTGTCCCACATGGTCAGCATGTTCGTGCGCCATTTGTGGCGGTAGACGAACTGGTCCTGTGTCATATGCGTATAAAGAAAGCCAAGAATGGCGGCGGATTCCGCATGGGTCATGCCCTGAATGCCGACCGTATAGACGGGGCTGACGAACAGCGCCTTGCGGCCCGTCACGGGATGCGTGCGCACCAGCGGATGCGGCCAGGTTTTCTCCGCATCCTTACTGACAATAATCTTCATAGTGCGCTTTTCGGTTTCCTGCGCGAAAACGCCATTCGGCCCATAGGGAAGCGCGGCGGAGTGAACGGCGGTGAGGCCGTCCAGCACCTTCTTCATCTCGTCCGACAAGGCGTCATAGGCGCGGGTGCAATCGGCATAGAGCGTATCGCCGCCGATGGGCGGCACGACTTTCGAGTGGAGCAGCGTTGCCGCCGGCGGGCATTCCTGAAAGCTCCAGTCCGAGTGCCAGCCCGCGCCGAAATTGCGCGCCTTCTCGTCCGGCTCGCGGCGCAGCTCCAGAATATGCGGATGGTCCTCCATCGGCGCGATGAACGGATCATGGCCGAAGGGGCCGATCTGCAATGTGAAGGCTTCAAGCTGATCATGCGTCAGCGGCTGGTCGGGAAACCAGACCACCGCATGGCGCGCCCAGGCATCCTTCACCGCGGCCAGCGTTTCCGGCGGCAGCGGCTTTGATATATCGAGGCCCGTGATCTCCGCGCCGAAACCGCTTTCGTTCGGCCGCACATGGATCGCGCCCGCCTGTGCTCTTGCTTGCGACATGGGTCTCCCTCCCCTTCCTGCTCCTGCCTCGGGGAGAGAGTGCCATATCGCCGCCCCGGGCACAACCCCGCTTACTGGAGCGGGCCGCCCGCGATCGTGATGCGGTGCATCAACCGCTTCTCGCCGTGATAGTCGTTCACGGCGAAATGCCAGGTCGCGCGATTGTCCCAGAAGGCGACCGAACCCGGCTTCCATTCGAAACGGCAGGTGAATTCCGGCCGCACCGCATGGGCATAGAGATAATCGAGCAGCGGCTTGCTCTCGAACGGGGTCCAGCCCTCGAAATGCGTGGTGAAGGCGGGGTTCACATAGAGCGCCTTGCGGCCGCTCAAGGGATGCGTGATGACAACGGGATGCACGGCCTGACCGACAAGGCTCTCGCCCTTGAAGCCGTTTGCCTGATCGGTTGCCTTGTAGGCGCCGGCCGCGCCGAAGACATGCGCGTTGGAGTGAACCGCGCGCAGCCCATCGAGCGTTTTCTTCAGGCCCGGCGAGAGCGCCTCATAAGCCTTGTACATGTCGGCGAAAAGCGTGTCGCCGCCAGCCTCCGGCAGCTCGCGCGCGACGAGGATCGAACCCATCGCCGGTTCCTGATCGTAGGAATGATCCGTGTGCCAGCCGCCGCCGACATTGACGAGCTGGTCCTTCTCCTTGCGCACTTCGGCGATCTCGGGATAGCCGCCATTCGCCGGGAAGAACTTGTTGATGTCGATTTCGCCCCAGCGCCGCGCAAAGGCGATGTGTTCTTCCGGCGTCAGCTTCTGGTCGCGGAAGAAGATCACGCCATAGTCCCGATAGGCGGCGCGGATCGCCTCCATGTCGCTGTTCGTCGGATCGGCGAGGTTCACGCCCAGCACCTCGGCGCCGCAGCCCGGCGTCACCTTCCTGATGATTGCGCTTTCGAGACCCATGATTTTCCTCCCGGCGGGTTGTCCTGCCCTTGAGGATAGGAAGCCTGCCGGTGTAGATTGTTACCAAGGTAACATTTCGGGAAAATTCATGGCCCCGGCGCCGCTCCAGGACCGTCTCGCCGCAACGCTCGCCCGCAATGCCTGGTTTGCGAAGCGGCCTGCCGCGCTCAAATCCCGGCTGATTGCGCTGGCACAGGTCTCGACCGCCGAGGCCGGTCACTGGATCTACGACACGGGCGACGAGGCGGAGGGGCTTTACGGCCTGCTCTCGGGCTCGGTGACGAGCCATGTGGTGCTCGACAATGCCGAGAGTGTGCCGGTCAGCATTTCCGGGCCCGGCACGATTTTCGGCTATGCGGCGCAGGTGCTGGGCGGCAGGCGCGTCACGACCGTCATCGCCCGCGAGCGCTCCGAGATCATCTTCGTGCCGCAACACGCGATTTCCGCGATAGTGCAGGAAATGCCTTCGCTCTGGCTTCACTTCGCGGAGCTTGCGACCGAACAGCTTGTCTGGGCATTGCGCGGCTATGCGGAGCTCATGCATCTTTCGCCCCGCGCGCGGATCGCAAGCCGTCTCCACGGCTACAGCTTTCCCTGGGGCGGCGGCGGGCCCGCCACCGTGCCGATCCGTCAGGAAGAATTTGCCGAACTCATGGGCCTGTCGCGCAAGACGGTGAACATCGTGCTGCGGGAACTGGAGGAGAAGAAACTCATCGAAACCGGCTATCGCAGCATCCGTATTCTCGATCCGGCGGGGCTCCACCGGATTGCGATGGAACCCGCACAATGAAAAACCCGCGCCGTTTCCGGCGCGGGCTTCTCAACGCGATTTGCCGTGCGGCTTATTCGGCGGCCTGCGCCACCGAAATGCCGGCCATGCGGTTCAGGCGGTTGCGGATGATTTCCTCCGCTTCGCGCACCATCCGCGTGACGAGTTCCTGGCACGAGGGAATGTCGTGGATCAGGCCCTGCACCATGCCGGCCGACCAGATGCCGTAATCGGGGTCGCCCTGCTCATAGACGACCTTGCCGCGCTGGCCGGAGACGAGATGCGCGATGTCCTCGATCTTCGCGCCGCCCTTCTTCTCGATAGCGACGACTTCCTGGCTCACCGCGTTCTTCGCCACGCGCGCCGTGTTGTGCAGCGTACGGAAGATGAGGTCCGTCGAGCGTTCGTCGTTGGCGACGATCTGTTCCTTCACCTTCTGGTGAATGGCGCTTTCCTTGGTGCACATGAAGCGCGTACCCATGTTGACGCCTTCGGCGCCGAGCGCGAGGGCCGCGACGAGGCCGCGCGCATCGCCGAAGCCGCCCGATGCGATCATCGGGATCTTCACCTTGTCGGCCGCGGCCGGAATGAGGATCAGGCCCGGAATGTCATCCTCGCCCGGATGGCCCGCACATTCGAAGCCGTCGATCGAGATGGCATCGACGCCCATGCGTTCGGCCGAGAGCGCATGACGGACCGCGGTGCATTTGTGAATGACCTTGATGCCGTGCTTCTTGAAATCGTCGACATGTTCCTGCGGCTTGTAGCCCGCCGTCTCGACGATCTTCACGCCCGACTCGATGATCGCGGCGCGATATTCGGCATAGGGCGGCGGCTTCAGCGCCGGCAGGATGGTGAGGTTCACGCCGAAGGGCTTGTCGGTCAGGCCCTTGCACTTCTCGATCTCCTTGCGGAGGTCTTCCGGCGTCGGCTGCGTCAGCGCCGTGATGAAGCCGAGCGCGCCCGCATTGGACACCGCCGCGACGAGTTCCGCCCGGCCGACCCATTGCATGCCGCCCTGCACGATGGGGTGTTCGACCCCGAACAGTTCGGTGAATCTGGTTTTGATCACTTTTTCTCTCCCTCGCCGGAGGCCACCCTTGTTGCGGCTCGAGCCTCTCGTGAATAGCTGGATGGGGCAGTTTTAGCAGAAGGTTTCGCCGCTTTGCACGAAGGGAATGGCGCCGCGCAACGCGAAAAATACCTTGCCGCAGCGTTCTCCTTGGCTTCCCAAACGCTTGAAACGGCGGGAAATCCGGCGCAGTCTCCCTTCCCAAGATCAAACATGTGAATGTTCAGCCATGAACAACGATTCCAACTGGGACGCCTATCGCATCTTCCTCGCCGTGGTCGACACGCAAAGCCTGTCCGGCGCGGGGCGCAGGCTGAAGCTCAGCCATGCGACAGTCGGCCGCCATATCGCCACGCTCGAGAAGCGGCTGGGCGCCAAGCTCTTCGTGCGCGAGCCGAGCGGCTATGCGCTGACCGGCGCCGGCGAGCGTCTGCGCGCCGAGGTCGAGCCGATGGCGCTTGCCGCCGAGCGCGCACTTCATGCCGCCCTCAGCGCCGATGGCGAGGCGCAGGGTCTCGTCCGCGTCGCCATTCCCCACAGCCTCGCCTCCTACTGGTTCATGCCCTATCTCGGCGAATTCGAGGAGCGCCATCCCGGCATCGAAATCGAAATCGTCAACGAGGTGACGCAGGTATCCGTGAAGCGGCGCGATGCCGACATCGTGATCCGCCCCTATGGGCCGGGGCGCGAGAATGTCGTCGGCCGCAAGATCGGCCGCATCGGTGTCGGCTTCTATGCCGCGCGCTCCTATGCGGAACAGTTCGGCCTTCCCGCGAAGCGCGAGGAATGGAAGGACCATCGCATCGTTGGCTTCGGCGGCCGCGCGGCGGAAGTCGAGCTTGCCGACTGGCTCGCCCATGTCACGCAGGGCGCGCGCGTGGTGCTGCGCTGCTTTTCGGATGCCGATCTGCTTCAGGCCGTGCGCGCGGGCGTCGGCATATCGACGCTCGTCTGCATCGTCGCCGAGGCCTATCCCGATCTCGTCCGCATCGCGCCGCAGAAACTCGCCAATGGCACCGAGATGTGGCTCCTTGCCCACCCGGACCTGCGCGACACGGCGCCGGTGCGCGCCGTGATCGACTTTCTCGGCGAAAAGGCCAAGGCCGACCGCGACAGGCTAGCGGGACGCAGCGTCACCGCCTGATCGCTTTCTAACAGTGTTATGTTCAGGCTTGAACATTCCCGCGGGGGCCCTCGCGGGCCATTATCCTTTGCAACAGCAGGAGGAACTCGCTCATGGCCCTACCCGACATTCTGAAGAACCGGCTCGAGCTGCCGGTGATCGGCTCGCCGCTCTTCATCGTTTCCGGCCCCGAACTCGTCATCGCCCAGTGCAAGGCCGGCATTGTCGGCTCCTTCCCGGCGCTCAACGCGCGGCCCGCCCATGTGCTCGAGGAATGGATCAGGCGGATCAAGGGCGAGCTTGGCGAATATCAGGCCAAGCACCCGGAGAAGAAGGTCGCACCCTTCGCGGTCAACCAGATCTGCCATGCCTCCAACGACCGCCTGTCGCATGACATCGAGGTCTGCACCAAGCTCGAAGTGCCGATCATCATCACCTCGCTGCGCCCGCCGGCCGAAGTCGTCGAGGCGGCTCATTCCTATGGCGGCAAGGTGTTCCACGACGTCATCAATGTGAAGCACGCGAAAAAGGCGGCGGAACAGGGCGTTGACGGTCTCATCCTCGTCTGCGCCGGTGCCGGCGGCCATGCGGGCACGCTCTCGCCCTTCGCTCTCGTGCGCGAGGTGAAGCAGTGGTTCAACGGCACCGTGATCCTGTCGGGCGCCATGTCCGACGGCTGGAGCATCGCCGGCGCGCTCGCCATGGGTGCCGACCTTGCCTATCTCGGCACGCGCTTCATCGCCACCGCCGAAGCGAATGCCGATGCCGCCTACAAGGAAAGCCTGATCCAGTATTCGGCGGAAGACATCATCTACAGCAATCTCTTCACCGGCGTTCACGGCAACTATCTCGCGCCGTCGGTCGCCGCGGCGGGTCTCGACCCGAACAATCTGCCGGAAGCCGACAAGTCGAAGATGAATTTCGGCTCGGGCGGCAACATGAAGTCGAAGGCGTGGAAGGACATCTGGGGCTCGGGCCAGGGCATCGGCCAGATCAAGGATGCGCCGCCCGTCGCGGAACTGATCGACCGCATGAAGCGCGAATATATCCAGGCCTGCCGCGAATTCGCCGAGCGCATGCCGCCGGAAGCCCTCGCATCCGTCAAGGCCGCAGCCGAGTAATCATCGGCACATCGAGACAAGCGAAAGCGGCGGGAGCGATCCTGCCGCATTTGTTATGGGCTTGCCATCGCTCCCCGCCTCGCGGTCAATAGCGCCATGACAGACGCACCCTTCGTCTCCGGCCTGCGCATCGCGCGCGAGGACATGTCGCTCCTGATCCGGGGCGCGGCAATCGACGTTGCGCCGCATCGTCATCATGCCTTGCAGATCGCGGTCGGGCTTGCCGGTCCCTTCCGGCTCGAACAGGGGCAGATGAGCGCCATGTTCGACGGCGCCATCGTTGCGCCGGACGCGGCGCACCGGCTCGACAGTCTCGGACAGGACATCGGCGTGCTGCTCGTCGAGCCGGAGCTTCCCGCCGCGCGTGAGGCGGGCCTGCGATTTCTCGGCGGCCGCCCCGTCGCGGCGCTCCCCGGCGCGGAGACGGAGCGGCTGCGCGCCATCTGCATGGCGGGCGAGCTTCCTTCGCCGGTCGAGGCACTTGCCGTTCTCGTGCCCGGCGCGGAGAAGCGTCAGGCGCTCGATCCGCGTATCGCCGCGCTTCAGGAAAGGCTGCGCGCGCTGCCTGAAAAGCGCGCGGTGCCGGGCGAGGCGGCAGCCGCGCTCGGCCTGTCCGAAAGCCATCTGCGCCATCTCTTCAGGAAGGAAACCGGCGTCTCCTTCCGCCGCTATCTGCTCTGGCTGCGGCTTGGCGATGCGATGGCGCGGGCGCTCTCCGGTACGCCGCTCACGGAAGCGGCCCATGCGGCGGGCTTTGCCGATTCCGCGCATCTCAGCCGCACCTGCCGGGAGATGTTCGGCATCAATCCGCTCGCCCTTGCGCGGCATAGCCGTTTCGTTCAAGCGCCTAACGGCGCCGGGTCATAGATTCCGGCGAAATACCGAAGGAGCCAGCCCATGAAGCCGCAACTGCGCGCCGCCTATGATGCCGAAATGACCATCGCCAAGGCACTCTATCGTGAGCGCGACTATGAGCGCTGTTTCGTGCATCTCGAACGCGCCCATATTCTCGGCCAGCGCAAC
>JAHBYK010000046.1 GCA_019635965.1 Parvibaculum sp. | reverse complement strand
AAAGGAAAGCGGCGGCCTTTTCACATCCGGTCTTGAGATGTCCGGTCTTGTGACGTCCGGTCTTGAAAAAGTGGCCTCACCCAGGCGCTGGTCGGGGGACGGATTTCACCAGGGGTGAGGCCGAACGGCCTTGTGGGCCGTTCATCTCGTGAGGCGTGAACTCAGTTCACGATCTGCCAGCTTCCATCCGGCTGGCGGCAGGCCGTGCCATAGGCATTCTGCGGCTGGCCGCCGATATAGACGGTCTGGGAATATTCGCGGCAGTAGGAGCCCGCCGTCTGGTAGGAGCGGCCCGGCTCGACATAGCCGTAATTGCCGCTCTGCGGGTTATGCCAGCGCTGCGGCTGGCCGGTCTGGAAGGCGCCATAGGACGCCTGCTGCAGATAGGACTGGTCCGCGCGGTCGAGGCTGCGGCCGATATTGTTGCCGACCAGCGCGCCGACAAGGACGCCCGCGCCCGTGGCCCAAAGGCGGCCGGAGCCGGAGCCGAACTGCGAGCCGGCAAGACCGCCAGCCACTGCACCGGCAACCGTGCCGATGCCCTGCTTCGGGCCGCCGCTATAGCCATAGGGGTTGCCGGTCTGGCAGCCCGCGAGCGCAACGGCAAGTGCGCCAACTATGAGTGCTGATTTGATCTTCATGACACGTACCCCGTTTCCCTATGGGTGATCCGATGGTCATGAAGATAGGCAATCGCCCTTGAGCGGGGCCTGAATGCGCCGTTCATATGGCGTTCAGCAAAAAGGGCGGGAAAGGCCGGTTTTCAGGCCGTGGTCGCCGATGCGGGCAGGTAAAGCGCCGCCTTGAGGCCGCCGAGAGACGAAGTTTCGAGCTTCAGATCGCCGCCATAGAGCTCTGCGATCTCGGTCACGATGGAGAGGCCGAGCCCGGAGCCGGGCTTCGATTCATCCAGCCGCGCACCGCGCTTGAGCGCCGTCTTGCGTGCTTCTTCCGGCAGGCCCGGCCCATCATCCTCGACCGTCACCAGCAGATAAGGCCGGTTGCGCCGCTCGATGCCCGCGGCCGTCACGGTGAGGCGCACTTCTTCGTCCGCCCATTTACAGGCATTGTCGAGCAGATTGCCTACCACTTCCTCGAGATCCTGCGCTTCGCCGCGGAAGCCCGCTTCGTCCGGGCAGTCGACAATGATCGATATGCCGCGTTCGGCATGGATGCGTTCAAGCGCATTGGCGAGACGAGCAAGGACCGGCTTCACCGGCGTATTGGCGCCCAGCACATTGGCGGAAGCGGCCATGCGGGCGCGGGCAAGATGCCGGTCGATCTGTTCGCGCATCTGCATCGTTGTCCGCCGCACTGTTTCGCCGAAGGCGCCATCATGGCTGCGCGCCTCGTTGGTCAGCACGCTGAGCGGCGTCTTCAGCGCATGGGCGAGATTGCCGACATGGGTGCGCGCCCGCTCCAGCACCTCGCGGTTGCCTTCCAGCAAGCCGTTCAGTTCTTCCGCCAGCGGCTCGATTTCCGGCGGGAAGTCGCCTTCGAGCTTTGTCGCACGTCCGCTTCTGATTTCGGAAAGCGCCTTGCGCACACGTTCCAGCGGGCGCAGGCCGAAACGCACCTGAATGAGCAGCGCGACGAGGAGCCCCACGCCCATCGCCGCCATCGAGCCGAAGACCCATGTGTTGAAGCTCTGGATTTCCTCGTTCATTTCCGAGCGGTCGGCGGCCACCGCAAAAGAGACCGGCACGTCATAGCCCGGCAGCGTCACACGGCGTTCGACGACGCGCAGCGGCTGGTCTTCCGGCCCCACCGTATCGAAGACCTTGAGGCCGACATCGTCGCGGCCGACCCTTTCGGCGGGCGAAAGATCGAGCGACTGGTCGAAAAGCGAGCGCGAGCGGAGCGCGGGGCGCTGGGCCACCGGCCAGATCTGCCAGTACCAGCCGGAATAAGCGAGATCGAAGCGGGTTTCGGAGAGTCCGCGGCCGCGTTCGATTTCGCCTCTGTCGTTGATTTCCGTGGTGGCGATCAGGCTGTGCAGCAGCACGTTCAAGCGGCCATCGAAGCTGCGTTCGACGGAATTGCGAAAGATCGCCGAGAGAATGAGGCCGCCGGCGACGAGCGCGATGGCGCTCCAGAGCGCCGCGCCCGCGATCAGCCGGAAGGCGAGACTGTCACGCCGCATCTTCCGCCGCCGTCAGCCTGTAGCCGAGGCCGCGCACGGTCTCGATTACATCCTTTCCGAGCTTGCGGCGGAGACGCCCGACAAAAACCTCGATGGTGTTGGAATCGCGGTCGAAATCCTGGTCGTAGAGATGTTCGACAAGTTCGGTGCGCGAGATGACCCGGCCCTGATGGTGCATCAAATAGGCGAGCAGCCGGTATTCGAGCGAGGTGAGCTTGATGGCGCGGCCATTCACCGTGACGCGTGAGCTTTTCGTGTCGACCCGGACAGAGCCGCATTCGAGTTCGCTGGTCGCGTGGCCAGTTGCGCGGCGGAGCAGCGCGCGGAGGCGGGCCAGCACTTCCTCCATGTAGAAGGGCTTGGCGACATAATCGTCGGCGCCGGCATCGAAGCCCGCTACCTTGTCGCTCCAGCGGTCGCGCGCGGTGAGGATCAGCACAGGCATGGTCTTGCCGTCGCGGCGCCACTTCTCGAGCACCGTCACGCCGTCCATTTCGGGAAGGCCGAGGTCCAGCACCACCGCGTCATAGGGCTCGGTGTCGCCGAGAAAATGGCCTTCCTCGCCATCCGCCGCGCTGTCCACCACATAGCCCGCCTCTTCCAGTGCCGAGACGAGCTGGCGGTTGAGATCGGGATCGTCCTCGACGACAAGGAGCCGCATGTTTCTGTTCCCCTGAGCCTAGTTCGCGCCGATGACGTGGCCCGAAGCCGCATCGACCGTCACGACGACGACCCTGTTCTGGGCCGTCATGATCTTCACGTAATAGGCGTTGCCGCCAAAACTCATATCGAGAAACTGGCCCGGATAGCGGGCGAGAGCCGCCTGCTTGGCCTGTCCGGGCGAAATCGCCTGGCCGGAGCGTACGGCGTCGCGCGCGCGGTCCTGCTCAGAATGCCATTGGGCAGGCACAAGAAGATCGTCTGCCCGCGAGGGCCCAAGGCCCATCGCGAGGAAGAAGGCGATCGTCAAGGCGATCCATGTGGTTTTCTGCGTCATGCCCCCGTACCTAAGCCATGGACGCTGAACCCGGGATGAACAATCCCCGCAAGAAATCTTCAGGAAGCGCCGTCAGAACCCGCTGAGCGTAGCAAATTCCTCAAGCGGTGCGCGATCCGTTCTCAATTGGTTAATCGGCGCGCTTTCATCCATGTATCCGAGCCCCAGCCCACAGAAGAGCATAAGCTCTTCGGGCATCTCTACAAACTCGGCAACGGTCTTGTACCAGATCGCCCAGGCTTCCTGCGGGGCGGTGTGAAGGCCGTGCTCTCGGGCAGCGAGCATCACCGACTGGATGAACATGCCGAGATCGGACCACTGGCCGAGGCCCATCTGCCGGTCGATGGCAAAGAACATGGCGACCGGCGCATCGAAGAAGCGGAAATTGCGGGCGAACTGCTGGAGCCGGCCCGCCTTGTCCTCGCGGGACACGCCGATCGTCGCATACATGTCCTCGCCGCATTTGAAGCGGCGTGCCTTGTAGGGCTCGGTCAGGCCCTTCGGATAGATGTCATATTCCGTGCCCTCGCCGAAGGGATTGTCCTTCTGCTTCTCGGCGATGATGCCGAGGAATTCCTCGAGCTTCTTTCCCGTCAGCACATAGACGTGCCAGGGCTGGAGATTGCCGCCCGACGGCGCGTATTTCGCTTCTTCGAGAATCTGGCGGACGGTGGCCTCCGGCACGGGCTTGTCGAGAAAGGCGCGGCAGGTGATGCGGCTTTTCAGGGCTTCGGAAACTTTCATCGGGCTTGTCCTTGTCTGGTGTCGAATGTCAGCGGGCGGTCACATGCGGCCAGAGCGCATCCGCACCGCCCTTGATCGTTTCGCGGCCGAGCCGCTTCGCCCATTCCGTGCCGGAGCCGAATTCCGCCCGCCAGGACCAGAGGCGGCGCGTGGCGAAATGAAGCCCGTGCTCATAGGTGAAGCCGATCGCGCCATGCACCTGATGGGCGATCGAGGTCGCAATGCTGGAGGCGTCATCGACGCGGATCTTCGCCGCGGCAATTTCGAAGGCGGCTTCTGCCCCGCGCTTCACCACCTGCGCACAGGCGAAATCGGTGATGACGCCGCAAGCGGCGGCCTGCGTCGAAAGCACGGCAAGCTGCTGCTGGATCGCCTGGAACTTGCCGATCGGCTTGCCGAACTGTGTGCGCTCATTGGCATAGGCAACCGACTGTGCCGAGAGATAGGAAAGCGCCCCCGCCATCTGGCAGGCGCGGATCAGGGCGCCGTAGAGCTGCATCGCATCGTTGGGCAGTGCCGCCTTCGCGCTTTTCACCGCAACTTCGTTCAGCACGACATGATCGCGGGGTTCGCGGGCAACATTGAGACCCGGCGCAATCTTTGCCCCGGCGAGCGGCACCAGCACAATCTCACCTTTGACGAGGGCGACGCCATGCGCGGCATCGCGGCCCCAGGGCACGCGTTTCGCTTCGCCGGAGAGCTTTCCGCCCTGAAACACGAAATCGCCATCAAGCAGCGTCGTCACGCCCTCAGGTGCCTCGAGCCCGGCTTCCGCCAGGAACCAGTTGGCGAGGATCGCCTCGGCGAGCGGCAGCGGCGCGACATGTTCGCCGGCCGCTTTCAGCACGATGGCTGCATCGGCCCATGTGGCGCCCGCGCCGCCCTGGTCCTCCGGCACCAGAACGCGGGTGAGGCCATTTGCCTCCACCTCGTTCCAGAGCACCGAGGGGAACACGCCCTCCTCCGCCTTCTGGATCAGGGCCTTGTTCACACGGTCGGACAGAAGGCCGTTCACGCTGTCGGAAAGAATGGTCTGCAATTCGTTCATTGTCGTCTCTCCTCAGCGAAGCCCAAGTCCGCGCGCGATGATGCCGCGCAGGATTTCGCGCGTACCGCCGCGCAGCGAGAAGGAAGGCGTCGTCTGCGTCAGATAGCCGAGCACCTCTTCATAGTCGCTGCCATCGCCGATGGTCGGCGCGATGCCGAGCAGCTCATGCGCGACGACAGGCATGTCCTGCTCGAAGATCGCACCGAGATCCTTCACCACCGAGGCTTCGAGCGCCGGGTTCTCGCCCTTCTCCAGCATACCCGCCACCGAGAGCGACATCTGGCGCAGCGTCACGAGATGCGCGACAAGGCGGCCGATTACTTCCGCACCCTCGTCGCCGCCGCGCCTCTCCAGTTCGCGGATCATTTCGACCATGAGCAGGAAGCTCGAGAGATAGCGCTCCGGTCCCGAACGCTCGAAGGCGAGTTCCGCCGTCACCTGGCCCCAGCCGCTGCCTTCGCTGCCGACGAGCATATCGTCCGGCACGAAGGCGTCCTCGAAGACGACTTCGTTGAAATGCGCATTGCCCGCGAGGTCCCTGATCGGGCGGATGGTGATGCCGTCCGTGTTCTTCAGATCGACGATGAACTGGGTCAGACCGGAATGTTTCGCTTCCGGCGATGAATCCGTGCGGAACAACGCGATCATGTAGTGTGCGGTATGCGCACCCGACGACCAGAGCTTGGTGCCGTTGACGCGGTATCCGCCATCCACCTTGTCGGCGCGGGTGCGCGTCGCGGCAAGGTCCGAACCCGAATCCGGTTCCGACATGCCGATGCAGAAATAACATTCGCCCTTCGCCACGCGCGGCAGGATCAGCTGACGCTGCTCCTCGGTGCCGAAGCGCAGCAGCAGCGGGCCGGATTGCCGGTCGCCGATCCAGTGCGCGCCGACAGGCGCGCCGGCCGCGAGCATTTCCTCCAGCATCACATAGCGGTCGAAGAAGCTCCGCTCGTGGCCGCCATATTTCTTCGGCCATGTCATGCCGATCCAGCCCTTCGCGCCCATCTTGCGGCTGAATTCGGGGTCCGATCCCGACCAGGTCTGCGCGCGCGTGACTTTCGGCACATGGCGCAATTCTTCCGCGAGGAAGGCGCGGATATCCTCGCGGAGCCCCTTCGTCTCGCCGGGCAGTTCGCATAGATCGAACCTGAAAGGCTGCATCTCTTACTCCCAGTTCTTCCGATAGTCTTATGTGACGAGCGCCGTCGTGCCGCCATCGATCCGGATATTGAGCGCGTCGATGGCGCTGGAAAGGGGGCTGGCGACAAAAGCAACGAGATTTGCGATTTCCTCGGGCAGCGGAATATGGCCCGTGAGGTTGCCCATGAAGCTCTTGAGCACATGGGGCTCGACTTCTTCCCATGTGGTGCCCCAGCCGCGTTCGCGTCCTTGTGCGAGGAAGCGTTCTTCCACTTCCCTCGTGCGGATGAGGCCGGGCGAAACGAGATTGACGGTGATGCCCGTGCCCGCAAGCTCCTTTGCGAGCGAAACGGTCATGGTCGCCAGCGCGCCCTTGGAGGCATAGTAATGCGGCATTCGGGCCGCGGGCTCCGTCGAGCCGATGGTGCCGAGCATGATGATGCGGCCCCAGCCTTTCGCCTTCATCGCGCCCATGAAGCCGCGCGTCAGACGCACGGCGGAGAGCACGTTTTTCTGATAGGCGTCGATCCAGCCATCCATTTCCGTGCGGCTCCACGAGCCTGCATCGGCAGTGCCGTAATTGTTGATGAGAATGTCGATCTCGCCACAGGCGGCGATTACCGCCGCCGCGCCGTCATCGGTGCAGATGTCGCCCGCGACGGCACGGGCCGAAAAACCGGGCGCGCGGATTTCGGCGGCAGCTTCCTCCGCGGCGGCGATCTCGAAACCATGCACGATCACATCCGCGCCTTCGCGCGCGAGCGCATGTGCGATGGCGCGCCCCGTGCCGCGATGGCTGCCGGAGACGAGTGCGCGCTTGCCCTTGAGCTGGAGGTCCATGAGCCGCCCCGATTTGCCGTTTCTTCTGCGGCGCTTTTTCTAGCAGCAAAGCGCGCGCCTGTCCGGGCTCAGGGGGTGGATTTGGGCGGGATAGGAAGGCGGGGAAATGGATCCGGCAGGATGAGGTCAGAATTCCGCTGCGGCAAGTATCGCCGCCGGTTCATTCGTGGCGGCGATCTGACCGGGCTCGAACAGCGGCGCGAGGGCGAGGCCGGTATAGAGGCCGGCGGCAAACAGCGCCGCCGCCGACAAGCCAAGCCCCGCCGCCGCCACGGCGCGGCGGCGCGACCTGCGATTGTAGAAAATCTTCCTCGTCGCCATTGGCTTCCCCTTACTTGCGATGCTGCGGGCGCAGGGCGCCCGGAGCCGGGGTGCGGTTATGGCGATTATGAGGATCAGGGTTTACCAGATCCTAAAGGTGAAACCTCGAATTTGATCGAATTCGGAGGCCTCACCGCCGCTTGGCGAAGCCGATATTGAGCGCCAGCACATCGACCACGCGCGTGATCTTGCCGAGCACGGCATCGTCCTTCTTGGTAGGCGTGGCGGCGGCAATGGCCGAGGCCGCCCCGACGATTGCCAGCGCGGCTTCGATCCAGGCGGCGAGGACACCGCCAAAAAGTCCGGTCAATACAGATTCCATTGCATTTCCTTTCAGGTTTGATGCCCCTCCTCGCGGGGCGCGGCATAAAAGAAATGCCCGCCGATCAGGGCGAGCGGGGTTTCACGGCGCGCCCAGTCCGGGCACTCCGTATGCGGATGGAAGCGCGTGGCGGGCCCGGCGGGCCCCGGCCCGGCATCGGCCGCCGCGCGGCAGATGGCGGCGAGAGCCAGAAGATCGTTCCGTGCGGGCAGGTCCGCCCTGCCCTTGAGCCGGTGAACCAGCGCATGGGCGAGCGCATGGCGGCCCTCCTCCGTCTCGCCTTCGGCAAGCGGCGCCAGTTCTTCCGCGAGGCGGATAAGCGGCATCAGGCGCCTGACATCGAGGCTGGTGACGGGACGCAAGCTCATGCCTGCCGTTCTCCATGAATATAGGATTTAGTTCCTACTAAAGAGAACATTTTAGGAACAATGTCAAGGCGCGATTGTCAGGCCGCCGGCCCGGTCAGTTCCAGGCAATGGATGGCAAGGCGGACCCGGCCGCCGGTGAAGTCAGCGCCTGCGGCGGTGAGCCGGAGCGGCGTCGCGCCGTAATAGGCGACGGGCGTTCCCGAGACGCCGATGACGGTCGCATCCAGCATGGCGCCGATACCATTGCCATAGCGTCCGGGATCGTCTGCCACGCCGAGACTCCATGACGTGGCGCCTGTGATTGTCTCGATGACGACGCCCGTCACGCCGAGCACGATGGCGCGGTCGGGAATGACGAAGGCCGTATCGGATGTTGCGCCCTCGTCCAGCTCGTGCTCGCCCTCGATGAGCGTCAGCGCGGTCGCGGCGCCGCTTGCGCCCGCAATGCCGGGACCGCCCGCTGGTGCCCAGTTCGTGCCGTCATGGACAAGCAAAGCGCCTGCTGCTTCATCGAAGGCCCGCCAGCCGGCGCGGGGCGCGAAGAAAATCCAGGCGCCGTCGATCCTTGCGGCGATCTCACCCTCGTGGCCTTCCCACTCGTCCTCGGCGTCCGTGCCGACGATGAACCGCGCGCCCTCCTCCGCCTCGCCCGGCGGCACGTTCAGATCGCGCGAGACAACCGCAAGGTGCACCAGCGCATCAAGGCGGCGAAGAGCTTCGTTCACCGTCACATGCTTTTGCGCCTGCGCCGCTTCGAGGAAGGGAAGTCCCAGATGAAAACTATTCGACATGAAGATGCGCGCTCCTTCCGCTGCCGCGGCCAAAGGCGCGGCTCAGTTGATAGATGGTGACATCGAGATCTGCGAAATCCGCATGGCCGAAATCGGCGGTCTGCTGGGCGGCGCTGTAGTGCACGCGCGGCTCGCTGCTTGCGATGACGCGCTTCACCGCCCCCCCATCGCGGATTTCCACCTCGTAGGATTCCAGTTCCTCGCCAAGCGGCACGTCGAGCCCCGTCCAGCTATCGCCACCAATTCGTGTGCGCCGGATCCATGACAGGTGGATTGCGCCGCCCTCGCCGCGCCGCGCTCTCGGATGGACCGGCGAAAGTGGACGAAGGCCGGCGCCGTCAAAGGCGCGGGTCACACTGGTATAGGACGGATCGTCATAGGGCAGCGGCGCGGGGCCATAGAGCCATTGCCGGTCAAGGCCGCGCTCGGTATCGAGCAGCCCGATCTCGCTCACAGCATTGTCGATGAGCACGAAGCGTGCGCCTTCCGAGAGCATGTCCTTCATTGCGGCTTCCGTGCCTGCTTGCCCGCGCAGCAGGCCGCGCAGCAGATATGTTGCCGGTGCCACGAGCCCCGCCTCGCGGAACTGGATCACTTCCCAGTTGCCCGCCGTTGTTTCGAGCGCGGCAAGGTTGGCCCCGTCGAGAACGGCGCGTTCGCTCGCGCTCGAAAGCGCGCCGCTTGCCATCGTCACCAGAAGCCCGTTCGCCTCGTCCCAGCGCGACACGGGCCCGGCGGCAAGCGGGCTCGCCGTGCGGCCGAGCCTTGCCTCCACGCTCAGCACACGGTCGAGCGATATGCCCGTACCATCCTGCCGGTAAAGTGCAATGCCGCCCGGCCACGGGTCGGCCGCGACGGCAATGCGCGGCGCATGGGGCGTTTCCGTACCGCTCAGCAGCGGCAGATCCATGAAGACGGCAAGCGGCGGGCCAAAATCGCGCGGCGCAGCAGGCACGGTTTCGCGCGGCGGCGCATCGGAGGGCGCGAAGAGACCCGGCATGTCGGATACGCCATCGGCCTCTCGCGCGCCCGCATCGGCGATGCCGGTGATCCGGTAACGCGCGATGCGATGCCCAAGATCGAGTGCAATACCGTCGCCCGGCTCCAGCGCGAGAAGGCTCGGCGGCAAGGCGAAGCTGCCGCGCTCGCGCTCTTCCCAGATCTTCTGAAGCCAGAGATCGGCGATGCGCTGTGCCTCCACCTGCGTCAGCACCATCGGCAGCGCCGCCGTCACGACACGCTGGCTGCCGCCCGCGAGACGGCGCGCCTCGACCGCTGCCTGCCGGTATTCGGCGCCGCCATCAATATAGGTGAGCTTCAGCGCGGCAGGGAGTTCCGTTTCCTGCGCACGGGTGAGCGTCCAGCCCGGCGCGGCGCTTTCTTCGCCAACCGCCAGCATGTTTCCCGCAAGCGGTATCGCCTGCATACCGCCATATTGCGCGAAGCGAATGACACCATCCGACTCCACGGCATCGAAAAATCCCGCCAGCATCAGCGGTTCGATGGCAGCACGGGGCGACATGATGCGGTCGATCACGAAGCCGTCGACGACGCCGTGAAGCCCGTCCACGTTGAATTCCGCGAACCCCGCATCGCGCATGATCGCCGCGGCGAGCACGGCAAGCGGTGCCGCCCCCATGCGCCCGTTGAGCCAGTGGCCAAGCCTCCAGTTCGCCGCATCCGCCCAGACATCGCTTCGCTCGGGAAAGGCGGGAAATGGCCGCGCATCCCATGTCCACAGGAAGATGCGCGACGGATCGACCATGCGTCCGCCATAGACAGAGGAGACCGGGTTCGCGCCCGCAATGTGATCGGGATGCGCTGGCGACCAGTAGCTCATTTCCGCTTCGATGAAACGGCGCTGGATGAAATCGTCCCGAGTGCCGCGCGAGAAATGCGGTGCGGCGCTTTCGGCCGATTTCGGATCGACGAAGCGATTGGGCTCGTTCGTGCCCTTGTCAATCGCCGGGCAGCCGAGTTCGGTGAACCAGATCGGCTTCGATTGCGGCATCCATGCCGTCGGTGCGTCGGCTTCAGCGCCGTCCGGCCTGTCGTAATGCGCGTTCGACCACCAGTTCTTCAGATCCTTGGCGCGCCATATCCAGGGCTTGCCATAGGCGCCATCCGTGATCGGCGTCCGGTTCTGGATGGCGCGGTCCTCGTCGCTCGCATAGTACCAGTCGTAATCCTCGCCGCCTGCGATGCGCGAGCGGAGATAGGCGGGATCGTAGATCGAGCCCCAGTCCTGCCGATCGAGATGCGCATCGCCATCGCGCCAGTCGGTCAGCGGCGCATACATGTCGATGCCGATGAAATCGATATTCGCGTCTGCCCAGAGCGGATCGAGATGGAAGGTAAAGGCGCCTCCGCCCATGTCGTGCCCGCGATATTCCGACCAGTCGGCCGCATAGGAGATTTTCGTGTGCGGACCGAGGATCGCGCGCACATCCGCCGCAAGCTGTTTCAGCGCCGCAACGGCGGGATAGGTGCCGCTGGCGGTGCGCGCCTGCGTGAGACCGCGAAGTTCCGAACCGATGACAAAGGCATCGACACCGCCCGCCGCCACGCAGAGATGCGCATAATGGAGCACCATGCGCCGGTAGGACCATTCGCCCGCGCCGGGCGACGCGCTGCCGAAGAACGAAGCGACATCAGCCGCCACATCGCCCGCCGGCGCGATGCGGCCGCGCCAGGGATAAGCGCCCTGCTCGCCCTCGCCCGCGGGATCGGGCAATCCTGCATCCGCCGGAATGTCCATCATCACGAAGGGATAGAAGACGGTCGTGAGGCCGCGCGCCTTCATGTCGGCAAGTGCCCGGCGTACGCTCGCATCGGACGGCGTACCGCCATAGGCGGGCCGCCCCTCGATGCGGCTCACTTCGGCCGCGGCATGGCGCGGCAGCCCGGCCACGCTCCACATTTCCGGCCAGGTGATCTTCTGCCTCGTCTCGACCTTCGGGCGGATGGTGCAGGAGCCGCAGCGCAGATCGTCGCCGAACCAGGAGACGACGAGCAGCGCCGCCGCGACATTGGGCAGCGATGCCTCAAGATCGTCCATCGCGGCGGTGAAATCCGCCGCGCCCGATACCATATGCGTATTGAGCGGGCGGCTCGAAACTTCGCTCAGGATTTCGCGGCGCGGCTCCGTGTCATAGACATACTCGCCCGCACCGGGAATGACCGTCACCGCGCGCACGAGGCTTTCGACGCCATCGAGCGTGCGAAACACCTCGAAGCTCAGTTGCGGAATACGATTGCCGAAGGGCGTGACGTTCAGATTCTCGAAGACGATATAGGCCGTGCCGCGATAGGCGGGACCGACACCCATGATCGTCTCGATCAGCGGATCGGGCATCTGGTCCTCGCCGCCGCGATGCAGCCGCCAGGCGACATTCGCAAGCGAAAGCGGTTTGCCATCCGCCCAGATGCGGCCGATGCGCGTCACCTCCCCTTCGCAGAGCGCGACGGCGAAGGAAATGGAATAGCTGTATTCGGTGACGGTTGCCGACGAGCCGCCGCCCTTGCCGCCGCCTGTCGCGCGCCTGCTGGCACTCTCGACATAGTCCGTTGCCCAGATCACCTGCCCGCCGATGCGCGCCCGGCCATAGAGCCTGGGGATCGGCGCGCCTTCGCTCGACGCCATGACATGGAGATCGCCAAGGCGCGGGCCTTCGACATGCGGCGAGGTGCCGAAGAGACGTGCATCGGCGAAGGCGCCTGCGAGCGACCCGATCGCGCCGCCAAGCGCCGCGCCGGAAATCGACATGCCGAGAAAGCTCAGGCCCGAGGGCAGCAGGGCGCTGCCAAGCGCCGAGCCCGCGCTTGAAAGAACGAGAGTTGCCATTCTTCAATCCTCGATGCCGGGAAAGCGGAAAGCGAAGGCGGCGCGGCCGCGCCACCAGCGCCCGATATGTGTTTCGACGACCGCATGGCCCGACCAGGCATGGATCATCCGCTCTTCGCCGCTGACGATGGCAGCATGTTTCGCCGGACCGTGACGGCGCATACGAAAGAGGAGAACGTCGCCCGCGCGCGCTTCGCCCGGCGCGATCTCCGCCATGTGACGCCTTGCGGCCTCCGCCATGGCTTCTCCGGCACCGGCTGCTTCCGCCCAGTCCGCAGAATAGGGCGGCGGCGCCTCGGGCTCCTGCCCCACAGCCTCGCGCCAGACGCCGCGAAGGAGGCCGAGGCAATCCGCGCCCGCGCCCTTCACGCTTGCCTGATGGCGATAGGGTGTGCCGATCCAGCCGCGCGCGGCGGCAACGATGTCACTGCGCTTCATGGCTTCACCCGCCCGCCGAGGCCAATACGAAGTCATTGCCCGGCATATGGGGGAAGCCGCGAAAGTTCAGCGCATTTGCGAAGCGGTCGCGGCAGGTCGCAAACTGCTTGTCGCAACCGGCCAGCAGTTCGAGCGTATCGCCCGGCGCGACCGGCCGTGCGGCCGCGCGCCAGAGCTCGATGCGCCCGCCCGCGCCATGCGCCTTCACCTCCATCACTGCGCCCTCGTTCGCGCCGCTCGTGAAGGTGAGCTTGCCGCGCGTGAAATATCCGCCGGGAAAGGCGGCGAGTCCGGCAGCAAGGATTTCCCTGTCCGCCGTCACGCTCGCGGCCGTCGCCGCCACCGTCCACGCACTGGCGGAAAGGCCGCAGCGCGCATCGCAGAAATCCGCGTCGCAGCCATATTGATAGAGGCGGCCGACAGGCTGGTTGAGCCGATGCGCGAGGCCGCGCAGCTCCGCCGTGAAGGCGGCGCCGGAGCGCGACACCTCGCCGAGATTGCCCTTGCGCATCAGCAGGCGCTGCCCCAAGTCCCGCCAGTTGACGCGCCAGATCTCGAATTCGGCATCGTCATAGAGACCGGCGGCAAGATCGCCCTCGTCGAGATGCGCGGAGGTGAGCGCGCCTGCGACATCGAGATTGCCGGGCATGAGGCCGCTCGTGCTTTCCATGGCCGAGGCGGTGAAGCCTGCGGCCGCCTCATAGGTGACGCCGCCGAATGTGAGGTCGCGGTCGTGCTCGGTAAAGCCGAGCACAGTGCCGTCGCGGCGCGTGAGCTTCCAGCACCAGGCAAGCGTGGTCGTGCCTGCGGCCAGATGCGCCGCGAGGCCGGGGGCGATGGTTCTCATGTGTCAGGTCCTGATCTCGATGACCGGAATGTCCGGTACGCTGCCGGCTTCGAAGGCGGCGAGGTTGATGTCGAGAAAATCGGTATCGAAGCGGACGGGCACGTCGAATTCGAAACCGGCCGTCACTGCCGCTTCGGGCGCCGGTGCTGTGAAGAAGGTGACGAGGCCCGTGGTGTGATCGGCCGTAAAGTCCTCGCCTTCCGCCACCGGCGTCCCCGCGACGGCAATGCGGATGCTGCCCGCGACCGGCTTTGCGATCTCGCGGGTGTAGCTTGCGCCGCCTGACGCATAGGTCTTCACGAGCTGGAACGATGTGCGCTCACCATCGCCCTGCCCGAGCGCCTGATCGAGCGCAGAGACGGCGGCCGGCGGCGCGGCGCTCTTCCAGTCGGCCCGGTCGTGCCAGCGGAAGCCGTGAAGCCGGCCGTGCCGCGCCTCGAAGAAGGCGATGAGCGCGTGAATATCGTCGAGCTTCCGAATACCCATGCCTGCATTGTAGCGCCGCCGCGACAGCGCCCAGGGGCTGTTCCGTTCCTCGCGGCCGGAGCCGAGCGTGACGATTTCCGTGCGCCGCTCCGGCCCGCCGCTCGCGCCGAGCGCGATCTCGAGCGGAAACCTGATTTCGTGAAAGGCCATGTCAAAGGTGCCCTGTTTCAGATATTTCCGATTTCAGATGTTACTCATTCAAATGTTTCTCTGGCCGCGCGCGGCGGTGCGGGCGAGCATCGCCGCAATCTGCGATTGCGAGCGGCGGAAGCTCGCGGCGTCCATTGCCGTCACGTTGAAGGTGATGTGCACCGGCTGGCCGCCGCCGTCTGCCGCCACGCCGAGCCGGCCATCGGCGCCGCGCCGGAGCGGCAGGATCGCTTCGGCCCCGGCCTCGCCCGCAAGTCCGGTCGCGCCGCGCAACGGAAAGAGCATGGGGCTCGAGACGACGCCGCCCTTTGCGAAGGGCAGTATGCGGCCATCGCCAATCGCATTGCCATTGGCGCTGCCGATGAGCGAGCCGAGCGCGTTGCCGATGCCGCCCGAGACCGCGCCCGTCACGGCCTTCAGCGCGCCGTCAAGCGCGATGCGCGACAGATCGAGCGCGAGTTTCCTCAGCGTGTCGGAGAGCGAGCGGCCTTTCAGCGCCGCACCTTCGAAGGCGGAGGCCAGCGCATCGCCGAAATCGCGGCCGTCGCGTGTCGTGCGGCGAAGCTCTGTGCTGACGCTTTTCAGCGCCCGTTCGCTGTCGAGCGCAAAGAGACGCGCCGCCTCGCCCGCCTCCATCATGGCGCGGGTCAGGGCTTCGGGGTCGGTGTCGGGGGTCATATCATCCTCAATCTGGATACCGGGCGACAAGAGCGGCGAAGTCGGCCTGCCGTATCGGTACGGCATGTGCCGGCCGCAACGCGCGGGCAGCGGCGGCGAGTTCGGGCAGGGTCAGGCGCCAGAAGATGTCCGGCGGCAGGCGCAGCTGGCCGAGGCCGAGCGACATGGCTTCGTCCCAGGGGAAGCGCGGTACACTCACTTTCCGCTCCCGCCGAAAGTTGCGGAGAGCAACTCCGCAACTATGGAAATGAAGCCCGCTGCGCCGCCTTCCGCCGTCATGCGGGACACATCCTCGTCGCTATGCTTATAGCCCGCGCCGCGAAGCCCCGCCCCGATGATCTTCACCGCGTCGGTAGCGGCGATGCGGCCCGTTTCGAAGCGGCTCGCCAGCGCCAGCATGTCCTCGCCGCCGAAAGCCTGCTCAAGCTCGGCAAGCGCGCCGAGCGTGAGCACCAGCGTCATGCGCTCGCCATCGAGGAAGGCCTCGATTTCGCCTCTGTGCCTGTTTGCCATTTCTGCCTCATTGAGACTGGAGCCTACCGCCCATATGCGGCTATCCTTTCCCCAGGGCCGCGCATCTGCGGATATGCAATATCGGGGGACATCATTCGTGAAACTTCTACGCCTTGCCGCCCTCGCTCTGCTCGCCGCCACAGCGGGCTGCGCGCCTAAGCTCGAATCCTTGCCGGTCGCCGAATTCCAGCCCTATAAGCCGGACCTGACCGGCGTCGCGGAACCGGCAACGCTTCGCGGCAGCTATTCGCAAAAGCCGGGCCTTGTCGGCAGCGCGACCTATGCCGTCGGTGTATTCGCCATCAATGGCAAGGTCGCCTTTGAAGACGAAAAGCTCGACGCGCCGATAGAGCTCAAACCCGGCCCCCAATCTCTCACCATCGGCTATCTCGTCGGCCGTCGCGGCGACTCCGTCCCCGTCATGCTCGATGCGAAGCCGGGCGGGCGCTATGTCATCAAGCGCGCCGAGGACACCAACTGGTCGGACGGACTCAAATACGACCGCATCCGCACATGGCTCTATATCGAGGATGAACGGACCGGCGAAATCGTCGTGCCAAAGACGCCGGATCTCATTCAGTCGATCGAAGGGCGCTACCGCCCACCCGCCGGTGCCGACGCGGCGGCGATACGCGGCACGGTCCATGAGAGCGGTCTCAGCGTCTATCCCATCGCAGTCGATGGGCAAATCGTGCCGGAAGACCGGGCGGGCGGCATGTGGGTTTCGTCGCGGTGGGAACCAACCAAGTCCGTTGCCCTTGCGCCCGGTATGCGGGCCATCGCCATCCTCGCGCGCACCGGCCTTGACGACCGCTATCTTCCCGTTCTTCTCGATGCGAAACCGGGCGCGGCCTATATCGTCAAGTTCGACTTTGCGCTCAAGCGGTCGGGGAACCTGCGCATCAACACCCACACGATCTGGATCGAGGACGCGGCAACCGGCGAGATAGTGGTGCCGAAGTCGGACCTGCCCGGCACTATCTATCCGACGCTGTAGCTCATGCCGCGGCGAAGGAGATTTCGCCCGCACTTTCAAGAGCGAGGTCGAAGGTGATTTCGCCGTCATGGTCGCCTGCGAATTCGAGCGCGGTGATCTGGAATAGGCCTGTCACCGTTCCAAAATCGGGGATGACGACTTTCCAGGCGCGGATGGTGCCCGCAAAGAAGATATCTCGGACGCTCGCATCGGACGCCGCGTCGCGGAAGATGCCGCGGCCCGTGATGGCGGCGGAGCGGACGCCCGCGCCTTCCAGCAGCTCGCGCCAGCGGCCGGCGGATTCGGCATGGGTCACGTCGACCGCGCGGGCATTGAAGGCGATGGCACGGGAGCGAAGCCCCGCGACGGTGACGAAACTTCCCTCGCCCGTGCTGTCGAGTTTCAGCAGCAGGTCCTTGCCTTTCTGGGCTGTCATTGGACGGTCCTTTTTTGCTCGTGAATTAAATCAACAATCGGCGTCATCCCGGCGGAAGCCGGGATCCATCTGCAATTCGGCATTTGCGGGTTCAGCCCATGGGCCCCGGCTTTCGCCGGGGTGACATATGGCGATTGAACCGCGCAGAAGCGGAAGCCGGGTATCGCCGAGCCGTCCCCTTTAATCTTCTTCCGTTACGGCGCGGAGGCGGATGGTGCCGCGCCAGGTGATACCGTCCGCCTCGCGGCGCGTCTGCGCGTCGAGGAAGCGGAGATTGACGAGGCTATGCCCCTCAAGCACGAGGGCCGCATCGTGGAGCGCCGCGCGGACGGCTTCGAGGATCGCCTTGGCTTCGGCTCGTCCGCCGCCGCGTGTGAAGCAATGAAGCGTCAGCCGGTGCTCCATGCCGGCCGGCCAGTCGCGCGTTTCGTTCTCGCCGAGGGTGAGATAGGGATGGACGACGTCTCCCTGCGGATTGTCGTGGATGCGCGCGGCTACAAGAGCGGTCAGAGCCGCATCGGACGACAGGCGCGCGAACACCGCCTTCTGCAATGCCAGATCGGCGCTCATGCCGCCTCCTCGCAATCGAGAATGAGAAATTGCTTCCGCCCATCCGGGTCGCGGATTGCGCGGATGTCGAGCGGACGGGCTTTCCAGAGCGCCCGCATCTGCGTGGTGAGACCCTGGCGGTGCCGAATGGTGAGGCGGAAGCGGGCGCGCGGCGCGAGACGTTCGCCATTGACGCGCTCGTCGCCGGCAAGCGCCTCCACCTTCGCCCAGAGCGTCGCCTCGTTCTCCCAGGTCACATCCGCGCCGCCCGCGCCATCCGGCGCGAGCAGGGGCGACTGGAGCGTGACGCGCTCGCGCAGGGCGCCGATCGGATCGCCGCTCACAGCCTCATCCTCCGGTAGGGTGCGACGAGCGCGGAAACGGTCAGCGGCAGTTCGCGTCCCCCGCCCACCGGCGCGCGGTTTTCGAACCAGTGCGCAACGAGCAGCAGCAAGGCCTGTTTCAGGGGCTGCGGCACGGCGGCCGCATCGCCATAGCCTGCGGTGAACTCCACCTCGATGCCTGCAAGGCGCGTCGCAGGCATAGGCCAGGCCTGCCCGCGCTTCGCGGCAAGGCGCGGCGGTTCGCCCTTCGCATCCACCTCGTAGAAGGCGGGATCGATCGCCAGCATGGCGCCGCTGAGGAGCGCGACCTTCACCGCCGTCACCTCTGCCACTGGCGCAAGCGGCAGCTCGATGGGGCGCGACGGCCAGTCGTCGAGCGTCAGGCGCCATTGTTGCGTGATGAAGGCGCGGCGCGTTTCCGCCTCCAGCGCGGTCCGCGCGGCGGTAACGAGGGCTTGAAGCAGTGCGTCTTCCTCCGCCGCATCGAGGCGGAGATGGGCGCGCGCTTCGGCAAGCGTCACCGGCTCTTCGGCGGGCGGCGCGATGAGAGAGAGGGTCATGTGGACCTTGCCTGATTTTCAATAGCTCTGTCATCCCGGCACTTGTTGCCGGGATCCATTTGTGCTTCTGCACGTTGCAGCCGCCAATGGGCCCCGGGGACAAGCCCCGGGGTAACATTGATGGGCGATCGCTAACTACTTCACCGGCTTCAGATGCGCGCCGCCGAGAAGCGCAAGCGCGGCTACGGGTGTCGGTTCTTCATGATCGCCGATGAAGAGGACGCCCACCCGCGTGTAGCGCGCGGGGCCCGCATAGCCGGTGCGGCAGACCGAGAGATCGTCCGCAACGCTTTCCACCCGGGCGAAGATGCCTGCCTCGTCCGGCGGCGCACCAAGCACTTCATGCGCGGCGGTAACGGGAAGCCATGCGCTCCCGTCTTCGGAGGCTTCGAGGACGCAGGCAAGGGCACATTCCTGCGAAAGCGCCTCGCCCGCGGCGCCGATCAGCACCAGATGTTCGACCGCCTGATAGCCCCTGCCATCGACGGGCGCGCCATAGCGCGTTTCCGCCGAGGGCGCGGGATCGAGCGTCTGGACCGCCTTCAGACTGTTGTGAATGTCACGCATGAGAGCCTCACGACGAGAACTGGAGGAACTTGATCGCCTCGAAATTCTGCACCCCGCCGCCGACGCGCTTTGTCGTGTAGAAGAGCACATAGGGTTTCGCGCTGTAGGGATCGCGCAGCACGCGGATGCCGAGGCGGTCGACGATCAGATAGCCGCGCCGGAAATCGCCAAAGGCGATGGCGGGCGCATCCGCCGCAATGGAGGGCATGTCCTCGGCCTCCGTCACGGGGAAGTTCAGC
>JAHBYK010000045.1 GCA_019635965.1 Parvibaculum sp. | reverse complement strand
CCGTCTCCGACGAGACGCTGATGGCGCTTTACGATCTGATGAAATGGGGTCCGACCAGCGCCAACTGTTCGCCCGCCCGCATCGTCTTCGTGAAGTCGAAGGAAGCGAAGGAAAAGCTCGCCAACGTGCTTTCCGAAGGCAATCTGAAGAAGTCGATGCAGGCTCCCGTCACCGCCGTCATCGGCTATGACGTGGAATTCTACGAGCGCCTGCCGGAGCTTTTTCCGCATCAGCCGGAAGCCAAGACCTGGTTCAACTGGTCGAAGGAATGGGCGGAACAGACCGCCTTCCGCAATGGTTCGCTGCAGGGCGCCTATTTCATGATCGCCGCGCGCTCGCTCGGCCTCGACTGCGGCCCCATGTCCGGCTTCGACATGAAGAAGGCGGATGAGCTTTATTTCGCGGGCACCACGGTCAAGTCGAATTTCCTCTGCAATCTCGGTTATGGCGATCCGGCGGGCCTCTTCCCGCGCAGCCCGCGCCTTCCCTTCGCCGGCGCCTGCAAGATCGTCTGATCCGCATACGGAGAATTTCGCCCCTTGATCCTGCTCGCCTTCGACACAGCGCAAGGGGCGCTCTCCGCCGCGGTGATGGATGGCGAGGGCGTGCTCGCCGCCGCCTTCGAGCCGCGCACGCGCGGCCATGCCGAAGCCTTGATGCCGCTCCTCGAAACCGTGCTCGCCGAAGCCGCCCTGGGTTTCGCCGGTCTCGATGCGCTGGCCGTCACCGTCGGCCCCGGCACCTTTACCGGGCTTCGCGTCGGCCTTGCCGCGGCGCGCGGCCTCGCGCTTGCCCGCGCCCTGCCGCTCATCGGCGTCACCACGCTCGAGGCGATTGCCGAGCCCGCTGGCGCCGGAGCGGATGAAACTTGCGTTGCCCTTTTCGATGCGCGGCGCGATGAAGTCTATATGCAGGCCTTTTCGTCCTCTCTCGCGCCGCTCACGCCGCCGCTCCTCGTCGCGCTCGACGAGGCATTGAGCCATCTGCCGGATGGACGTCTCGTCCTTGCCGGCACCGGCGCGCCGCTGCTCGCGCCCCGCCTCGAAGCGGCAGGCCGCTCCTTCCGCCTTTCCCCCGCAAAGCCCCAGCCCGATGCGCAAGCGGTCGGCCGCATCGCGCTTGCCCGCATCGCCGCGCAGGGGCTCGATGCCTTCCGCGTACCGCCCGAACCGCTTTACATCCGCGCGCCGGATGCGAAGCTGCCGGGCGGCCTCGACCCGGAACCGGCATGAGCGCGGGCACCATCCGTCCCTCGGCTGCCGCCTCGGCCGCGGCGCTCGCCGCGCTTCATCGCGCCTGTTTCGACGAACCCTGGGACGAGGCCGCGATCCGTGAACTCCTCGCCATGCCCGGTGCTTTCGCTTATGAAGCGGGCGAACCCCCGTCGCTTGATGGGCTCGTCATCGCGCGCGTCGCGGGCGGCGAAGCGGAAATTCTCACCATCGGCGTCCGTCCCGGCGCGCGCGGCTCAGGCCTCGGCCGCCGTCTCCTCGAAGCCGCCGCCATTCACGCCGCCGCCCTCGGCGCGGAAGCCCTTTTCCTCGAAGTCGCCGAAGACAATCATGACGCCCTCCGCCTCTATGAATCCTCCGGCTTCTATCTCGTCGGCATCCGCCCCGGCTATTACCGCAAGGGCGGCGTGCCCGTCGCCGCGCGCACGCTGAAACTCGATCTCGCGCCGCCGCCGGAGGCTGCCATAAATCCTTGATCGGCGAAGGGTTTTTCCCGCGTCGCCGCTTCGCTTTGCCGCCGCTCCTTGGTGACAAGTGAGCCGCGCTTGGCCTATATTGACGGCAATGACAAACAGAACCACGACAGAAGCCCTGCGCCCCGAAGACATGCCGATGGATCCCGAGCGGATCGAGAATCTGTGCGTCGAAAAGGGGATGCGGATGACGGATCAGCGCCGCGTGATCGCGCGTGTGCTCTCGGTCGCGCATGACCACCCGGATGTGGAAGAGGTTTATCGCCGCGCCGCCGCCGTCGACAGCAAGATCTCGATTGCAACCGTCTACCGCACGGTCCGCCTCTTCGAGGAAGCGAATATTCTGGAGCGTCACGATTTCCGCGACGGCCGCTCGCGCTATGAGCAGGTGCCGGAGGAACATCACGATCATCTGATCGACCTGCAGACCGGCGCCGTCATCGAATTCCACAATGAGGAAATCGAGCGCCTGCAACAGATCATCGCGCGCGAACTCGGCTTCGAGCTGGTCGATCACCGGCTGGAGCTTTACGGCGTACCGCTCGACCGCAACAAGAAGCCGGATACCGGCAACAAGGCGTGATCCCTGTCCGCCATCGCGGCGCGACGGGGCGGGAGACGTAAATGGCAACCGCTCGTGCCGCTGTCCTTCTCGCCGGCTTCATGCTGTCGGCCGTGATCCTCATGCCGCTGCAATGGCTGGGGCTGAAGCTCGGCCTCTCCTATGCGCGCTCCCTGCCGAACCGCTATCACCGCTTCCTGTGCTGGCTCGTCGGCATCAAGGTCACGGTGCGCGGCGAGCCCTATCGCGGCGGTGCCTGCCTGATTACCGCGAATCACACCTCCTGGCTCGACATCCCGGTCATCGCCTCGCTCGCGCCCTGCTCCTTCGTGGCGAAAAGCGAGGTCGCGGGCTGGCCCTTTTTCGGCACGCTGGCCAAGCTCCAGCAGACCGTTTTCGTGGAGCGCGAAAGGCGCACCCGCACGGCCCATTCCCGCAATGAGATCCATGCCCGCATCGCGGCGGGCGACCGCCTCGTGCTCTTCCCCGAAGGCACGTCGAGCGATGGCAACCGGGTGCTCCCCTTCAAGAGCGCGCTGATGAGCGTCGCCCAGCTCGCCATCGTCAATGGCGAGGAGGACCGCGAGGAAAATCTCGTGGTCCAGCCGCTCTCCGTCGCCTATGTGAAGCTGAACGGCATCCCGATGGGCCGCTATTTCCGGCCCTTTTTCGCCTGGTATGGCGATATGGAGCTTTTCCCCCATCTCTGGGAGGCCTTTTCCCTGGGGCCTATCGAAGTGATCGTGGAATTTCACGAACCCGTCACGATCCGCGAGATCGGCAACCGCAAGGCATTGGCCGCCTATTGCGAGTCGCGCTGCCGCGAAGGGCTCATTCGCGCCCTCAATGGCCGGGAGGCCGAGCCGCAGGTCGCCCTCGCCGAACCCCAGGAAATCCGCCCTCTCGCCGCCGGCGCCTGAACCGCCTTCGGGTGCTGCCGGCAAGTGCCGCCAAAGCGGTCGCGGCGCGCCCGCGATACATGATAGAGTGCGGCCATCGTACAGAGTTCCCTGAGGAGACGAGCGCCCACATTGCAGGATAAATCCGCGCCATCCCGACCCGCCGCCCCGGCCGAGGCCCCCGAGGCCCTGCCCGGTGCGCCGCGCAAGAAAATCTTCGTGAAGACCTATGGCTGCCAGATGAACGTCTATGACTCGGCCCGCATGGTCGATGTCATGGCCCCGTCCGGCTATGCCGAGGTGGAAACGCCCGAAGAGGCCGATATCGTCATTCTGAATACCTGCCACATCCGCGAAAAGGCCGCGGAAAAGGTCTATTCGGAGCTTGGCCGTCTGCGCGAACTGAAAAAGGAAAAATCCGGCCGGGGCGAAAGCCTCGTGATCGGCGTGGCCGGCTGCGTCGCACAGGCCGAGGGCGAGGAGATGCGCCGCCGCGCGCCCGCCGTCGATCTCGTGCTCGGGCCCCAGACCTATCACCGCCTGCCGGAATATGTCGCGCGTCTTGCGAATGGCGGCCCCGGCATCGTCGAGACGGAATTTCCCGCGGAAGACAAGTTCGAGGCGCTGCCCGCGCCCGAGCGCCGCAAGACGCTGGCGCGCGGCGCCACCGCCTTCCTCACCATCCAGGAAGGCTGCGACAAGTTCTGCACCTTCTGCGTCGTGCCCTATACGCGCGGCGCGGAATTTTCGCGCCCCGTCGCGCGCATTCTCGACGAGGCGCGCGCCCTTGCCGAAGCGGGCGTGCGCGAGATCACGCTGCTCGGCCAGAACGTCAACGCCTATCACGGCGATGATGGGAAGGGCGGCGCCGCCTCGCTCGGCGCCCTCATCCGCGCGCTGGCAAAGATCGATGGTGTCGAGCGCCTGCGCTACACGACGAGCCATCCCCGCGACATGGATGACGAGCTGATTGCCGCCCATGCCGGCGTGCCGGAGCTGATGCCCTATCTGCATCTCCCCGTTCAGTCGGGATCGGACCGCATCCTCGACGCGATGAACCGCCGCCACGATGCGGAAACCTATCTCCGCCTGATCGAGCGCATCCGCGCCGCCCGGCCCGACATTGCGCTGTCGTCCGATTTCATCGTCGGGTTTCCCGGCGAGACGGAAGAGGATTTCGAGGCGACGCTTCCGCTCGTGCGCGAGGTCGGTTTCGCGCAGGCCTACAGCTTCGCACAGCCCCCGTCCCGGCACGCCCGCGGCGGAGCAGGCGGAAACACTTCAGCTTGCCGAAGACGTGAAGAGCGAGCGGCTCGCCCGGCCCAGGCGGATCTTCGGCGAACAGCAGATCGCCTTCAACCGCGTTCGTGCGGGCCGCGTCATGCCGGTCCCAGCCCGGACCGGCGCGGCAAAGGGCGAGCGCCAGCTCGTCGGCCGCAGCCCCGGCTGCAATCCGTTCAGCGTCGAGGAGGCGCCCGAAAGCCTCTTCGGCCAGATTGTCGAAGTCGAGATCGAGGAAGGCTATCGGAACTTTCTGCGGGGCGCCTCCTGATGACGGAGGCCGTCACCGCCTGATGAAATGTGGGTCATTGGCACATCGAAAGGACAGGGTGCAGTTGAGCGCAAACAGGTGGCGTGAAGACGGCGAAGACCGGCGAAGGCGGCGATGACAGTCTGTCATCGCATTCGACGGATAATCGTCTGTTGACCCGGAACTTTCGGAACGAACGACAGAAATCTCGCGCGCATCGAGCAGGGGCTCGGCATTCTCGCCACCTCGCGCGGCAACAAGCTGGTGATCACCGGCAAGCCCCATGCGCGCAATCAGGCCGACCGCGTATTCCGCGATCTCTATGCGCGGCTGAAATCCGGTCAGGACGTGACGGCAGGCGAAGTCGATGGCGCGATCCGCCTTGCGACCGCGCCGGAAGCCGATCTCGACAAGCCGCAGGGCGGATTCGGCCGTCACCAGATTCAGACGAAGCGCCGCGTGATCTCCGCCCGCTCGCAGACGCAAGGCACCTATATCGATGCGCTGATGCAGAACGAGCTGGTCTTCGGCGTCGGTCCCGCCGGCACCGGCAAGACCTATCTCGCCGTCGCCGTCGCCGTGTCGATGCTGCTGCAAAAGCGCGTGGACCGCATCATTCTCTCGCGTCCGGCGGTCGAGGCGGGCGAGCGTCTCGGCTTCCTGCCGGGCGACCTGAAGGAAAAGATCGACCCCTATCTGCGCCCGCTTTACGACGCGCTCTATGACACGCTGCCGGGCGAGCAGGCGATGAAGGGCCTCGAAAGCGGCGAAATCGAAGTCGCGCCGCTCGCCTTCATGCGCGGCCGCACGCTTGCCAATTCCTTCGTCATTCTCGACGAGGCGCAGAACTGCACGCCCGTGCAGATGAAGATGTTTCTGACCCGGCTCGGCGAGAACAGCCGCATGGCGATCACCGGCGATCCGAGCCAGGTCGACCTGCCGCTTGGCGCAAAATCGGGCCTGCGCGACGCGCTCGACATTCTCGATGGCGTGCCGGGTGTCGCCACGGTTCATTTCTCCGATGCCGATGTGGTGCGTCATCCGCTCGTGACGCGCATCGTGAAGGCCTATAATGCCCGCGAGCGCGACCTCTTGGGAGACAAGGGCAAATGAACGCGGCCTCTGGGCGAAAACGCAGCGAAAAGAGCCGAAGTCCGGTTTCCGGGCTCGAGATCGAAGTTCTGCATGAAGCCGGAGACTGGGAGGGCGGGACGGACGAAATCGTCCGCCGCGCCGCCGAACATGCCTATGTGGTGACGCGCGGCGGCGAGCCCGCCGAGCTTTGCATCGTGCTTGGCGACGATGCGCTGATCGCGCGTCTGAACAAGGCCTATCGCGGCAAGGACGGGCCGACCAACGTGCTGTCCTTCCCCGCCGCCGAAATGCCGGACACCGGCGCCCCCGAACAGGCCTTTGCCGGCGAGCTTCCCTTGCTGGGCGATGTCGTTCTCGCCCGCGAGACGATCGCGCGCGAGGCGGCGGCGCAGCAAAAGAGCTTTTCCGATCATCTGACCCATCTCACCGTTCACGGCGTGTTGCATCTTCTCGGCCACGATCACATCGAAGACCCGGATGCCGAGGAGATGGAAGCCCTTGAGCGCGACATTCTCGAGGATCTCGGCATTGCCGATCCCTATGCCGGCGACGCCGCGCACTGATTTCAGTTTCAGATCATTTGCATCCATTGAAAGAGTTTCGACTCCGCAAGCCATGACCGATACCGCCGACCGACAATCCGTTTCCCTTCCCCGCGACGAGCAGAAGCCGCGCCCGCGCTTCGGCTGGCTGAAGGCGCTGCTCGGCATGAACGGCAATGGCAATGGCAACGGCGACGGCTCGCTGCGCGAGAGCCTCGAGGAAGTGATCGAGGAACATGACGATGTGCATCGCAGCCTGACCGCCGAAGAGCGGCACATGCTCGTGAACATCCTGAAGTTCGGCGAGTTGCGCGTCGATGACGTCATGGTGCCGCGCGCCGATGTCGTCGCGGTCGAAGAGCAGGCGACGCTCGACGAGGTCCTCCGCCTCTACCGCGACAGCGCCCATTCGCGCATGCCCGTCTACCGCGAAACGCTGGATGACCCGATCGGCATGGTGCATCTGAAGGACGTGCTCGCCTTTCTCGCGCCGCTCGAAAGCGAGACGGCCGCGCCGCGCCCGCCCTTCTCGCTGCGCGCGATCCGCCGCGACGTTCTTTTTGTGCCGCCCTCCATGCCCGCCATCGATCTTCTCGTGAAGATGCAGGCGACGCGCATCCATCTCGCTCTGGTGATCGACGAATATGGCGGTACTTATGGCCTCGTCTCGATCGAGGATCTGGTCGAGGAGATCGTCGGCGAGATCGAGGACGAACATGATGTCGATAGCGGTCCCTCGCTGGTGAAGAGGGACGACGGCACGATCGACGCCGATGCGCGCTGCGATATCGAGGATCTGGAAGCGATGATCGGCATCCGCCTCGTCGATGAGGAAAACGAGGACGACATCGACACGCTGGGCGGTCTCGTCTTTTCGCTTCTCGGCCGCGTGCCGATCCGGGGCGAGCTGGTGCGTCATCCCGCGGGCCTCGAATTCGAGGTAAAGGATGCCGATGCAAGACGCATCAAGCGCATGCGCATCCATCTTCCTCCCGCCGCCGGCGATGCGGCGGCGCAGGCCGCGGAAGGCTGATCCCGTGCGGTTTGAAAGCAGCCTCGGCGCGGCCGTCTTCCGGCTGGAAAAATTCGCCTCCGCCCTTGCCGAATTGCGCGGCTGGCGCCGTCAGGCCGTGGCCTTCGCCGCCGGTGCCGTCAGCACCTTCGCGCTGCCGCCTTATGGCTTTCTGCCGCTTCTGTTCGTCACCGTGCCGGTGCTGGTCTGGCTGCTCGACGGTGTCGGCGAGCCGACGCGCTCGCGCCGCCGCCGCGTCGTCTGGCGCTCGGCGCTCACCGGCTGGTGGTTCGGCTTTGGCTATTTCCTTCTCGGGCTCTTCTGGGTCGGCAATGCCTTTCTGGTCGATGCTGATAAATTTGCCTTCCTGCTTCCGGTCGCCGTAACGCTGCTGCCGGCGGGGCTCGCGCTCTTCACGGCGGCGGCTGCCGCGCTGTCGCGCTTCTTCTGGTTTCATGGCTACCGGCGCATCGCCGTCTTCGCCGTGATCTGGACGGCCTTCGAGTGGCTGCGCGGCCATGTGCTCACGGGCTTCCCGTGGAATCTGATCGGCAGTTCCTTCGCCGGCTCGGATGGCCTGCTTCAGGCGGCGGCGCTGGTCGGTCCCTACGGACTTTCCTTCATCGTCATGCTGGTCGCAGGCTCCATCGCCTCATTCGATACGCGCGGCGCTTCGATCGTGCGGCGTCTCGATGGCGATTTGCTTGCCGCGCCGGCCATTGCGCTTGCCGGTCTCGCCCTCATCTGGATCGGCGGCGCGGCGCGTCTCTCCTCCGCAGAACTCGATTATGCGGATGCAACGCAGGTCCGCATCGTTCATCCGAACACGCCCTTTTCCAAGGACTGGAACAGCGAGGAGAGGCTTCTCACCATCATCGGCCAGCTCCTGCGCATGTCGCGCGAACCGTCGCCGGCCCGTCCTGAAGGCATCGCGCCGGGCACCGTCATTGTCTGGCCGGAAAATGCGGTGCCGGTGCTTCTCGGCCGCGAGCCCTATGTGCTGGCCGCGATCGGCCGCACCTTGCCGCAAGGCTCGCATCTCATTGTCGGCTCGAACCGGGGCGAGCCCGCGCCGGGCGGTCCGGCAAACCGGCTCTCCGTCTTCTACAACTCGCTTTATGTCGTCGATGATCGCGGCGAGATCGTCGAGACCTACGACAAGCATCATCTCGTGCCCTTCGGCGAATATGTGCCGCTTCGTCATCTGCTGGGACGGATCGGCCTGCGCCAGCTCGTGCAGTTCCAGGGCAGTTTCGAGGAGGGGCCGGGCCCGCGCACGCTGGCCATTTCCGGCCTCCCCTCCTTCAGCCCGCTCATCTGTTACGAGGTGATTTTCGCCGGCAATGTCGTGGCGCGCGGGGAGCGCCCGGCCTGGCTCGTCAACATCACCAATGACGCCTGGTTCGGATCCTCGGCCGGGCCCTATCAGCATTTCCTCCAGGTCCGCCTGCGCGCCATCGAGCAGGGCCTGCCCATTGTGCGTTCGGCCAATAGCGGCATCTCCGCCCTGGTCGATCCCTATGGGCGCGTCGTGAAAAGCCTGCCGCTCGACCGCGCCGGCGTCATCGATGCCGCCCTTCCCGCGCCGCTCGCGCCCACGCTTTATGCCCGGCTCGGCGATCTTCTGCTTGCGCTTTTGATGCTCGCCACGCTCGCTGCCGTCTGGCTCGTGCGGCCCCGCGCCTGATGGATGTTTCATCCAGATTGAGTGCCGGTTCGGCAATTCCGCCATATGTGACGCGGTGCCGGGTGCCGTCAGCCACTTGAAGTTGTATTCTGACGGCGCTCACTACCTATCGAGGTCTGTCCATGACCCGCAAAATGCCAAGTCCTGTCGATGTCCATGTCGGAGCCCGCGTCCGGATGCGCCGCATGCTGATCGGCATGAGTCAGGAAAAACTGGGCGAAAGCCTCGGCCTCACCTTCCAGCAGGTGCAAAAATACGAAAAGGGCTCGAACCGCATCGGCGCCAGCCGCCTCTATCAGATCGGCTCCGTGCTCGGCGTCCCCATCGAGTTCTTCTTCGAGGGTCTGGAGCGCGATCAGGCCAGCGATGGCGCCGGTCATGGCGCCCGCTTCGACACGGAGCTTCTTTCCAGCGCCGAGGGCATCCAGCTCAACAGTGCCTTCTTCGCCATTTCGGACCCGAGGCTCCGCAAGCGGCTGCTTGATCTCGTGAAGGCCATGGCCGGCGACGCGGGCGAGCAGGATGACGAATGACCGGCAGGATTCCGGCGATCCGGTCTGATTACGGCAAATAATTTGGGCATATGCACTTATGTGCATATCTTTTTGCCAAGCCCTGTTGACCCCGCATCTGTTCCTTGCAACAACCATGACCGGCGGCGCGGCGGGCTGAAATCCGGCCTGCGTCACGGAAATGCCGTTCCGTTCCGCCATGAATATGACGTGCCGCAGGGCGGGTCCGCCGCATCCGGCAAAAAACTCATCTCACACCCTTGAGGGAGATCAACTTGGCTAGGTCAAATTACCTGTTCACCAGCGAATCCGTTTCCGAGGGCCATCCCGACAAGGTGTGCGACAGGATTTCCGATGCCGTCGTCGATCTCTATCTCTCGCGCGATCCTTTCTCGCGCGTGGCCTGCGAAACGCTGACGACGACGAACACCATCGTCCTCGCCGGCGAAGTGCGCGGCCATGAGAGCATCACCAAGGAGCTGATCGAGGAAACGGCGCGCAATGCCGTGAAGGCGATCGGCTATGAACAAGCTGGTTTCCACTGGAAGAATGCGCGCTGCGAAGTGCTGCTTCACGCCCAGTCCGCCGACATCGCGCAGGGCGTCGATGCCAGCGGCAACAAGGATGAAGGCGCCGGCGACCAGGGCATCATGTTCGGCTATGCCTGCCGCGAAACCGACGTGCTCATGCCGGCGCCGATCATCTATTCGCACCGCATCCTGAAGCGCATGGCCGAAGACCGTCATTCGGGCAAGGCGCCGCAGTTCGAGCCCGATGCGAAGAGCCAGGTCACGCTGAAATATGAAAACGGCAAGCCTGTCGGCGTCACCTCCGTCGTCGTCTCGACGCAGCACAAGGAAGGTGTCCAGCAGTCCGAGCTGCGCGAGCTTGTCCGCGGCTATGTGAAGGAAGTGCTGCCCGAGGGCTGGTTCCCGCCGGAAGAGGAGTTCTATGTGAACCCGACCGGCAAGTTCGTGATCGGTGGTCCCGATGGCGATGCCGGCCTCACCGGCCGCAAGATCATCGTCGACACCTATGGCGGTGCCGCGCCCCATGGCGGCGGCGCCTTCTCCGGCAAGGATCCGACGAAGGTCGACCGCTCCGCGGCCTATGCCTCGCGCTACCTCGCAAAGAATGTCGTCGCCGCAGGCCTCGCTGATCGCTGCACCATCCAGCTCTCCTATGCGATCGGCGTCTCGAAGCCCTTGTCGATCTATGTCGACACGCATGGCACGGGCAAGGTCGAGGACGAGGCGATCGAGCGCGCGGTGGCGAAATGCATGGATCTCTCGCCCCGCGGCATCCGCGAACATCTCGGCCTCAACAAGCCGATCTATGAGCGCACCGCGGCCTATGGCCATTTCGGCCGCACGCCGGATGCCGATGGCGGCTTCTCCTGGGAAAAGACCGATCTCGCCGGCAAGATCGAAGCCGCGGTCCGCTGAGCGGAGGAAGGGTCGTCCTTGAGCGGCGAAAGCGACATTCCGCGCCGCCATGTCTATGGGCGGACCAAGGGCAAGACCCTGAAGCCGCGTCAGGCGAATTTGATGGAGACCCTCTTTCCGAGGGTCTCCATTTCGCTTGCCGGGCCTGTCATCGATCCGAAGCGCCTCTTCGGCGATGTCGATGAGGTCTGGCTCGAAGTGGGCTTCGGCGGCGGCGAGCATCTCGCCCATCAGGCTGAAACCCATCCGCGCGTGGGCATCATGGGCTGCGAGCCCTTCGTGAACGGCGTTGCGAAACTCGTATCGGAGATCGACGAGCGCGATCTCTCCAATATCCGCATCCTGAATGACGATGCCCGTTTCCTGCTCCAGCGGCTTTTGCCCGCGAGCCTTTCGCGCGTCTTCATTCTCTATCCCGATCCCTGGCCGAAAAAGCGCCACAACAAGCGCCGCTTCATCAATCAGGAAACGCTGGCCTTCCTGGCCGCCGCCCTGCGCGCCGGCGGCGAGCTGCGCTTCGCCTCCGACATCCCGGACTACATCGCCTGGACGCTCGCCCATGTCGGCCGCTTCAACCGCGAACGGGGTGAAACCTTCCGCTGGACGGCCGAACGGGCCGCGGACTGGCGCACGCCCTATCCGGGCTGGCCCGGCACCCGCTACGAGGCCAAGGCGATCCGCGAAGGCCGCACCCCCTGTTATCTTGCCTTCACGAGGCTTTGAGGCGCGCCCCTTGCCCTTGGGGATAAAGGGGTCTATATAAAGCCCAACAAGTCAGCGGCGCTCTAGAGAGTGGGCTGTCTCCGGAAACGGGGGCCCGCTTTTTTTGTTATCTGGAGCCCGGTTTGGCGTCATATCGGAGTGTGGATTTGGTCCCTGCGGATCTCGACAGCAAGGCGGAAGGCGATGCGCTCGACACGCATCTCGTCGCGCCGCATGGCATCCCCCGCAAGGTTTTCGATCTGCTGCGCGGTCCCGCCGAAGGCGCTGGCTTCGAAATCGTGCGCATCCGCTTCGGCCTTCAGGATGGCCGCACGCTGCAGATCATGGCCGAGCGCGCCGATGGCTCCATGTCGGTCGAGGATTGCGAGGAACTCTCGCGCATCCTCTCCGCCGTGCTCGATGTCGAGGATCCGATCCCCGGCGAATACAATCTCGAAGTGTCCTCCGCGGGCATTGACCGGCCGCTGACGCGGCTCAAGGATTTCGACCGCTGGCAGGGCTTCGACGCGAAGATCGAATTGTCCGAGGCCGTCGGCGGCCGCAAGCGTTTTCGCGGGCTTCTGCAGGGCGTCGAGGATGGCGAAGTCCTCGTCGAAAGCGATGTTGAAGGGTTTTCGGAGCCGCAGGTTCTTGGCCTGCCGTTCCACAAGGTAAGCGAGGCGAAGCTCGTGATGAGCGACGACCTCATTAGGGAAAGTCTCAAAAGACAGGGCCCGGCCGATGACGCGCCGGACGCCTCCTCTGACGGAGAATAGAGAATGGCACCGGCAGTAAGCGCCAACCGGCTTGAACTGTTGCAGATCGCGGATGCGGTCGCGCGTGAAAAGTCGATCGACCGCGAAGTCGTGATCGAGGCGATGGCGGAGGCGATCCAGAAGGCGGCCCGTTCGCGCTATGGCGCCGAGAACGAAATCCGCGCCCGCATCAATCCGCAGACCGGCGAAATCCGCCTCGTCCGCCTTCTCGAAGTGGTCGACCAGGTCGAGAACGACGCGGTGCAGATCGATGTGAAGTCCGCGCAGCGCCGCAATCCGGCGGCGCAGACCGGCGATCTCATCGAGGACGAACTGCCGCCCGTCGATTTCGGCCGCATCGCCGCCCAGACCGCAAAGCAGGTCATCGTGCAGAAGGTGCGCGACGCCGAGCGCGAGCGCCAGTACGACGAATACAAGGACCGCATCGGCGAGATCGTGAACGGCATCGTGAAGCGCGTCGAATATGGCAATGTGATCGTCGATCTCGGCCGTGGCGAGGCGATCGTGCGCCGCGACGAGCTTCTGCCGCGCGAAACCTTCCGCAATGGCGACCGTATCCGCGCCTATATCTATGACGTGCGCCGCGAACAGCGCGGTCCGCAGATTTTCCTCTCGCGCTCCCATCCCCAGTTCATGGCCAAGCTCTTCGGCCAGGAAGTGCCGGAAATCTATGACGGCATCATCGAGATCCGCGCCGTCGCGCGCGATCCCGGCAGCCGCGCCAAGATCGCCGTCGTCTCGAACGACAGCTCGATCGACCCCGTCGGCGCTTGCGTCGGCATGAGGGGCTCGCGTGTGCAGGCCGTGGTCAACGAACTGCAGGGCGAGAAGATCGACATCATCCAGTGGTCGCCCGACGCCGCCACCTTCATCGTCAATGCGCTGGCGCCGGCCGAAGTCGTCAAGGTCGTGCTCGATGAAGATGCGCAGCGCATCGAGGTCGTCGTGCCCGACGATCAGCTCTCGCTCGCCATCGGCCGCCGCGGCCAGAATGTGCGCCTCGCCTCGCAGCTCACCGGCTGGGATATCGACATCCTCACCGAAGCCGAGGAAAGCGAGCGCCGTCAGGCCGAATTCGTCAGCCGCACGGCGATCTTCGCCGAGGCGCTCGACGTGGATGAGATGATCGCCCAGCTTCTGGCTTCGGAAGGCTTCGCCTCGATCGAGGAAGTGGCCTATGTCGATCTCGACGAAATCGCCGGCATCGAAGGCTTCGACGAGGACACGGCGCAGGAAATCCAGAGCCGCGCGCTCGAATATATCGAGCGCCAGAATGCCGAATATGATGCGAAGCGCCGCGAGCTTGGCGTCGCCGATGAATTGAGCGACATCGAGGGCGTGACGCCGAAGATGCTCGTCGCCTTCGGCGAGAACGGCGTGAAGACCGTCGAGGATCTCGCAGGCTGCGCCACCGACGATCTTCTCGGCTGGAACGAGACCGTGAATGGCGAGCGCAAGCACCAGCAGGGCATCGTCGAAGGTTTCGACCTGACGGCCGAAGACGCGAACGATCTCATCATGCGCGCCCGCCTCAAGGCAGGCTGGATCACCGAGGCCGATCTTGCCTCGGATGAGGGCGATGAAGACGGAGAGGAAGCGGACGAGGTTGGTGAAGAAGCCTGACGCCTCCGGCCCGGAGCGCCGCTGCATCGTCACCGGCGAAAGCGGCGGCAAGGACGGGCTGATCCGCTTCGTGCTCGATCCGGACGGCAATGTCGTGCCGGATCTGGCCGAAAAGCTGCCGGGCCGTGGCTTTTGGGTCACGGCGACGCGGGAAATGCTCGAGCGGGCGGTGGCGAAAGGACATTTCGCCAAGGCCGCGCGGGCGCCGGTCAAGGCCGATCCGGCGCTGCCCGCCCTGGTGGAGCGGCTGCTTGCCCGCCGGGCCGCCGATGCGGTGGGTCTTGCGCGGCGGGCGGGTGCGCTTGAGACGGGCTTCGAGAAGGTTTTGACGGCGATCGGCCGCGGCCGCGTCGCCGCCCTGATCGAGGCGCGAGACGGCGCCGAAGATGGCCGCCGCAAGCTCGAACAGCGCCTGCGTGTGGCCAAAGAGCAAGGAATTCTGGGCGATGTCCCGGTCTTGTGCCCGCTCTGGTCAGACGAATTGGGTTTGGCATTGGGCCGCGGAAATGTGATACATGCAGCCCTGATCCCGGGGCGCATGCAGGCGAAAGTTCTGGCCGATCTTGCCAGGCTCGCGCGCTATGGGCGGATGGACCGCCCGCAAACGACCCGTGCGGTAGCACCTCCCGGGAAAGCTGACGAAGGAACGGAATGACCGATCAGGCCGATACGAGCGAACGCAAACCGAAAGCCGCAGGCGGGAAAACCCTGAGCCTCAAGCGGACGGTGGAGTCTGGCCATGTGCGCCAGAATTTTTCGCATGGCCGCTCGAAATCGGTCGTCGTCGAGAAGAAGAAGAAGCGCACGCTGAAAACCGACGGTGCCGCGCCGGCGTCCGCCGAGGAAAAGGCAAAGCCCGCAGCGCCCGCGGCGAAGGAAGCCCCGGCTGCGCCCGCCGCCGCTGCCGCGCCCGAACCGAAAAAGAAGACCGAAGCCGCGCCCGCCGCCGCCGAGAAGAAGCCGGCCGCGCGCGCCCGCTCCGGCGTCGTGCTGCGCACGCTGACCGAGGAAGAAAAGGCCGCCCGCGCCCAGGCGCTCGACAGCGCGCGCGAGCGCGAGGATGAGGATCGCCGCCGCGCCGAGGAGGAAGCCCGCCGCTTCGCCGAGGAAGATGCGCGCCGCGAGGCCGAGCGCGCCGCCGCCGCCGCCCGTGCCGCCGAGGAAGCCGCCCGTCTTGCCGCCGAGCAGGAAGCGCGCGCCCGGTCCGCCGACGAGGCCAAGCGCCGCGGCACCGAGGAAGAGCGTCCCGCGCCCCGCGCCGCCATCAAGGAAATCGCCGCCGACGATGTGGACGAGGAGGAAAAGCCCAAGCGCAGCGCCGGTCATGCCGCGCCCAAGCAGCCCGCCGCCCGCCGCGGCGAGGAGCGCCGCCGGGGCAAGCTCACCATCACCAAGGCATTCGACGACGACGGCGGCCGCCAGCGTTCGCTCGCCTCGATGCGCCGCCGCGTGGAGCGCGAGCGCAAGAAGCACATGGGTATGCAGGACGCGCCGCAGAAGGTCGTCCGCGAAGTCGTCATCCCGGAAATCATCACCATCCAGGAACTGGCGAACCGCATGGCGGAGCGCGCGGTGGACGTCATCAAGATCCTGATGAAGCAGGGCATGATGGTGAAGATCACCGACGTGATCGACAGCGATACCGCCCAGCTCATTGCCGAGGAACTCGGTCACACCGTGAAGCGCGTCGCCGAATCCGACGTCGAGGAAGGCCTTGTCGGCGAGGACGATGCGGAGGAACTGAAACAGCCCCGCGCGCCGGTCGTCACCGTCATGGGTCACGTCGACCACGGCAAGACCTCGCTTCTCGATGCGCTGCGCAAGACCGACGTTGCCGCTGGCGAAGCGGGCGGCATCACGCAGCATATCGGCGCCTATCAGGTCACGCTCGGCTCGGGCGACCGCATCACCTTCCTCGATACGCCGGGCCACGCCGCCTTCACCTCCATGCGCGCCCGCGGCGCCAAGGTGACGGATATCGTGGTGCTCGTCGTTGCCGCCGATGACGGCGTCATGCCGCAGACCATCGAAGCCATCAGCCATGCCAAGGCCGCGGGCGTTCCGATGATCGTCGCCATCAACAAGATGGACAAGCCGGACGCCGATCCCTCGCGCGTGAAGAACGAACTGCTGCAACATGAAGTCGTGGTCGAGGATTTCGGCGGCGATGTCATGGCGGTGGAAATTTCCGCCAAGACCGGCAAGGGCCTCGACAAGCTCGAGGAAGCAATCCTCCTCCAGGCCGAAGTGCTCGAGCTGAAAGCCAATCCCGACCGCTCCGCCGAAGGCATCATCGTCGAGGCGAAGCTCGACAAGGGCCGCGGGCCCGTCGGCACCGTGCTCATCCAGCGCGGCACGCTCCATGTCGGCGACATCATCGTGGCCGGCACCGAATGGGGCCGCGTCCGTGCGCTCATCAACGATCGCGGCGAGAACGTCCAGTCCGCCGGTCCCTCGCAGCCGGTCGAAGTGCTCGGCCTTGGCGGCGCGCCGGAAGCGGGCGACGTCATGAGCGTCGTGGAGAATGAATCCCGCGCCCGCGAGATCACCGATTACCGCCAGCGCGTCCGCCGCGACAAGCGCGTCGGCACCGGCAACCGCACCTCGCTCGACCAGATGCTGTCGCAGCTCAAGGAGCAGGACAAGAAAGAGCTGCCCATCGTCGTCAAGGCCGACGTGCAGGGTTCGGCCGAAGCGATCGTGCAGGCGCTCGAAAAGCTCGGCACCGACGAAGTCACCGCCCGCGTCATTCATGCCGGCGTCGGCGGCGTCACGGAATCGGACGTCACGCTCGCCACTGCGTCGCGCGCGCCGATCATCGGCTTCAATGTCCGCGCCAATGCGCAGGCGCGCGAGGCCGCCCGTCAGGACGGCGTCGAAATCCGCTACTACTCGGTCATCTACGATCTCGTTGACGACATCAAGGCCGCGCTCTCCGGCATGCTTTCGCCGGAACTGCGCGAAACCTTCCTCGGCAATGCCGAGATCCTCGAAGTGTTCAACATTTCGAAGGTCGGCAAGGTCGCGGGCTGCCGCGTCACCGAAGGTGTGGTGCGCCGCGGTTCGCATGTCCGCCTGATCCGCGACGACGTCGTGATCCACGAAGGAAAACTTTCGACCCTGAAGCGTTTCAAGGACGAAGTGAAGGAAGTGCAGTCCGGTCAGGAGTGCGGCATGGCCTTCGAGAATTATCAGGACATGCGCAAGGGCGACATCATCGAATGTTTCGATGTCGAGGTGGTGAAGCGCAGCCTCGATTGATGCTGCCGCCCCTTTCTGTCTTTTCCCTCTCCCTTCGGGGGGAGGGTGGTCCGGGCAGGCTCCGGGCCGGGTAGGGGGTAAACGGAAGAGCCCATGCAGAGAAAATCGGGATCAGGAAAGCCGCATCGCGGCGCCGGCGCGCCGAGCCAGCGGCAGTTGCGCGCGGGCGAACTCGTGCGCCGTGCCCTTGCCGACATTGTCGCGCGCGGCACGATCCGCGACCCGGATCTGATCGACCGTTCCTTCACCGTCACCGAGGTCCGCATGAGCCCGGATCTGCGCCACGCGACCTGCTTTGTCGCGCCGCTCGGCCATGGCGATGCGGCGGCGCTCGCTGCGGCGCTCACCCGTGTGCGCGCCTATCTGCGCGGCCAGCTCTCGAAGGAAGTCACCTTCAAGTTCATGCCGGACCTCGCCTTCGAGCCCGACACCTCCTTCGACAATGCGGAAGCGATCGACCGCCTGCTGCACCGGCCGGAAGTCGCCCGCGACCTTTCGAAGTCCGATAGCGAGGATTGAGCGGCATGGCCCGGCGCAAGAAGGGCGATCCGGTCTCGGGCTGGGTCGTCATCGACAAGCCTTTGGGGCCGTCCTCCTCCGATGTGGTGAACCGCGTCCGCCGTGCCTTCAATGCGCAGAAGGCGGGCCATGCCGGCACGCTCGATCCCCTGGCGACCGGGGTTCTGCCCATTGCGCTTGGCGAGGCCACGAAAACCGTCCCCTTCGTCATCGACGCCACCAAGGGCTACCGCTTCACCATCCGCTTCGGCGTGCAGACCTCGACGGACGATGCCGAGGGCGAGGCGGTGGCGGAAAGCCCCGTCCGGCCCGCGGATGCCGAAATCGAGGCCATGCTGCCCCGCTTCCGGGGGCCGGTCGAGCAGGTGCCGCCCGCCTTCTCCGCCATCAAGATCGATGGCGAAAGGGCCTATGCGCGGGCGCGGGCCGGCGAGGCGGTGGAAATGAAGCCCCGCCCCGTCACGATCCATGAGATCCGCCTCGTCTCGCGGCCCGATGCGGACCATGCCGAGCTTGAAATCCTTTGCAGCAAAGGCACTTACGTCCGGTCGCTGGCCCGCGACCTGGCGCTTGCGCTCGGCACGGCGGGCCATGTCTCGGCGCTGCGGCGCACCCGCCACGGCCCCTTCCGGGAGGAAGCCGCAATTCCGCTGGATAAACTCCTCGCCTTGGGCCATATTGCGCCCGCTCCCGGCCCTGGGACGCATCTGCTTCCGCTTGAGACCGCGCTGGACGACATCCCGGCGCTGGCCGTAAGCGCGGAGGATGCGGCCCGCTTGAGAAAGGGTCAGGGGGTTTTGTTGCGCGGGCGTGACGCACCCATCCTGTCCGGATCGGTTCTGGCCACCCATCGGGGACACCCGGTGGCGCTGACCGAATACGGGCAGGGCGAGCTTCGCCCCGTGCGCGTGTTCAATCTCGAAGAATAGGAGAACCCGATGTCGATTACGCCGGAGCGCAAAGCTCAGCTCATCAAGGAATTTGCCGGCAAGGACGGCGACACCGGCTCCCCCGAGGTGCAGGTCGCGATCCTCACCGAGCGCATCGTCAACCTCACCGAACACTTCAAGGGCCACGCGAAGGACAATCATTCCCGCCGCGGCCTGCTGAAGATGGTGAGCCTGCGCCGCAGCCTTCTCGACTATGTGAAGAAGAAGGATCAGGCGCGTTACGAAAAGCTGATCGCCCGTCTGGGGATTCGGCGGTAACAGGGTGCTTGGTGCCCAACCGGTTCTGCTTTGCACGGCGCCTGCCTGGGAGGTTCATCTCGAATCTCGCAGGCGGGCGTGCGTCTTTCAGGACTGCTGAATAGAGACACTCGTCCGTTTACGGATGGTTCTCGCAATCGGACCCGCCGCCTCCCGTCTCGCGGCGCCGGGTTCCCGGTCCGAAAGGGCCGAGGTGCATTCGGCGCGATTGCGATATCCATCCTTTCGTCCGGCCGCGGAAGAGCGGCAGAAAAGCGGCCGCCGCATGATGGTGGAAGAACGCATGAAAAGCGGGGCCGCGGAACAGGAAACCGATATGTTTGAAATTACACGCGAAGAAATCGTATGGGGCGGCCGTCCGCTCATCCTCGAAACGGGCAAGATCGCCCGCCAGGCCGATGGCGCCGTCATGGCGACCTATGGCGAAACCACCGTGCTCGCCACCGTCGTCGGCGAACGCAAGCCGAAGCCCGGCCTCGATTTCTTTCCCCTGACCGTCAACTACCAGGAAAAGACCTATGCCGCGGGCAAGATTCCCGGCGGCTTCTTCAAGCGCGAAGGCCGCCCGAGCGAAAAGGAAACGCTCGTCTCGCGCCTGATCGACCGTCCGATCCGCCCGCTCTTCATCAAGGGCTTCAAGAACGAGACTCAGGTGATCGCGACCGTTCTCTCCCACGACATGGAGAACGATCCCGACATCGTGGCGATGATCGCCGTCTCCGCCGCGCTCACCATTTCCGGCCTGCCTTTCCTCGGGCCGATCGGCGCCGCCCGCGTCGGCTATATCGGCGGTGAGTACAAGCTCAACCCGATGATCGACGAAATGCCGGAAAGCGCGCTCGACCTCGTCGTCGCCGGCACGGCCGATGCCGTGATGATGGTGGAATCGGAAGCCAAGGAGCTTTCCGAAGAC
>JAHBYK010000044.1 GCA_019635965.1 Parvibaculum sp. | reverse complement strand
TTCGACCGCGTTTTCCGGGAAGAAGCTCTTGAACTCGCCATAGAGCTGGGCGGCGAGCGTCTTGTTCGGTGCGAGGATGAGGGCAGGGCGCTGAGTGCGGTAGATGACCTGCGCCATCGTATAGGTCTTGCCGGAGCCGGTGACGCCGAGCAGCGCCTGATCGCGCTCGCCCTTTTCGATGCCCTCCACAAGTTCGGCAATGGCGGTGGGCTGGTCGCCAGCGGGTTCGTATTCCGAGACGAGCTTGAAGCGGATGCCGCCCTCGGATTTTTCCGGCCGTTCGGGCCGGTGGGGCGCGAAGAGGGGCCAGCTGGCCGGATCGCCCTGAAGCGCGCCCGCCCAAGTGTCGCGGTCGGCCTGCGCCAGCGCCTCGCGGTCCGCAGGGATGAAGCTCGCGCCCGGCGCCTCGGCCATGCCGCCCGGCAGGGGCCGCTCCGAGCCGCGCCCGAATGATTTGAACTTGTCTCTTGCCATCCGCTCAATATGGCGTGAGTCAGGGCGGGTTCAAAGGGGCATGGGGCGGCGGCCCGAAGGAGCGGCTTTGCCAGGGCGCGGCGCATCTGCAATTCTCGCAGCCATGAATCAGACAGACGCATCTACCGTCCGGACCGGCGCACACCGGACGATCTTCCTGCCCTCGCTCGCGGTCGCAGCGACTTGGGGGATCGTCTATCTATGGGCGGTGACGCGCGAGCCGGCGCTCCCTGCCATCGCCGCGATTGCGCTTGTCATCGAGGCGGTGGTGGTGCCGCTGCTCTTCATTCACGCCTATCTGCGCGCGCGCGTGCTTCGGGTGGAAGCCGGAGACGGACGGCTCATGGCCGTTTCGGGATTTCCGGTCCGGCAACGGCTCGACATCGCATTTGACGACATCGCGGTGGCGCAGGTGCGCCGTGCCCCCGCGCAGCGGTTCTTCGGGGGCGGCGCGCTCGCCCTCATCACGCGGCAGGGCAAGCGCCATCTCATCGCCGATCTCGCCGATGCGGATGCGATTGCCGCCGCCATCAACAATGCCATCAGAAGGAACGGGGCCGCATGAGCCAGATGCTCGATTTCAACGAGGCAGCCGCGAAGGCGCTGGAAGCGATGTATCTGACGCCGGACGTGGTGGCGCAGCGCGCCCGCGTGCTCGATCTGCTGGCGCCGCGGCCGGGCGAGAAGATCATCGATATAGGCGTGGGGCCGGGCCTGCTGGCGGAGGATCTCGCGCGGCTCGTCGGCGATACGGGCCGCGTGACCGGGCTCGACATGGCCGAGCCGATGGTGAAGATGGCGCGGACGCGGCTTGCCGCGCTGCCGCAGGCGGATTGCGTGGTGGGCGAGGCGACGGCGCTCGACTTTCCCGATGGTGCGTTCGACGCCGCCGTTTCGACGCAGGTTTATGAGTATGTCGCCGACATGCCGAAGGCGCTGCGCGAACTCTATCGCATTTTGAAGCCGGGCGGGCGGGTGCTGATCCTCGATACGGACTGGCGGAGCGTGGTCTGGCATTCGTCGGACGAGGCGCGCATGGCGCGCGTGCTCGATTGCTGGGACGGGCATCTGGCCGATCCGCATCTGCCGGCAAAGCTCGGGGCGCTGTTCGCGCGGGCGGGCTTTCAGGTGCGCCGCGTCGAGGTGGTACCCATGCTCGCGCCGCAGTGGCAGCCCGTGTCCTATGCGGCGGGCATCATGCGCACCATACATGGGTATGCGCGGGCGAACGGCGCGGCAAAGGGTTTGGGCGCGGAGGAGATACAGGCCTGGTATGACGACCAGCTGAGGCTTGCGGAGCGGGGCGAGTTCTTCTTCAGCGTGAACCGCTACGCCTTCCTCGCCACGCGCTAGTCCTTCGCATCCGGCCCATAGAGCGCGAGATAGGCGTCGATGACGCGGTGGATCTTTTCGTCCGCATCGGGCGGGAGCTCCGCCTCGGGCTCGAACAGCGCCGGCCAGACGAACACTTCCTTCAACATGCCGCCGCCGAGCCGCGCGCCGAAGGCGCTGTCATGCGGCTTCAACATGCCGCGGCGGATCATCTCGTCGATTACCGCCATGAGGCTGTCATTGCGCCGGTTGCCCAGCACCTCATACATATCGGCGGCGAGTTGGGGCACACTTGGCACTTCGGCCATGACGACCCGCATCAGCGCATTCGCCTGTTGATCGAACTGGATCGAAAGATAAATCCGGCAGAGGCGATAGAGAATGTCGCGCGCGGTATCGCCAGCTTCGATCGCGCCGGAATAGTCGCCGGCCGGTACGGCGACCTCTCTCACAATGGCGGCGAACAGTTCTTCCTTCGAGCTGAAATGCTTGTAGAGCGTCGCGGTCGATACATCCGCGTCGCGGGCGATATCGGCCATGCCTGCACTTGTGTAGCCGTATTTCAGAAAGTGCTTCTTTGCCGAACGGAGAATGCCGGCCCGCTTCTGACTGCTGATCTTGCGGCGATGCGTATCAAGTGCCAATGGTGCCTTCCCGCTGACCAAGCGAAATTCAGTTACCGTAAATCTTCAAGAAGGCGTCGATACACGCATCTATCTTGGCATCAAGGTCGGCCGGCTTTTCGAAGCGCGGTGCGAAGAGCGCCGGCCAGACAATGAATTCCTTGACCATGCCGCCGAGATGGAGCGCGCCGTCCCGCGTATTGTGCGGCTTGAGGTCGCCGCGCTCGACGAGCGCATCAAGCGCGTTCATGAGCCGGTCGTAGCGGGCCATGACGCCATTGGCATAGACGGAGCTTGCCAGATCCGGTGCATTCGGGACCTCGGCGATGACGACGCGAAGAAGCTCGTTCATGCGGTGATCGAACTGCTGCTCGACATAGGCGTCAGCAAAGCGCCGCAGCACCTCGCGGGCATTCTGGTTTGCGATGTCCGCAGGCAGAATATCGTTTATCGAGGCGCATGCGTCTTCGACGATCGCCGCGAAGAGCGCATTCTTCGATGAGAAATGTTTGTAGAGCGTGGCGGTGGAGACATCCGCGTCGCGCGCAATATCGGCCATCGCGGCGCGCGTGAAGCCACCGTTGAGAAAATTGTCTCGCGCTGCCCTGAGAATTGCGGCCCGTTTGGTCTCGCTTACCGTTCTTCTGTAACTTGCCAGTCCCAAAGTGCCGTTGCCTCCAGTGTGCCCAGTACTGCTTCAACCGCCTGCGCACCATTCAATACTTCGAATAAACGGCGGGCGGTCAAGCGCAATCGGGAAAATGGCCGTCTTGCCTTTGCGTCCATTTTTCCTTCATCGAGCACTACGCCCACGGACGAAAAATGGATCACCGGAATTGTTGAGAGGCGCTTGCATTTGCAACCGGCCGTGCAGTCAGAATGTAGCGCAGCGGCCCGCGCTCCTTCGCGTCAAACGGGTAGCAGGTTACAAGTGCGATGCCATCTTCCGCGCGCGGGTCTATGCCGGAATGGCTTGCGTCGGCGATACGCGATGCGGCGATCTTGTACTCGCGCCCAATTCCGTCCGCCGTTGTCAGGATGACGACATCGTCAACTTTGAGATCGCGGAGAATTGAAAAATGCGTATCGCGGTGTGCGGCGATCACCGTGGTGCCGCCGCTGCTTTCCGCATACGGAAGCGGCGTGCCTGCCAGGTGGCCGGGGCCGAAGGCCAGCGCCTCGCCGCTTGCATTGGAAAGCACGATCCGGCTCTCGCCGAGCGAGGGAAATTCGAGTCTGGCGACAGGCCATGTGTCGGCCCAGGACCAGGCCTTGTGCGGCTTTCCGTCGCGCAAGGTTTTCGTCCAGGCACGCTCGAGCAGCAGTTGCGCGAGTTCCGCCTTCGCCTTGATGTAGAGGCCGTGGCCGAGCTGCCAGCTGCCAAGGGCGAGGCAGAGGAAAATCGCGGCGGCCCAGAGAAGGGCCGCCGCGTTGTGCTTTCGAAGGGCACTCATTGCCGGCGCCTTGCCCATGCCGTCGAGACCCAGAGGCGCTGGATCCAGCGGATCGCGGCGAGCAGGCCGGCGAGCATCAGAAACAGAACGCCGGACTGGATGAGTGAGGGGGCGCCGGTGGCGGTCTGCGGCAGGGCGATCCCTGCCATGGCCTCCGCAGCGGGCGGCGGGGCAGCTGCCATGGCGAGCATCGGGGCCCCGGCGGGCATCATGCTCGCATGGCGGGCGGCGGTGGCCGCATGGTCCGGGCCGAAGACCTTTTCATAGTCCCAGCCGTCGGGCAGGTTCACCGGCAGATCGCGTTGCGTCAGCGGCGCGCCATCCGGCCTTGCCGGCGTGACGTCGATGGCGACGAGGCTGGTGCGGCGGCTGACGAGATGATGCTCGAGCGCGACGCGAAGGATCTCGCCGTCATTCATCTCCCAGTCGCCTGCGATCTGGGCATCGGCTTCGAGCTGCTCGATCTTGCGGCGGGCCCAGAGCTTGCCGATGCCGGGGCGCGCTTCGCCTCCATTCACGGCCATGCGCACTTCCCAGGGCTCACCCGCGACCTCGCCTTTCAGGACGAGCGTGCCGGCAGCCCGTGCCATGCGGGCGGACAGGACGACGGGTTCGCCCTTGTAGAGATCGGGCACGGGGTTCGGCCAGATCTCGGAGCGGCGTCCATCCGGCCAGGTGGCGGTGATGTTGGTCATCACGGGGCTTTCGAGCTTTTCGAAAAGCTCGCTCATGCGCCCGGCGACCTGCGTTTCCGAGCCGATATGGGTGTAGGTGCCGCGGCCTGCTTCCGCCGCGCGCGCCATGAAGTAGCTGTTCGGCGCGGAGCCGATGCCGACGGTGAAGACGCGGGAGCGGCCGAGATTTGACGTGATCTCCGAGAAGAGTTCGCGCTCGTTCGAGATGGCGCCGTCGGTGAGAAAGACGACCTGACGCAGGCGCGACGTATCGTGGCGGTTCTCATCGCGGAGCGCGGCCTGCATGGCGGGAAGCATTTCCGTGCCGCCATCGGCCTCGAGGTTCTTCACGAATCTGCGCGCCTTGTCGAGATTCTCGCCATGGGCGGGAACGGCGGCGGGAAAGAGCATGTCCATCGTGTGGTCGAAGCGGATCACGTTGAACATGTCGCCGGGCTTCAGGCGGTCGAGGGCAAAGAGCAGGCTTTCCTTCGCCTGCACCATCGAGGGGCCGGACATGGAGCCCGAATTGTCGATGACGAAGATCGCCTCGCGCGGTTTCGTCGCGGGCTGCACATCGCCCGAAGGCGGCGTCAGCATGACGAGGAGATAGTCCTCATTGCCGACCCGCTCGCGGAACAGGGCAGCGGATGGCGCACGCGCTTCCGCCGGGCGCCAGACAAGTTCGAAATCCTTGTCGGCGGGCACGACATCTTCGGCGAGTTTCAGCGAGGCCTTCGTCTTGCCATCGCGGCTGAGCGCGATCTTGTGGAAGGCGCTCGTCACCTCGCCGAGCGGAAATCCCGCATCGAGCGTGACCGACAGGCTTACCGGATTGATCTTGCCTTCATCGGGATGGCGGACCGGCGGCTGTTCGAGCCCGTCTGCGGGATCGCGCGGCTGGACATGGCCCCAGCCGCCCCCGCCGGGCGCGAAGTCGACAAGCTGCGGCTCGGCGGCTCGCGGGACATAGCGCGGTGCGACAACCATCGGGAAGCGCAGCGAGAATGTCTCGCCATCGCGGCGGATCGTCTGCTGATACTCGATCTGGACGATGATCGTTTCCTTCGGGCCGATATTCGCCACGGAATTGACGAAGGCATTGGGGCGCTGCTGCTCGATGAGGCTGGCGCGCTGGCCCGCGTCGCGCGCCTCCTCATAGGCGCGCCGGGCTTCGGCCTTTTCCTTGATCTGGCCTTCGATCACACGATCGCCGACGACCATTTTCAGCGTATCGACGGCGGCGTTCTCGGGCAGGGGAAAGACATATTTGCCTTCCACCCAGCCATCGCCGGGATTGATGAAATGCTGGGTGACGCGGGTGCGGGCAATGGGGCCCGTCACGTCGATCTTCACATCGGTCGCAAGGAGCGGCGCGGGCACATAGAGGCCGGGCTCGGTGGACTTGAACAGGAGCGCGCCGCTTTCGGGCGCATCCAGACCGACAAGGCCCTGCGTATCGGCCTGGGCCCGGTGCGCGACACTCACAATGGCAAGCAAGACAAGGCAGACAAAGACAGAAAACAACACAAGCGAACGGGCAACAGAGCTTCTTTGGCCAAGCGGACGTGCCGCACTGGCCGGACGGACCGGTGAACAGGACATGGAAATTCTCCCCGCGTTCTGGCGCGCCCGAGGCTGACCCTCCTCAGGCGGACAAAGTGTCGCAGTGAATTGCGGCGCAACGCGTCACGAAAGGCGACGGGACCGGACCTATTTCAAGGCAAATTTGTGTCGGGCCGTCCGGCGCGGGATTTGCGGGGCGATTCTCCGTCTACGGACGCCAGTCCATGGGCACATGGCGCGGCTCGCCTGTGACGCGGGCGAGCCAGGCATTGATGGCGCCATAGGACTCAAGGTCGAAGCCGCCTTCATGCGCAACATGGGTATAGGCATAGAGTGCGATGTCGGCGATCGAACAGGCGTTGCCCGCAAACCAGTCATGCGCCGAGAGGTGGCGTTCCATCACGGTGAGTGCGTCATGGCCGCGGCGGTGCCATTCGGGAAACATCGCCGCCTTTTCCTCGCGGCCGCCCGGTTTGATCGAATGCCAGAAGCGGGCGACGGCGATATAGGGCTCGTGGCTATATTGCTCGAAGAACATCCATTGCAGCGCCTGCGCGCGGGCGAAGCGGTCTTCCGGCAGAAGCGCCGTGCCTTCGGCGAGCCAGAACATGATCGCGTTCGATTCCGGCAGGGTTCGGCCATCGCCGAGTTCCAGCGTGGGTACACGGCCATTCGGGTTGCGTTTGAGGAAATCCGCCGTCCGGCTCTCGCCCTTCAGAATGTCCACATCGACAAGTTCGAGCGGCAGGCCGAGCTTGTGTGCGGCGAGGCGCACCTTGTAGCAGTTTCCACTGTCCTGCATCTGGTAGAGGCGCATGGGAATCCTTTCATCGCCAGGTGGGGCAGCGGTTTGCCCGGAGCACATCCGCAAGCTCTCTCGCGCCGCGCTTCAGGGCCGGTTCGGGGATCGAGGCATAGCCCATATAAAGGCCGGGCGGCCCTTCTTCCAGACGGTAAAGCGAGAGCGGGCTGACATGGAGACCGGCAGCCGTCGCAGCGGCGGCCATCGCGCGGTCGCCGGCGCCGGGGGGCAGGAAGGCCGATAGCTGCAAGCCGCCTTCGCCCGGTGCGGCGCGGAGCCAGGGGGCGAGTTCATTGCCGAGCGATTCCATGAGACAGGCGCGGCGCGCGGCATAGATCGCGCGCATCCGGCGGATATGGGCGCCGTAATGGCCCTCGGCCATGAAGTCGGCGAGCGCGGCCTGAACGGCTGAGGGAGGCACATGGCCGCTGATGCGGATGGCGGCGGCGAAGGCATCGACCAGCGATTGAGGCACGATCAGATAGCCAAGCTTGAGCGCGGGGAAGATCGTCTTGGCGAAGGTGCCCATGTAGATGACCGTGCCGGCCTTATCGAGGCCCTGAAGCGAGGCAATGGGGCGGCCCTGATAGCGGTATTCGCTGTCGTAATCATCTTCGAGAATGAAAGCGCCGCATTGCCGCGCATGATCGATGAGGGCGAGGCGGCGCGGCAGGGACAGTGTTGCACCGAGCGGGAACTGATGGGACGGCGTGACATAGATGAGGCGCGGGGCAGGGTGGCGCGCGATGCCCTGCGCGACATCGAGGCCTTCTTCATCGGCCGGCACGGGAACGAGACTGGCGCCAGCGCCCAGGAGAGCGCCGCGGGCACCGAGATAGCCCGGATCCTCCACCCAGACCGGATCGCCCGGATCGAGCAACATGCGCGCGGCAAGATCGAGCGCGCCTTGTGCGCCGACGGTGACAATCACCTGATCCTTCGTGCAGGTGACGCCGCGTGCCGCCCCTGCATAGGCGGCGATCGCCTCGCGCAGCGCCTCGACGCCGGTGCCGGTTTCGTAGCCGAAGAGCGCGGTGCGCGTGTCGCGCGAATGGCGGGCGAGGAGGCGGCTCCAGAGCATGGCGGGAAATTCGTCGATCGCGGGGAGGCCATGCTGGAAGGGCTTGCCGATGCCGCGCGCATAGCCGGGCGTCAGGCGGCGCGTCGCGGAGAGCGCCTGCCCGCGCTTTGAAAGCTGGCGGCTATTTGCATTGGCGGGATTGGGCTTTGCGCCCTGTGCCTGCCGGTCGAGCTGCAACATGCTGTCGGGCAGCGTTGCGGCAATGACGGTGCCGGCACCGACCTGTCCCTCAAGATAGCCCTCGGCGGTGAGCTGATCGTAGGCCGCGAGCACGGTGTTGCGGCCGACGCCGAGTTCCGAGGCGAGGAGGCGCGAGGAAGGGAGGCGCGCGCCCGGCGCAAGGCGGCCTTCGAGGATCGCCTCGCGCAGCGCGTCGTAAAGCTGGCGGTAGAGCGGCGCGGCGGCATCCGCATCGAGCGCGATGGTGCCGAGAGGCAGCGGCGTGGCGGGCATGGGCAAGGCTCCCCGTGAAGATATGGCCCCACCATAATTCCATGAATGGACCTTTTAATAGGGCCAATTCTGCCAAACAGTGCGGGCCGTATTCCAGACGAGGATCGGACCCATGAGTGACTACAGGACTTCGAAGCCCTATCGCGTGCGGCAGCTGGCGAAGCGCGCCGCCTATGACCGGGAGACGGTTCACGCCATTCTCGACGAGGGCTATCTCGCGCATATCGGGTTCAGCACCGAAGCAGGGCCCGTGGCGTTACCGGTATTCTATGTGCGGGACGGGGAGAGCGTGCTCTTTCACGGCTCGCGCAAGGCGCGCTTCATGCGCGTGCTCGCGGAGGGCGCGCCGATGTGCTTCACCGTCACGCATGTGGACGGGCTGGTGCTGGCCCGCTCGGCCTTTCACCACTCGATGAATTATCGCTCCGTCATGGCACATGGCCGGGCGGAGGTGCTGAGCGGCGCCGAAAAGGACCGCGCCATGGCGCTCTTCACGGCGCGGGTGCGGGTGGGGCGGCCGGGCGGCGAGCGGCCCGCCAATGCGCAGGAAGCGAAGGCGACCGAAGTGCTGCGGCTGCCGCTCACCGAAGTGGCGGCGAAGGTGCGGACCGGCGGCCCCCTCGACGATGCGGAAGACATGGCGCTTCCCGTCTGGGCGGGCGTCATTCCGATGCAGATGACATTTGGCGAGCCGGTTCCCGATATCGCGGCGGTTCCGGCGCGGTAGGCGGGCGGGGCGGGCAACCCGAAGGGGCTCACCGTCCGGCCGGACGGGGCCGATATTGCGCGGCCGGTGCTGCTTTTCGCCGCGCTCGCGCTTTATTGGCCCCGGGCCCAGGGAAGCCTGTTGCGCGCGCGAACGGGGGGGCTTAGGTTGCGCCCGGATTTTCAGCCGCCCGCCAACAGGAGATGTCTCATGGGCTTTATTTCGGACGCGCTCAACCGCATTCAGCCGTCGGCCACGATTGCCGCCACGCAGAAAGCGCGCGACCTGAAAGCCCTCGGCCGCGACGTGATCTCGCTTGCGGCCGGCGAGCCCGACTTCGACACGCCCGACAACATCAAGGAAGCCGCGATCCGCGCGATCCGCGAGGGCAAGACGAAGTACACGGCGGTCGACGGCATCCCGGAGCTCAAGGCGGCGATCTGCGCCAAGTTCAAGCGTGAGAACGGGCTCGACTATCAGCCGAACCAGGCCTTCGTGGCGCCGGGCGGCAAGCCGATCATCTTCAACGCCATGATCGCAACGATCAATCCGGGCGACGAGGTGCTCATTCCCGCGCCCTACTGGGTGTCCTATCCCGATATTGTGCAGCTTGCGGGCGGCACGCCCATCGCGCTCGAGACGAAGCTCGAGGACGGCTTCAAGCTGCAACCCGAAGTGCTGGAAAAGGCGATCACGAAGAAAACCAAGTGGTTCATCTTCAACTCGCCGTCGAACCCGTCGGGTGCGGCCTATACGGCGGCGGAGCTGAAGAAGCTGACCGACGTGCTGATGAAGCATCCCCATGTCTGGATCCTGTCCGACGACATGTATGAGCATCTCACCTATGACGGCTTCAAATTCGCGACGCCGGCAGAGGTGGAGCCCGGCCTCTACGACCGCACGCTGACCATGAACGGCGTCTCGAAGGCCTATGCCATGACCGGCTGGCGCATCGGCTATTGCGCGGGGCCGGTGGCGCTCATCCAGGCGATGACGAAGGTGCAGAGCCAGTCGACATCGAACCCGACCTCGATCAGCCAATGGGCGGCCGTCGAGGCGCTGAACGGACCGCAGGATTTCATTCCCGCGCGTGCGGCCGTGTTCAAGGAACGGCGCGACCTCGTCGTTTCCATGCTCAATCAGGCGAAGGGGCTGAAATGCCCGACGCCGGAAGGCGCCTTCTATGTCTATCCGTCCTGCGAGGGATGCATCGGCAAGAAGACGCCGGAGGGCAAGGTGATCGAGACGGACGAGGACTTTGCGCTCGCACTCATCGAGGCGGAGGGGATTTCGGTGGTGCATGGCGCGGCCTTCGGCCTGTCGCCCTTCTTCCGCATCTCCTATGCGACGTCCACGGAAGAACTCACCGATGCCTGCGAACGCATCCAGCGTTTCTGCGCCAGCCTGAGCTGAGCGGCACCGTATCAAAGCGAAAAGGCCCCGCCATGCGGGGCCTTTTTTGTTTGCATAGACCTTGCCCTGCAATGTGTTCAATATGGATCGGAATACAGGGATGGGGCCATGCTCGAAAATCTAAGAAATCGCGGCTTTCAGATCGAATTTCATTCCCATGCCTGGGCCATTCTGTCCGTGGATTTTCCGGAGGCTCTCACGGAATTGAGCGAGGCACTTGAGGGGCTCGCCATTCCGATTGATGAAATCATCGGCTCGGGAGGCGGCGAAGCCAAGGGTACACAGCGGCTGCGCAGGACATTGAGCGAGCTGGGCTGGAAGAAGGCAAACTTCGAAATCCGAAAGACGATCAATGGATTGGAGCGCGAGTCGATCAGCCACGAGATCGACCATGTCCGTCATTTCCCGGATGGAAAGGCGCTGGCGCTGGAGATCGAGTGGAACAACAAGGATCCATTTTTCGACCGCGATCTGGAGAACTTCAAGAGGCTTCATGCCGAAGGCGCCATATCTGTCGGCGTGATCGTCACGCGCGGTGCAACGCTTCAAGACCGGATGAAGGAGCTTGTTAGACGCTATGCCGTTCAAAGAGGCGTGTCGTCATTTGATGATCTTAGAAATCTTGGGCTTAATCCGACCAACCGTCAGGAGGACACAGTGCTTCGGCGCGTCGGCCGCGACAAGAACCCCGTGGCATTCAGGGAAGCGTGGGCCGATCAGTTTGTGTCGGATAAATTCGGTGCAGCAACAACGCATTGGCGAAAGCTGGAAGATCGCGTCCAGCGCGGTGTTGGAAACCCATGTCCGCTCTTGCTGATCGGATTGCCGGATACGATCGTTACATTTGATTAGACCAAGTGCCGCAATCAGTCTGCGGCAATGCGATGCGCCTGCGAATGATGCGCATAGGTTTTCCACGTCGGCGCATAATCATCCGCCGCCTGATTACCCCAAAGCGCCCAGTTCGGCCGCGTTCCTCTGGCAAAGAGTTCCAGATAGGGACCATGTGAACAGGACTCGATCAACTCATACTGCTCGTCGGGCTTGCGGCTGTGCTCACGCTTGCGGGTTGCCATGTAGTTCACTTGGCGGCGGCCAGCTTCGCGTGTCCGCGCATTCTTTCCGCGTACTCCGAAGAGCAGCAACTCAGTCACATTGCGAAAATAGAACCCTACGCCGCGACCGTCGCTGCCGCCATCTTTCCGAATCTTGTGCCAGACAATGTTCGATTTGTAATTGAACCCCCATGCGGCCATTACCGCGAGTCCGTCCGGCAGCAGCGCATTGGGCACCCATAAATAGAGGTGTGCTGTCGGGGCCGCGATGTTCGAAACAGGCAGAGCCGATATTTCAGGAACCGTCAGCGTTCCATAGCGGCTAAGGCGCTTGTGTTCCGGCGCGACCTTGCCCGTGCGATTCTGAAATTGCCATGGCGGGTCCGCCAAGATGGTTGCGAACTTCTGGTCGCCGACAAAGGTCAGCAGATCTTCCCCTGCGGACGTCATGAATTGCCTTTCCGGAAGTTCCTATTTTGTACCAGATATCAACATAGATGTGGGGTGACGTAAAGCGCCATCCCACACCTAGTTGTGGATAAGCGTTACACCTGATAGCCGAGCTGGCGCAGGTGCTGGGTGAGGGCGGCGATGCGCGTCTGGTCGGAGGGGTGGGTGGACATGAATTCCGGCGGCGGGGCCTGATTGCCGCGTTGCGCCGACATGTTCTGCCAGAAGCGCAGCGACTGGCGCGGGTCGAAGCCCGACTTGTGCATGTATTCGATGCCGAGGCGGTCGGCCTCCAGCTCGTGGGTGCGGGAATAGGGGAGCAGGATGCCGAACTGCACGCCTGCGCCGAGAATGGCCGCGATCTGGCCTGCGCCGCTGACATCGCCCGATTGCAGGGCAACCTGCGCGGCCTGCATGCCGACGCCGGCCGCAACCTGCTGGCTGTAGCGCTCCGCCGAATGGCGCGCCGCGACGTGGCCGATTTCATGGCCGAGCACGGTGGCGAGCTGGTCGTCGTTTTCCATGCGCTTGAAGATGCCTTCATAGAAGCCGACCTTGCCGCCCGGCAGCACGAAGGCATTGGCCTCGTCGCCCTGGAAAACCGTGTATTCCCAGGGCTGGTTCTGGAGCCCGGCCGCCTGCACGAGCTTCGGGCCGACCGTGTTCAACCGGCGGCTCAATGTCTGGTTCGTGGAAACCTTTTTCTGCTGGCGGATCTGGTTCCATGCGGAGGCCGAAAGCTGCGTCATCTGCGCTTCCGAGACGAGCAGAAGCTGCTGCCTTCCGAGCTGCTGGTTCTGCACACAGCCGCCAAGCGCGACGATATAGCCGGCGGCCAAGCCCTTCACGAGCTGGCGCCGGTTCATTTCGATGGGTTTGCGATCGAGAAATTCAATGAGCGAGGTCATCCCGGTCTCCGCTTGATGGGGGCTCCGGTCCCAGTCTAGGACAGCGAGGCGGCCACGGTAAGGGCGGCGGGGAACTACCCCGGCACCCTAATTAGAATTATTCTAATAAACCTTGCATTTCATTGATAAAGCCCTATATCATGTGGGCAAATTAAAAGGAGGTGTGCCGTGAAAGTCGATACAGGCATTGCAGCGAATGACAGGAACGAGATTGCCGAAGGCCTGTCGCGCGTGCTCGCAGACACGTACACGCTGTATCTCAAGACGCACAATTACCACTGGAACGTGACGGGGCCGCAGTTCCGCTCGCTGCATCTCATGTTCGAGGAGCAGTATCGCGAGCTTTGGGCCGCGACGGACCTCATCGCGGAGCGCATCCGCGCGCTTGGCCGGTTCGCGCCCGGCACCTATGCGGAATATGGCAAGCTGACCTCGATCCAGGAGGACAACAGCGTGCCGAGCGCCGAGCAGATGGTGAAGAACCTCGTGAAGGGCCATGAGCAGGTCGTCAAGACCGCACGCGATCTTTTCAAGGTTGCGTCGGACGCAGGCGATGAAGTGACGGCGGACCTGATGGTCCAGCGCATGGATGTGAGCGAGAAGACGGCCTGGATGCTTCGCGCCACCGTCGCGTGAGCCGGTAATCTGCTGTCACAAGATTTGAAGATGAAAGCGCCATGTCCGCGGCTATAAGGCGGGCATGGCGTTTTCATTTTCTCCCTCTCTCGTCATTTTCGATTGCGACGGCGTGCTGGTCGACACCGAGCCCGTGGCGAACCGGCTGCTGGCGCGCGTGCTGAGCGAGGAAGGTTTCCAGATTTCATATGAGGAGTGCCGCAGGCTCTTTGTCGGCCGCACGATGGATGCGGTGCGCGCGCATGTGGAGGCCGCGCTTGGCCGCGCGCTGCGCGCGGACTGGACCACCTCTATCCGCGACAGGACGCTGGAAGCCTTCGCGGCGGGGATCGAGCCGGTGCCGGGGGCGAGCGATGTCATTCATGCACTCCGGGCGCGGGCGCTTCCCTATTGCGTCGCCTCTTCCGGCAAGTTCGAGAAGATGCGCTTCACGCTCGGCATGACGGGGCTTCTGCCGCTGGTGGAGGATGTGCTGTTCAGCGCGGAGGAAGTGCGCGCCGGCAAGCCCGCACCCGATCTCTTTCTTCATGCGGCATCGCGCATGGGGCATGAACCTTCGCGCTGCCTCGTGATCGAGGACAGCGTGCCCGGCGTGCAGGCGGCGGTGGCGGCGGGGATGGCTGTTGTCGGCTATGCCGGCGATCCGCATACCGATGCGGCGGCGCTCAAAAGCGAGGGCGCGCATGTCATTTCCGGCATGGATGAATTGCGGGCGTTGCTGGCTCTCGCGGGGTAGCCCTCTCCCCCGGCGGGGGAGAGGTGAAACTGCGGCTACTCCGCCGCCTCGGCGTGCGCTTCCTGTGCGGCGAGCCAGCGTTCGGCTTCCAGCGCGGCCTGGCAGCCCATGCCCGCCGCCGTGACGGCCTGACGATAGACATCGTCCGTCACGTCGCCGGCTGCGAAGACGCCGGGAATATTGGTGCGCGGCGTGCCGGGCACGGTTTTCAGATAGCCGCCTTCCTTCATGTCGAGCTGGCCAACGAAAAGTTCCGTCGCGGGCGCATGGCCGATGGCGACGAAAACGCCATGGGCGGGGATGGTGCGCGTCTCGCCGGTCTTGAGGTTCTTCACCTTCGCGCCGGTGACGCTGCGCGGGTCCTCGGTGCCGATGATTTCCTCGACAACGGTATCCCAGATCACCTCGATCTTCGGATTCCTGAAAAGCCGTTCCTGCATGATCTTTTCGGCGCGGAAACTGTCGCGGCGGTGGATCACCGTCACCTTGGAGGCGAAATTGGTGAGGAACAGGGCTTCCTCGACGGCCGTGTTGCCGCCGCCGATCAGCAGCACTTCCTTGCCGCGATAGAAGAAGCCATCGCAGGTGGCGCAGGCGGAAACGCCGAAGCCCTGGAAATGCTGTTCGGAAGGAAGGCCAAGCCATTTCGCCTGAGCGCCGGTTGCAATGATGAGCGCGTCGGCGGTGTAGAGCGTGCCGCTGTCGCCCTTCAGTTCGAAGGGGCGCTTCTTCAGATCGGCGGAGACGATCGTGTCGGAGATCATCTCGGTGCCCATGTGGCGCGCCTTTCCAGCCTCCATCTGCTCCATCAGCCAGGGGCCCTGAATGACCTCGGCAAAGCCCGGATAATTCTCGACATCGGTGGTGATGGCGCGAGCTGGCCGCCCGGCTGGATGCCCTGAATGACGACGGCTCGAGCATGGCGCGCGTGCGGCATAGATCGCCGCGGTGTAGCCACGCGCTTTTACGCCGATGATTAGACTTTTGCGTGCTTGCTGTCGGACATGGTGCTTCTTCGCGCTGGGGCCTGGAACGGGGTGAACGGATAAGGAGGGGGAGGCGGGCCCGCCGGTCAGCCCACTATATAGAAGACCCCGGCGGGCGCCGTGCCAAAAGGCTCAGAGCGCCCGGCGGGCGCCGAGATATTTCGCGACGCCGCATGGCGTCGGCCTTCATGCCTTCCTCGCCCCCTTCTGCCAGCTTCTACTGGGCAGACTTCGCCATGCTCCTCATGGAACTGGAGCGCATCCACCATGCGCAGCGCCCGCTCGCATTGCGGCCGAGCGGCAGGTCGTTGACGAGCTGGTGGCGGACGACGCCGTCGCGGTCGATCGGTGTGCCGCGCAGCGCCACGCCACCTCGATCAGCACGTCATAGTCGCGCGCGATCTGCTTCGTCATGTCGGCCACCATCGGGAACCACCGGCCGAGGCCGCCATCCTTCGGCGCCGTGCTGCCAGGCAGCGTGCGTGGAACTGGCTGTCGACCGAGACGCGACACCTTCACGTTCAGCGCCCGAATTTCGGCACGCGGTTCGAATAGGCGAGGATTTCCCGACGGGCAGACGAAGGTGAAGTCGAGCGATAGAAGAATATCAAGGCCGTAGGCGCCGTTCAGATAGGCGCGCGGAGATTGAAATCGTCGACGATGCCGCCATCCGGCATGACGGCGGCGGCGGTGAAATGGGTGCCTGTTTGCCAACGAGAACGGCCATGAATGTACTCCCCGTGAAACGGTGGGAAAGCCGTGGGGAAGGGAGGGACCGGCCGTCCCGCCAGTAAGACAGTCCTCATGGCAAACTCAAGGTTTTTGCTGCACTGCGACAATAAAACACGGCGGATTTGCGTAAGAAATGGGGTGACGGAAGATGGATACCCGGACAGGCCGGGCCATAACGTACTTCCTATGGGAAATCGGGAGATTTTCGCGCGCCGCTTTCAGAACCCGAACATGTGATCCAGGCAGAAGCTCTGTCGCCGTTGACGAGGCCGTGGAAGCCGAAGAGGCGGCAGGTCGTGTCGCGGATGATGACATAGCCGGCGCCGCCCATGCGTTCGCGGTCTTCGACGCTGAACATTTCCGACAGGCGCCAGTGGAAGGAACCGCCGCAGGCGATCTCCACCTTCGTTTCCGCGATGGGCTGGCCTTCCGCATTGTGCAGGATGAGCAGCGTCGTGCTCTTCGGGTGCCACTCGGTCGAGGCCGGATAGATCAGGTGGCAGAGCGTGTCCATCGCGCCGTCATCGAGTGCGGGGCCCGCAATGCGCAGGAAGAGGCGCGTCGTCAGCCCCGGCGGCTTGTTGGTGTAGCTCTGCGGCTCGTCCTTGTAGATCACCGCCGTGTTGTAGATATGCGCGCCGAAAATCGTTTCGGCGCGGTGGCCGCTCGCCTTCTGCTCGAAGCGGCCGAGCGCGTGGAGCCAGCCATTCGCTTCGCCGCCATTGCGGAAGTCGTAGAGAAATTCGACATGGCCATAGCCTGACGGAAGTTTCAGCGCCTCTTCCTTCATCCATTTCTCGATATCGACTTCGACGCTTTCGCGGCGCGGGATGCGGCCGAGATATTTCGTGGCGACGAGCTTGCCCGTCGCGTCGATCATTTCGGCGCGCAGCGGTATCTCGTGTTCGTCGCGCGCCATCGGCGTCGGCAGCATCACGGTTTCGAAGCGGTCGCGCGGCAGGATGGGCAGCGGCATGATGTAGCCCTTGCCCATATGCTTTTCGAGGTTCGGAATTTCCGGGTTCGGCTTCAGGTCCGTGCGCTCGACATTGGCATGAGCGAGGCGGCGCTGGCCATTGCCGCGGATCACCTCATAGCGCGGGCGGACGAAATAGCGGCCTGCGACGATCTCGATCTGGTCCGGCCATTTCGCATCGGGCAGCAGGCTTTCGACGGGAATGCCGCGCGTGCCGAAGGGCGGGATCTCATCCTCATACCAGGCGACATCCTGCGCACCCATGATGTTGAGGCCGACGGTGCGCGGCGGAATGGGCATGGGGTGCGAGTTCTGCACGAAAAGCGTGACGCGCTCATCGGCGTCGCCCGCCGGCATACCGGCATAGAAATCGGCCGGCCAGGCATTGGCGTCATGGCTGCAGGAGAGCGCGAGCCCGTTCTCGCCATACATGTCGAGCGCATATTTCACCACGTCATGGCCCTTGATGCGCACGGCATGGATGAAAAGCGAGCCCGTGAAATCGCCGAGGCCAAAACGGTTGCGCACTTCGGCGCTGTCGATCACGAAGGGGGCGCCGGGGGCGGGCATTTCCTCGCGCCATTCGGCAAGCTGATTGCCCTTCTCGTCGAAGAGGCAGAGCCAGAGTTCCGGCTTTTCCGCGCCGTGCAGGCCCCAGTAATTCGCGCTGGCGACGCGGGTGTGGATGCCGTCATGCCCGTTTGCGCCCTTCCGCTCGCGCATCAGCGCGAAGTTGGTCGCAAAGTTCATCGGGTCGAGATAGTTCGCCTTGTTGGTGAGCATGTCATCGGGCAGGCGGATGTCGTCGAGCGTTGCGATGCGCGCGCCTTCGGGAAAGACATGCTGGATCGAGGGGAGCGTCTTGCCCGCATCGAAGGCGAGAACGAGCACGGCCTTCGCGCCGCATTTCTTCATGGCGCTGACGGGCTTTGCCTCATGGCCGAGAAAGGCGGAGCCGAGATCCTCGATGCGCTGGACGAAATAGCCGGCGATGTCGAGCCGGGCGAGATTGTAATAGGCGTGAAAGTTGCCGATGGTGCCGGACGGATCGTAGATCGCAACGGGGCCGGCCTTCGCAAGATCCGCGATCAGCGCCTCGCCCTTCGGTGCGGTGAGCGGATGACCGAGCGCCTTGAAAAGCGTTGCGCCGCCTGCATTGTTGCCGGGGCGCCAGCCATGCGAAAGATCGGCGTTCTTGAAGGTCTCGATCTGAAGCGTCATTGGCTTGTCCCGGAAGTCATGTACTCGAAAACTCAGTAGGTGTTCGCTGTCTCGCGCGTTGCCCGCGAGCCGAAGGGATTGAGCTTCTTCAGCGTGGAGGTGAAGCGGTGGCGGCGCTGTTCATGCTCCACCACTTCCTCGTCCGTCACCCAGTTCATCTGGATCGCGCGGCGCTGGCCCTCGAAAGGCTCGTGCCCGTGCCAGGAATTGTCCGAGCGGCGGAAGACGAGAAGCGTGCCGCCATTGGGCGAGACTTCCTCGGCCGCGTCATTGAGATCGGTCGCGGAGCGCAGGATGCGCAGCCGGCCGCCGCCAGCCTCCCACTCCTGATTGAGATAGAGCAGCACGGTGATGATCTTCGACCTGGTGTCGGTGTGGATCTTGCCGTTGTTGCGCGCGCAATAGCCGCGAATGGTGAACATGGTCGGCCGGTCGGACAGATCGAGGCCGAACTTTTCCTCGATCGCGGCACGGAACTCGGGGCCGTTCATCTCGTCCAGCAGCTGCTGGAAGCTGCCATGAATGTCGAGCTCGCTCGGCGGGATCGAGCCCGTCGAGTCGATCTTCGGGAAATCGGCGATCACGCTGTCGAGCGCCTTGCCGGTCACGAAGGCCGGTACCACGAAATAATCGTAGGGGTCGGTCTTCAGCGGCGTGGCGCGCAATGCTTCGATGTCGATCAGGCTCATGATAGCTTTGCCTTATGTCCTTGCCCCGGCGGGCTTTCGTTTCGTGACACAATGATGTGGAGCTTACAGCGGCAATCGCAACCGCCCAAATGTCGCGGGAACGAATTGCCGCACCCTGATTAACCTTGCTCCATTAACCCCTGATTTATTGGGCCTTTTGACGGGCGAGATGCGCCTTGAGGCGGGTGGCGATGGCGGCGGCGATCTCGTCCGTCGCATTTAAGGGATGCGAGGCCCAGCTTTCAAGCGCGCCGCGGAAGGGGCGGGCAGCGCCGCTTTCATACATGGCATCGAGAAAGCGCCGGAATTTGGGCGAGCCGCCTTCGAGTTCGATCACATGGACGGGCTTTCCGGTGAAGGCGGCCTCGCCGACCATGTTGACCGAATCACAGGTGACGATGACGGCATCGGCAAGGCCCAGAAATCCGAAATAGGGATTGGGGCCCTTGCCGTCCCAGACGATGGCGGGATGACCCTTCAACGCCCCGGCAATGATGGCGGTCTGGCGCTCGCCGGTGCGGCGGGACGGCGTGACCATGAGGCCTGCGCCTTTCTCCGCGATGGCGGCGAGATCGCGCCCGAGTTTCGCTGCGACCTCTTCGGTCAGCTGATAGACCGCATTGGTGCCGCCGATCAGCACGGCGACGCGCGGATGGGGCAGATGCGCCACTTGCGGTGCGAAGAGCGCGGCTTCGTCCGCAAGGCGCTTCTGCGTCAGACGATGCGGCGAAACGGGCGTCGAGAGCACATTGGGGCCGGTGAGCCGGTCATGCGCGGGCGCCCAGACGAAATCGAAGTGCGCCGGGCTGACGCGCGGGTCCTGCAGAATGACGGTGAAGGTGCGGCCGCGGGATTTCCTGCGGATCATCCGCGCATAGGGGATCGACTGGCGGCCGGAGGCGATCAGCACATCCGGCCAGGGCGGGGCGATGCCTTCCTGCGGCTGCGCCGGGCCCCATGGCGCCATCCATTTGAAGGGCGGGGTGGGGGCGACGCGCTTCACCACGGGCGTCAGGCCGAGCGCCTCGGCCACGCCGATCACCTGCACCTCGAAGCCCGCCATGCCATTGGTCAGCACCCAGCAGGTGAGATTGGCAGGAAATTCGGTCATA